>JBMNTK010000207.1:0-6703 GCA_050945695.1 Anaerolineae bacterium | reverse complement strand
CCGTGGCCGCGACGGTGGTCACCCCCTTGCCGGCAGCGCCCAGCCCTACGCCCCAGGAGGCACCGTCCGCCACCCTTGCGGTGACGGTCACCCAGCAGGCCGCCGACCCGGTCACGCCCGTGCCGCCGACGGACACACCGACGCCCACCGCCACGGCTACTCCTACGGATACGCCCTCGCCGGTGCCGCCCACCGATACGCCCACCGCGACGCCTACCCCCGGCCCATCGCCCACTCCCACCGCGACGGCCACGGCCACCGCTACCGCCACCCCTACCCCGGCCTTCCCCATCGCCTCCGTCTTCCAGTCCGCATGGCGCGACTACCCGGTCGGCATACAGGGACAGCTCAGCCACAACCATCCCGGTCAGCCCCTGGGCCCGGCCTACAGCGAGCAGGTGTCCCGCCAGCATTTCGGGACCTTCAGCACCGGTGCCTGTACGTCCCAGGACACGGTGTTCCTCTGGCGCGAGCTTGAGAGCCGGATCTACGTCCTGTTCGGGGGCACCACAGGGCTGCATGCGGACCAGTGCCCAGACTTCTGGGAGACCTATCCCGACATCTGGCAGCCGGGTGGCCCCAACAATGGGGACCTGCAGGCGCCCCCGGGGTTGACGGTGCCGGTCATGGGGTTTGGGGCCATATGGCGAGAGATGTTCTACGGCCGCAGCACGCGGGGCCTGGGCTTCGCCCTGGGTCCGGAGAGCTACACCACCGCCACCGTGCAGCGATTCGAGCACGCTACCGCGCTGTACTTCCCTGACACCAACGAGGTGTACGTCCTGTTCCCCGCCCTCCGGTACACTACCCGATCAGGAGAACGAGTCGGGCAGGTGTGGTTCCGGAACCCGTGAGAGGCCGCGCCACGGTAGCGTCAGTGTGAACAAAGAGAGCCTGCCCCCCAGAACGACGGGGCAGGCTCTCGTGTGCTTATGCTACTAGCCCGGCGGGCGCGTCTACAACGCTCCGTACTTGAGCCCGGCCTCGATGTAGCGGATGGCGTTCGCGGTGAAGCGCGGCGAATGCCGCTGGTGCGGCGCTGCCGAAGGGTAGAGGATCGTGTGCTGCTTGCCGCCATCCTCGATGGCCCGCCGCACGGCTTCCTCGATCTCGTCCGGCTCGTTGAGGTCCATCCAGCAGAACTCGATGTTGCCGTAGAGGGTCATGCGCCCGTCCACGCGCCGCTTTGCGTCGGCAAACTCGATGTCACCCTGTGGAGGCGGCTCCACCGGATCAATGGAGTCCACCCCTAGCTCCAGCCAGGAGTCTATCAGGGTGCCGCAGCGGCCATGGCAGTGCACGTGGATGATGGCTTCCGGATCACGCTCCTTGATGCGGCGCATGATCTCGCCATCGTAGGGCACCACCAGCTCCTCCCACTGCTTGGGCCCCATCATGGGAGGTGCAGCCCGCTCTACCCCGTTGAAGTGCCAGAAGGGCCCCACGCCCTCGGAGAGGAGGAAGTCCACCTTGGCCCAGGTCCGCTCCAGCCAGGCATCGGCCAGCAGCTTGATTAGGTCCGGCTGGGTGAGCACCCACTCCAGGACCAGCTCGTAGTCCATCATGCCCACCAACATGGCCACCATGGAGTTGATGCCGGCACCGCCGATGCAGTCTCGCCCAAACTCGCGCCGATAGGCCCGGAAGGGCTCGAACAGCGAGGAGTCGGGCTTCTCGAAGGTGAAGGGGACGCTCATCAGCTTCTCGACGTCCTCGGGCGTCTCGATGGTCTTCTTCACATCCCAGTTGGTCTCGATGCCCTCGTCCTGTTCGTAGGCCCAGGTCAGGTCACCCTTGGGAGTCGGCAGGACGTAGGTATGGCGGGTGCGGATCGGGCCGACCTTCTCCACCGGGAGCTCGATCACCAGATCATCCGACACCTCGCAGAACCGCTGGTATCCCAACCGAGAGAACACCCTCGGGAACGGGACGGCGTTGTAGGGCGGACGAGGGTCGCAGTACTCCTCGACCAGCCGAGCCACACGGATGAAGTCCGGGTCGGCCCGCCAGCCACCGGGCTTCTCGGTGTCAATGCTGCGCATCGGGCTCCAGCTAATGGGCGACATGATCGGGACGCGATCGGCGGGCTCGCCCCGGTAGGCGGCCATAATGCGGCGGCAAGATGCTTTGAGGTCAGCCATCAGTCAGTCCCCTCCCTTAGGTTTGAGTATGGCCGCCGCCCGGCGCACGGGCAAATGGGGGTACACTTCCAGGGCCGGCGCCTCAGCCGGAGGCCTCACGCAAAGACGCAAAGACGCCAAGTCGCCTATCCTTCAGGCCTTTGCGGCTTGGCGTCTTTGCGTGAGGGATGGCGTGCACTCCTCAGGGTGTGGCTCGGGGGTCAGACCTGAGGCGCCCAAGGGGCAGCACTCACCCCGCGTCAGGATACCAGCGTCGGCACGACGAAGGGGCCCTCGGGCAAAACGCCCACCCTGGGACCTTTCTCCGCCACCAGCCGTGCTACCGTCTCTGCCACGTCCGAAGAGGGCAGAAGCATCGCCCGCCGGATCTGCTCCTCACTCAGGCAGGTGCTATGGACGTAGATGTCGGCATGGAGCTGAAGCTGCGCCTGCACCTGGGCCTGCCACTGATCGTGCACCGGCTCCGGGTAGGCGCAGATGCTGTCCAGGAGCGCCTGTGGTGACTCCGCGCTGCAGATGAGCTCGGCGTAGCGACCGTGGCCGGGCAGGCCATCCCAGCACTCGGCCGCCATGACGATGGCTCCGCCCGGGCGCACCACCCGCGCCGCCGCGCTCATCCCCTTCACCGCCTGGTACAGGTTGAGGTCCAGCGGGTAGCCACCGTTGCCTGTCACCACCACGTCGAAGGGCCGCTCCACTGGCAGGAGGGCGGTACGGCGCACGAACTCGCGGGCTGCTCGGTGCGCCTCCAGCATATCGCCGGCATACACCGCCGAGATTCGTTTGTCCCGGTTCAGGGTCACGTTGAGGATGAAGCTGGGCTTGGTCAGGAGAGCAGCCCGCTCGATGAGGGCGTACATCGGGTTGCCCTCAGTCTGCAGCCAGGTGCTCCCGGGGTGGGCCACCATCTCGTAGTCGTGCGCGTGCAGGATGGTCTCGATCCCCGCCACGCCCGGAAGCACTGCCTTCGGGCCACCGCTGAACCCGGCGAAGAAGTGCGGCTCCACGAAGCCGGTGAGGATGCGGACGTCCGCCTCCAGGTAGTGGCGGTTGACCAGGATGGGGAACCCCCGCTCACACGTCCCTACCTGCACCAGGTCCTCGGCCTTCCAGGCATCGTGCTGGATGATGGGGTAGCGGTCCACCAGCTCGTCGCCCAGCATCCCGCGCAGCTCCGCCTCCGTCTGGGGACGGTGGGTGCCCAGGGCATTGATGAGCAGGACGTTCTCCGGGGGCACGTGCGAGAGCTCATCCAGCAGTACCGGCAGCACCCGATCATTGGGCATGGGCCGGGTGATGTCGCTGAACACCACGGCCACCCGATCGCCGGGGCTCACCATGTCACGCAGGGGCGGCGTGCCGAGGGGGGCTCGGAGCGCCTGGCGGATGGCCTGGGCCTCATCAGGCAGCCCGGGGGTGTCCTCCCGCTCCAGCACGCTCACCTCGCCGGGCAGATCGAGCTCCAGCCATCCCTTTCCGTAGGCCAGCCTCACCTTCATGAAACAACCCTCTCCTACCGACAGAAACACCGCCCCGGTTGGCCGGGGCGGTGTGGTTTAGCGATCAGGCGCGCTCGATGGTGACAGAGGCGCCGCTGCTGACGGCCTTGAAGACCTTCGGGTCCCCGTCAATCTTCCCCAGCACGTTCACCGCGCTGGCAGGCCGGATCTCACCGGGCCCGCTCACCGGGGTGCGCCCGAAGAAGATGCAGAAGGCTGACCCAGGCGGCCAGTAGCCCACGTCGCCTAGCTCAACCACCTCTTGCGCCCCCGGCTCCAGGCCCGCATTCACTGGGATAGAGAAGTAGATCTCGTCCCCCCAAGTGCTGGCCCGGGCGCTGATGGGCAGGGCCTCCCAGAGAGCGTTAGCGGTGGGGCTATCGTTCAGGGTCGCGGTGGCGCTCACCCCGCCCGCCGTGATCTTGATCTTTCGCATGGTACCACTCCTAGAGACAGGCCAAAGGGGCCAGGGATGCCCTGCCCCTTTGCGACCAACACTCTCCCTACGAGACCTTCTTGGGTACGGCTACCTTCTTGAGGTAAGCATACTCAGGCAGCGGGCCGCCGATCAGCGGACGAGCGTATTTGAGGAAGGCCTCGGTCACGTCGTTGCCGGCCTCATTGAGGAACTCGTCCGGGATCAGCTTCTCGGCGTTGGCCACCTTGTCCAGGTCCACCAGCCCGTAGCCGCTGCGATAGGGCTCGTCGCTCAGGCGCTCGATGGTGACCATCTTGCCGGTCACGCCGGCGATGGCCTGCCGCACCGCTTCCGCACCCGCGCCGTAGGCCTCGTCCCGGTCCACCGGCGACTGGAGCGCGGCAGAGACGCGCTGGATGGTTCCCGGCTTGTCGAAGCGAGCCTTGAGCTTGAGCTTGTCGGCGATGAGGTCGCAGAGGTAGCTGGCCACGCCGCCCATCTGAGCATGCCCGAAGGCATCGAGGTTGATGGCGGAGGTAGAGGCCATGAGAGGCTTGCCATCCTCGCCCTTGACACCCTCGCAGACGGTGATCAGGCAGTAGCCCAGGCGGTCGTACACGTTCTGGACGTCGCCCAGGAACCGGTCGAGGTTGATGGGCTTCTCCGGAACGTAGATCAGGTGCGGGGCGGCGTCCTCGTGGTCACGCGCCAGGGCGCTGGCGGCAGTGATCCAGCCGGCGTTGCGGCCCATGATCTCCACGATCTTGACCTTGTCCACCACACCGATGGCCTCGGTGTCCAGGCCGGCATCGCGCACAGACGTAGCCACCCAGCGGGCCACGCTGCCGAAACCGGGGCAGTGGTCGGTATAGTCTAGGTCGTTGTCAATCGTCTTGGGGATGCCGACAGCCCGGACTTCGTAGCCCTGCTCTGCCCCCAGCCGGCTGACCCGGTTGGCGGTGTCCATGGAGTCGTTTCCGCCGATGTAGAAGAAGTAGCGGATGTCGTGGGCCTTGAAGACCTGGATGATACGGTCGTAGTCGTCTTCGGTCAGCTTGTGACGGCACGAGCCCAGGGCGGCCGCCGGGGTCCTGGTGAGCCCCGAGATGGTGGCCCGGTCTTCTGCGCCCAAGTCAATCAGGTCCTCGTAGAGGATCCCCTCGATGCCGTGAAGCGAGCCGTATACCCCAGGAATCAGGTCCGAATTCTTGAAAGCTTCCTCTGCCACCCCCGCCACGCTGGCGTTGATGACAGCCGTGGGGCCACCCGACTGGGCTACCACCAGGTTGCCTTTGAGTCCGCTAGCCATGTCCACCCTCTCCTTAGCCAGTGATCGAGCAGAGCCACCTAGACCGAATCCAAGGTGGGAACGGCTTGGTCTCCCAAGCGGAACTTGCGGATCCCACCTTGGATTCGGTTTCGCACCGGTGCACGGTAGATACCGGTGGCTCTATATCGAGTCTCAGTCTACCACCTGCTGAGGGCCGTCCAGGGCGGCCCTCAGCTCCAAGGCTCTACCTAGCCGCAGCAGCAGCAACCGTCATCGCAGCTCAAGTACTTCTGGAGCAGGTCCATGTTCTGGCCCCGGATGCTCATCAGGTACTCGACTGCCTCGTCAGCGCTGATGCCGTCCTGCACGATCTTCTGGATGGCCATAGCCACTGCCATCGGGTCGTCGTCGCCGGGGTAGAGGACGTTGCGCCCAACCAGGGCACCGCGCACGTTCGCACCGGCCTTCATGCCGTTGGCGAACTCCTGCAGGGTCGGGGTGGGATCACCCTTGGCCTCACCACCCAGCATGAGGATGGGCTGAGTCGTGGCGTTGGCCACCCTGTCGTAGCCATCAGCATACGGGAGCTTGAGCCACAGGTTCATGCTGGAGTCGCCCAGGGCGCTGGCGATACCGGCGATCCGGGCCAACTCGTCGGCCTGCTTGAGGGTCGGATACTTGGTGCCCTCCTTGCGGACCGGCAGCGGCTCGAGGAACGTGGGCAGCCCGTAGCTATTCATGGCCGTGATGGCCTGAGCGCAGTACTCGATGGTGGCCAGAGAGTCGGGGTTGTCTACGTCCAGACGGAACATGATCTTGGCGCCGTCGAGGCCGAGACGGGCGATGCTCTCCGCGGTGAAGGAGGTCATCCGGTCGTCCATCTCGAACACGGTGCCGGCCAGGCCGCCGCGGTTCATGCAGCCGATGATGACCTTGTTGTCCAGGAACGAAGGGCCGCCGCCCTGACGTACCAGGTAGTTCATGATGAACAGGTCTTCGATGATGTCCGTGGGGCCCATGACGCCGTCGAAGTCGCTGGCGGCGATCACGCGCAGGACGCGCCCCAGGTACCCGAGCCGGTCGGCCATCAGGAAGGGCTCACTGCCCACGCCGGTGACGCGGCGGGCCGGATGGTCGGTGGCCAGGATGCAGAGCTTGCCGTTGGTGGTCAGGGTGGAACGGCGGCGGCGGGCCATGGCCTCAGCCTGGACGATGTTGGGGCGATCCACCCGGATCTCAGTGATGCAATCCTTCATCTTCTGAGTGAAGAAGGCGGTGGAGTCGAACTTGAACCCCTTCAGATCGTAAGCCATCGGTGTATCCTCCTCGTTGATGCTCGAATGGAACGGGGTGAAACGGTCTACAGCTCCAGCTT
>JBMNTK010000206.1:0-6785 GCA_050945695.1 Anaerolineae bacterium | reverse complement strand
CGGCAACTACCCCGGAGTGGACGAGGTCCAGGCCGGCTCCTACGTGACCATGGACGCGCGCTACTCCGGCATAGTGCCCGAGTTCAAGCCCGCGATGACCGTGCTGGCCACCGTGATCAGCAAGCCAACCTCCGAGCGGGTCATCACCGATGCGGGCATGAAGTCCATCACCCCCGAGTTCGGGATGCCCCCCGTGGCCCGGCCCGAGGGTCTGACCACCGTCAAGCTCTCTGAGGAGCACGGCACGCTCGATGGTCCTGGGGCGGCCTCACTGCGGCTGGGGGACAAGGTGGAGCTCATCCCCTCCCACGGCTGCACTACCATCAACCTGCACGAGCGCTACTACATCGTCCAGGGCGAGCGCGTCGTGGATGTCTGGCCCATAGACGCACGCGGACGCTCCACATAGGCTGAGACCGCGGGGCCACCCTTCCGGGCGGCCCCTACCCAACCTCTGGTCGGGAGCAGCAGCATGTTCATAGACATCCACGCCCACGCCTACCGCAAGGCGCCGCCCCCCATGCCGGTGCGGTTCTGCACCGCCGAGGAGGTCATCGCCCGCTACGACGAGGTCGGCATCGAGCGAGGCGCGGTCCTGCCCATCGTTAGCCCCGAGATCTACCTGCCCCAGGCCAACGAGGAAATTCTCGACATGGCGGAGCAGTATCCCGACCGGCTCATCCCCTTCTGCAACGTGGATCCCCGGGCGTTGACCAACTCGGCCGATGCCCCGCTGGGCGACCTCCTGCGTTACTACAAGGACAAAGGGTGCCGGGGCATCGGCGAGGTGATGCCCAACCTTCCCGTCATGCACCCCATGGTCCAGAACCTGTTCCGGCACGCCGAGGAGGTGGGGCTGCCCGTCATCTTCGATGGGTCAGATCAGCTCAGCGGCGACTTCGGCCTCTACGACGACCCGGGGCTGCCTCAGCTGGAACATACGCTGCAGAAGTTCCCCGACCTAGTGCTGCTCGGCCACGGCCCCGTGTTCTGGTCGGAGATCGCCCGGCTGGAGACCCCGGCCGAGCGGGGGTTCGTCTTCGGCCCCCGTGGCCAAGTCGGCCGCCTCCCCACCGGGCCCGTCAAAGAGGAGGGAGTGGTACCGGTGCTGTTTCGCCGTTACCCCAACCTCTACGGGGATCTGTCCGACTTCACGGCCTACAATGCGTTCAACCGCGACCATGAGTACGGCCCGCGGTTCCTCACCGAGTTCCAGGACCGGCTCCTGTTCGGCACCGACATCCTCTCCCCCACCATGCCGCTGCCCCTGATTGACCTGCTGCTGGAGTGGAGGGATTCCGGCAAGATCAGCGAGACGGTCTTCAACAAGGTGGCCCGGGAGAACGCCATCAGGCTCCTCGGCCTCGAGTAAAGGCGGCCACGGGGTCGGCGCTTGCCATGGACTATGGCCCTGTCGCAGGGGTGACTGGAATTCCCATCACGTGGAGACGGTGACGAAACGGCGATCAGGCGGCCACGCCGCCCCCTAGCCCCGACAGGCCCGGTACGCTGCCCCCGGCCCGCCTCCTTTGCGCCCGGCCGGGAGTGAGTATACTGGGCCTGTGTTGTTGGTAGTTGGCCGCACGTGGCAGGGCTCAGGGAGGTAGTCATGCGGGGGCGCTCCAGGACGCACTTAGTGATACTGGCGACCGGTTTCCTTCTCGGTAGTCTGATCACGGCCCATGCCCAGGAGCTGATCTTCGTGCCCTTCGTTGCCCGAGCGGGTACGGAGAGCCTCGGCGTCGAGGTCGTCAATCTCCGTCAGAATTCGGCGAATGATGTCCTGGCCTTCTTTGGAGAGGTGCGGAACAACACCTCCGAGGCGATCTGGCTCCATGAGGTGACCGTGCACCTGCTCGATGGTTCCGGCTTCGCTGTGGACACCATCAGCACCACCACCGACCCCTTTGAGATCGTACCGCCCGGGGGCAAGCGTCCCTTCCGCGTCGTCAGCGACGCTCCGGTGAGCGCGTGGAGCTCCTATCGGACCAGCGTGGACTGGGAGCCCACCGGTTACCTCACCGTGCTCTCCCAGGACCTGCGACTCACCGTTCAGGGCTGGGCCATTGACGTCACCTTCGAGAACCAGCACCCGGTCGCTGTCCAGGATCCGCTGATCATAGGCACGCTCTACGGACCGGAAGGCGCGACCATCGGCTACAGCGAGGTATCCGCCGGCGGGGCAGGGTCGGTGTTGCTGCTCCCGGGCGCTCAGTACCGGGCCACCGTCACCTTCGAGCGGGGCGACAGCCGAAGCTACGATGCCAGCGTCATCCCCTCCGGGTACGACGTGGTGGTCGTCCCATAGGGCGGCTCCAGGATTGTTCATCCCCACGCGTGTGGAGAAGGCATCTTCCCGCCAGCCTTGAGGGAGTCGGGAGTCACACTGGGACTACGCGCTAGCCGCCGGCACTCTCGCTCCGGGCGAATACGTCTGGTCGGTGGCCGTCAATCGTATCAACCCGGGCCTCACCGTGCTGGTAAGCTACGACGTGACCTTCACCATCGACTGATCTCGTGCGATAGGGCACGCTCAACGAGAACCGGGGCCCCTGTGGGCCCCGGTTTCCTTTGAGGCTAGGTTGTTCATTGGCCGCGGTCACACGCGTGACGTTCGCCGGCGCGAATTGCTTCAGTCCAGCTCCATGCCCCGTATCAGCTCCACGTAGCGCATGAACGACGCGAAAGAGATGTCGGGCAGGATCATGTCATCCACGGCAGGGATGTATCCGCCCTGCTCCATGAGCCACGGCACCTTGCTCATGACCTCCCGCTCCACCGCCTCCGGCCCATCCATGAGCGCCTGGCGAGCGATGTTGCCGTAGAGCAGCACGTCCCGCCCGTACTCCCGGCGGAGCTTGATAGCATCCATGCCCGCTGCCACCTCCAGCGGCCCGAACAGGTTGAACCCCGTCTCCAGCAGCACCGGTATCAGCGGCTCGATGTTGCCACTGGTGTAGAACGAGAAGACCTTCACACCCTTGCCGCGCAGGAACTCGATCACACGGCTCACGTAGGGCTTCCAGAAGCGCCGGTAGGTCTCCGGTCCGATCAGGCTGGTCGTCTTGTAGGCCAGGCCGTCCTCGTTCAGCACGACGTAGTCCACCGGGACGCTCTCCACGATCGGGCCCCAGAGGGCGATGGTGAAGTCGGCCCAGAAATCGAAGATGTCGTGCACGAAGTCCGGCTCGTCGTGGAGCGCGGTCAGGAACCGCTCCAGGCCCAGCATGTAGCCATTCTTGGGACCCCGCCCCGGCCCCCACATCATGCTCAGGCCAATGGCACTGCTGCTGCTCCGGTACACCTCCAGAAGCTCCGGCCCCCAGCTGAGGGGCAGCCGCCTGATATCAGTGGGGTCGTAGCGGCGTTTCATCGCCTCCCAGTCCTCGCGCGTCTCGACCGAACCCTTGACGTACACGTAGACAATGGGAGACACGGCCTGAGCCTTGAGCCGGCGTACCGTAAACCCGAACTCGTCCGTGTAGGTGGTCCACTCCGGATCAGACGAGAGGGTGCGTTGGACGAAGGCCGGTATGGGGCCAGTGTTGATGGGCAGGAAGGTGTTGGCGTCAAAGCCGACATACTCCCGGATATCGCGGCCCCAAGGGAACCCTTCCGTGCACCAGCGGCGGATGGCCTGCTCCGTGAAGCCCTCTAGATCCCACAGGGGGACCCGGTCAGGCTTCTGGAAGCTAGTGATAGCACGGAACCGCTCTCGCGACGTCATACTCATGCCTGTGTCCTCCCTCCAATGAGGCAGACGGCCGGGGCTCTCCGGTCGCCACGCGCCGCCGTCAGGGCACCCTGCCTCTCCTGGTTCAGTCGAGCGTCAGGTGACGGGCCAGCCAGTCTATGCTCTCGATCCCCCTGGCGATGTGGCCCTCGTCGTGCTCGAAGTAGGCTATCCTGTCCTCGATGCCCAGACGGCGATAGTGCTCGCGGGCGTCCTCGTACGCCGCCCGTGAAGCCTCGTACCACACGGCGCCGTCCAGACGGCCAGTCTCAGCAGCGAAAGCTCGGGGACAGATCAGGCTCACCACATCCGAGTCGTCGAAGTACCTGAGCCAGTTAGCGAAGAACTTGTCTTCCTCGAAGGTCTTGACGTAGGGGGTACGGGCGTAGTCGTAGTCAATCATCTTGCCGATGCGGCGCTGGAAGAACGCTGAGGACACAGTAGCCTTGATGCGGGTCTCCACCGCCGGGAAGAAGAGGGCGCTTTGCCCGCCCTGGCTCAGCCCATAGAACCCGATGCGGTCCGGGTCCACTTCCGGCAGGGTCGACACGTAGTCCAGCAGCCGAGAGGTGCACATGAACTCCGTGCCGATCAGGCGCTCGCCGATGAGGTAGGCCTTGCGGTAGAGCTGAGTCCGGGCCCGAGCCCATTCCTGTTCGCCAAGAGAGGGCACGTACCGAGCCCCTCCCTCGTTTGTGCCGAAGCCGCCCACCATGTGGGGCGCCAGCACGACGAAGCCGCGCTCTGCCAGGCGTATGCCCATGCGGTGATAGCTGTAGTCGGGCTTGATCGCGTCGTGGACGAAGCCACACGCCTCTTCCGGAGTACCACAGAGGCCATGTTGGGCCACGACCAGAGGGCGCCGTTGGGAGCCGTGGGGAACCAGGAACAGCGCGTCCTCCCAGACCTCGGGCAGGACCTGCAACCACAGGCGCTTGATGGCATAGGCGTCAGTCTGCCCCAGGTCCTCCCAGCGAGGCTCGGGATCACACTCAGGTTGGCCTCCGTAGCCAATCATGGCGGCGAAACGAGCGCGCATCGGTTCCACCGAGCGCTCGTATTCGGCGAGGCTGGTGTAGTGCCGGTCCCAGTGCTCGGCCCGAGAGGCGAAGGCCTCGTGACAGCGACGGGTGAAGTAGGCGTCGAACCCCTCGTACAGGGCCTGGCGACGGCGGTCTATGTCCTCGTAGTCGATGGTGATCTCGTCAGGCATTCTCTCTCCCTCTACTGCATTGCGGTCCCACAACCTGCGGAAAGCGGTCGCACAGGCCTCGGCTGAGGAACTCAACTGAGGCATCGATCTCAGCTTCGTGGTGGGGCGCCAAGCGGGGAATGGCTGGGTTGCTGTGAAGGCAGTGCATGTTGTCGGCGAGGTTGGCAACCAGGCCGGCGCTCGCGGTGCACCTAATGACTACGGCCCGCTCTCCGTCGTGGCTTACCCTGATGACCTCGTGAGCGTCGGCGCGAGCCTCCGGAATGTAGTCCGCCCACTGCCGGAGGGATTCCCGGTAGTAGGGGGTAGCGCACGGTCCTTCCACGAGCATGTGGCTGGGAACATCGCCGGTCGGCAGAAGGGAGGCCAAGCTCTTCCATTCCCCACTGAAGCGGGCCTGCGTTCTGCCCAGCGACGTGTCAATGAAACCCGCCGCGTGGCACATCCTCAGACAGATATTGAGCCATCCCGACGACCATGCGTCCTCACCACAGTTGCGCAGACTGAGCCGCATAAGCAGTGTGGCTCCGCGAGCCCACACTCGTGCGCGGTAGGCGTAGGCTGAGCCCTGGTCGGTGTGCCAGAGCGTCCTGGATCGCGGATCCACCCGCCAGTTGATAGGGCCACTGCGCCGCCAGTTGGCGGCCATGCAGCCCACCTCCGGCACGTTAATGCTCTCCGGAAACCAGAGCGTGAAAGCATCTCCGGGCCAGTCCGCTACCATCAGGACCAGGGATTCCCCGTGCTCAGCCACCGCCAATGGATGATCGCTCAGCACCCTGACCGCCGTCAGGCGCTCAGACAAGGCTATCGGTTGGTCCGGAATGACTGACTGGCTAGTCGTATCGTCCATACTTCCGGACGCACTCCATCAACCAGGAGTACGCGGCGAAGCTGACACCCGGGGGCACAGAATGGTCTATGTGGTAGAGGTAGCCGCCTCCCTCCTTGGCGTACCCTATCTTCGACCTCACCTCTTCCTCGATGGCGTGTCGGTCCCCCGTCGCTACCACGTCAGCGTTGATGTTGCCGAAGAAGGCGATGTCATGGCCGTACTGCTTCCGGTAATCCCGGACGTCATTGCCCGCTCGCGCCTCCAGGGGCTGCAAGCAGTCAACGCCGGCCTCGATCAGCAGCGGTATGAACTCGGAGACGTGGCCGTCGCAGTGGTAGATGACCTTGAGGCCGTGGGCATGGCAAGCCTCGCAAATCCGGGACACGCGGGGCAGCACGTGCCTCCTGTAGACGCGAGGCGAGAAGAGCATGCCATTGCGATAGCACAGGTCGCTGAAGAACCAGAGGGCATCAACCGGTATGTCCTGCCGACGGACCTCGTCCAGCATCCCCAGCACGAGCTCCGTCACCGCGTCCAGCACATCGTCGAAGAACTCCGGCTCCTCCAGCATCGCGGGGAGCGCCGTCTCCGCCCCTACCGTGCGGATGAAGAACCAGGCCGGCTCGATCGGAGATATGACCACGAATGAGCCCCGGTTGCGAGCATCAATGGCCGCCTGGCGCGCCCCCTCATTCAGTCGATCGGGACCAGGGGCAAGGCGATGCCTCACCTGGCGCCACTCCGAGAACGAAGTGATCCTCCAGTCTACCTCGGCGGGTGGAGCGTACGAGCTCTTCCAGGCCTTCATCAGGACCCCGTTGGCGTCCCACTCGAGGCGATAGGACTCGGTCTCCTCCTGGATGGAAGTGGGGAGACGTAGAGTGGAGTCGATCCCGACGGTATGTATCCGGTCCAGGCCGAAGTAATCGCGGGGGTCAGTCCCTGGCGGGAGGCCCTCCTGCTCCCACCGGCTCAACGTATCCGGCCAGTAGGAGATGTCTACC
>JBMNTK010000205.1:0-6836 GCA_050945695.1 Anaerolineae bacterium | reverse complement strand
CCGGAGTTGGCGTACTGGAGGACGCGGACCTGCCCGGCCCCCAGGGCCCGGCAGAGGATCAGCGCGGTGTAGATGGGGCCGCCACCGCAGGCTTCGGCCTCGCCCCGGTCCAGCATCCGGATCAGCCCCTCGGGGTCGTAGGCGGCGAGCCTCTCCACCAGCCCCTGGTCGAGCTCGACCGCGGTCTGGTAGTCGTGGAAGTGGCTGAGGTCGCTGCTGGCCACCACCAGGGCCTGCCGACCTTCCAGCATGGGAGCGAGGGCGGCAGCCAGGGCTTGTCCCGCCGCCGGGCTCTGGTCACCCATCATGATGGGCAAGAGGTCGAACTCCCCCAGTTGGTGCTGAAGGAAGGGAAGCTGGATCTCCAAGGAGTGCTCGTCATCCACCTGGACCCGTTTCAGCGGCAGGGACGAGCCCAGCGCGTTGAGGAGATCCTCCTCCACCGGGATGAGCCCCAGGGGGGTGGAGTAGTAGCGGTAGGCTGTGGCCGCAAAGGGGCCGATGGGCCGGCGGTGCAGGGGCGAGAGCACCACTACCAGGTCATAGCTGTGGCCCTCGAGCTGGCGATAGGCCCGAGCAGCGACGCCTCCGGAGAAGCGCAGCCCGGCGTGAGGCGCCACCAGTCCCAACGGACGGCCCAGGTCCAACAGGGGGGCCTCAGCCAGGAGGGACTCTATCTGGCGGCGCAACCGGGCGGCAGAGGCGGGGTACCACTGGTCATCCGCGAACTGTGCTGGGCGTATCTCCGAGGGTTGAGCAACTGACATGTCTGCCTCCACGGCTCTGTGGCCTACAAACGTACCGGTAAACGAGGGCAAGGGGGCGGTTGGGCCCCAGCGGCGGGAGAGATCAGCCGATCCGTGGGCGGGTGCGGTTTACGCGAAGCTTCTCGGTGGCGATGATGCCTTTCAGTTGAGCGGCAGTCTGCTCTAGGGCGTCGCAGCGGTTGATGAGCACGTAGTCGAACTCGGGCACTGCCTGCAGTTCCTGGCGCAGACGGGCCAGCCGGTCCGCCAGGGCGGAGTCGTCCTCACTGCCGCGGCCGCGCATACGGCGCAGGTGCTCCTGCTCACTCTCGGCCATGATGAACACGAACACTGCGTCCGGGAGGATGGAACGCAGGGTGCGGGCCCCTTGAACGTCCACCCGAAGGACCACGTCCTGCCCGCACTCTAGGGCCTGGGTGAGCTCCCAGCGGGGCACGCCCTTGTAGTCGCCGTATACGATGGCATACTCCAGGAACTCGCCCCGGCGTAGGCGCTCCTCGAACTCCTCGCGGCTGAAGAAGTGATAGTCGCGGCCGTCTTCCTCATTCGACCGGCGCGGTCGGGAGGTGGCGGTGACGACGAAGTGGATGGAGCCGTCCACCTTTCGCACTTCGTTGATGACGGAGTCCTTCCCTGCCCCCGAAGGGCCGGATATCACCACTATGACGGGAGCGGGCTGCCACAGAAAGCTCCCGTTCACCTCGTGGAGAGCGGCAACTCCTTCTACCGGAGTCTCGCTGCGTTCACTCTTCGACGGTTTCACGCGCGCTGCGCTCCTCCAGTCGGCTGGCGACGGTCTCGGGTTGCAGGGCGGCCAGCATCAGATGGCCCGAATCCAGAAGTATGATGGCTTTGGTCTTACGTCCGTGGGTGACATCCACCAGCAGCGACTTGCGCTCCGCCTCATCCAGCAATCTCCGGACGGGCGCAGAGCCGGGTCGGATGACGGCCAGGATGCGGTTAGCAGCGACGTAATCACCGAAGCCTACGTGAATAAGCTGAGTGCCCATCGAGTGCCCCTTGTTAACGTAGACAACAACCATTATAATCGCGCGCCTGAGGGCACAACAATCCGCGTAGGAGGTTGGCCGGGTCCTCAGGCTGTTGACCGTATTCGGTGGGTGATGTCAGGGACCCTCGCCCGGGACGAGGGCGAAAGGACGTCGTTTTGGCTCAGAGTAAGCGCCCCAACAGAACGTGGTATCTGCTGGTAGGGTTCCTGGTGGTGGCGGCACTGGTGGCGTTCCTGGTGTCGAGGCGGCCGTTTGGCCGGACGCTGGACCATGTCATACGCGTCTCGGCGCTCCTTGGTTACCTGGGCGTGTTCGCCGCCGCGGTGACCTCTGCCTACCTGCGGGAGATGTTGCGCATCTTCGGTCGCCCCTTCCTCACGGTGCATCACTACCTGGCGGTGACGGCCCTGGTCCTGCTCATGGTGCACCCCATCTCGGCGGCCGTGCGCAGTCAATCACTGGCCCTGTTTGTGCCGGTGCTCAGCTCACCCCGGGAGTTCCTGCGCTGGGGCGGGAGGCCCGCCTGGTACCTGCTACTGATCGCGAGCGCCGCCGCCCTGTGGCGCCGCACGGCGGGGGATGCCTGGCGGTCTCTGCACATGCTGACCTATCTGGCTTTCTGGTTGGCCACGGCGCACGCCATCCTGCTGGGTACGGATGTGCAGGGGCCGTTCATCCGGGGGCTGGCGGTGGTGCTGGCCCTAGTGATGGCGGGGGTCCTGGTGCGGCGGCGCCAACAGGCGGCGGCCCGCAAGAAGAAGACAGCTGCCTAGGTCCGTACTGCCCTCTCCTCCCCAATGCTGTGTATACTTGGGGAAGATCTCCGCAATGCTAGAGAGGTTGGCGATCCATGCCAGTCTATGAGTACCGTTGTGGTGGGTGCGGCCGGAAGATGACCATCTGGTGGCGGTCGGTGGCTCAGATGGAGCGGAGCCGGCCCAGTTGCACCCGCTGCGGCAGTGAGGAACTCCGCCGGCTAGTCTCCCGGGTAGCAGTGGTGCGTTCCGAGGAGGCACGGCTAGACAGCCTGGCCGACGGGATGATGGACGGCTTCGACGAGGGCGATCCCCGCGCCCTGGGCCGCATGATGCGGCAATTGGGCCAGGAGGCGGGTGAGGACCTGGGCGAGGAGTTCGACGAGATCGTAGGCCGCCTGGAGGCAGGGGAAGACCCGGAAGAGATCGAGCGGTCCATGCCCGGGCTGGCCGGCGACGATTCCGGCTATGAGAGCGGGGACGCGTTCGACCCCGATTTGTAGTGGTCAGTGGGTAGCAGGCGGCTACCCACCAACCAGCCGTCCTCTAGTAGCGCTCGAACCGCTCCACGTTCAGCACGAACACGGTGGCACCGCCGATCTGGACCTCGATGGGGTTGGGGGTGTAGAGCTCGCCCGGCTCCATGATGGGGGGCAGGGGGCTCACGTACTGGGTGCGGGTGTGGCTGCTCTGGCGGATGATCCGGAGCACCTCGTCCACCTTCTCGTCCTCGGTGCCGATGAACATGGTGGTATTGCCTTCCCGCAGGAAGCCGCCGGTGGTGCTGATCACGGTGGCACGGAACCCCCTGGTTACCAACTGGTCCAGTAGGCCACGGGCGTCGTCGCTATTTACGATGCTTATGATCAGTTTCATTTCCTAGTGCCTCCTCCAGGATTGCGTCAACGTAACGGCGCACGGCCGAGGCGACCGTGTGGGGGGCCTGGGTGGCGTCAATCACCCGCCAGCGTTCGGGCTGGCGCGCAGCCAGTTCCAAGAATCCCTGGCGTACCCTTTCGTGGAAAGCCAGGCTCTCGGCCTCCATGCGGTTGGTCTCGCTGGCGACCCGCTTGCGCTGAAGGCCGGTCTCGATAGGTACATCCAGGCAGAGGGTGAGATCCGGCTCTAGTCCCCCCGTCGCGAACCGGTTGACCACGTCCAGTTCTGCTACCGGCAACCCTCGGCCGTAGCCCTGGTAGGCCAGGGTCGAGTCGGCATAGCGGTCACAGAGTACGATCTGGCCGGCCTGGAGGGCGGGACGAATGCGGTTCGCCACCAGCTCGGCCCGGGCGGCGCAGAAGAGCAGGGCTTCCGCTCGGGCACCCAACCCCTCCAGATCAGGGTCTAGCAGCAGGTCCCGGATGCGTTCGCTGACTATGGTAGCACCGGGCTCCCGCAGGCACAATGGCCTTAGCCCCCGGGTCTCCAGGTAGCGGCGAAGAAGCTCCAGCTGGGTGGTCTTGCCGCCCCCCTCTGGGCCCTCGAAGGTGATAAACCGTCCCCGCAACGCGTCTGGACTCAATGGTCTAGCGGGGCCGGCTGATGCGAACCCGGCGATAGGGCTCGCTGCCCAGGCTATAGGACACCAAGCTGGCCTCGCGGGCCAGCAGGTGTTGCTGGCGGCGGATCTCGCTGCTCTGGGGGCTGAGCTCGACCGACGGCGTCCCTTGCAGGACCCGACGGATAGCAGCCTGAGTCTCCTCTAGCGGGTCGCGCTGAATCTCCTCCGGTTGGTAGGGCAGGTTGAAGATGGTCACCAGCGACCCGCGGATCTGCTCCCCGGTGTTCGAGCGCAGGACGTAGACGGGTATGTTGCGCCGCTCGGCCTCGGCGATGGCCTGCGGGTGACGTCGGTAGTGGTTGCGAAGTGTCATCACCGCATCCGCCTCTTCCAGCCCGCGGGCGATGCGGGCGGGGACACCCAGCTCCTGCACGGCGTCGCGGAAGCGGTTGTGGCTGACTCCGTAGAGGAAGACGGAGAGCTGCTCCTCCGGGCGGTAGGCTTGGCGAGGGGCCAAGCTAGGCGTCGGGCGGGAAGCTTCGGTGACGGTGGGCGCGCTGGTCACTCGCGCCTCTTCTATGTGGACGTGGCCCTGATCATCGCGGTAGCGAACCTCTGGGGTCAGAGGTCGGGCTCGCAGGATGGCGTCCACTGCCGAGGCCACGTCGTGATGCACTACCAACCGGTCTCGGCCCACGATCTCGATGAGCACGTCGAAGGTGGGGGGCGCCTTGCGCTCCAGGATGGACTTCTGGGTGCCGCGGCGCCGGGCCTCCTCGTCGGACAGGGTCACGCTCTGGATGCCTCCCACCAGGTCGGTGAGGGTGGGGTTGAGCATGAGGTTATCGAGGCTGTTGCCATGCGCCGTTCCCACCAGCTGCACGCCCCGCTCGGCGATGGTACGGGCGGCCGCCGCCTCCAGCTCGGTGCCGATCTCGTCTATGACGATGACCTCAGGCATGTGGTTCTCCACCGCCTCGATCATCACCGCGTGCTGTCGCGTCGGGGTGGGCACCTGCATGCGCCTGGCGCGACCAACGGCTGGGTGAGGGATATCGCCATCACCCCCGATCTCGTTCGAGGTATCCACGATCACAACGCGGTTAGTCTCCGCTAGCACCCGGGCCGCCTCGCGCAGCATGGTGGTCTTGCCCACGCCCGGCCGGCCCAGGAGGAGGATGCTCTTCCCGCTGGTGACGATGTCCTTGATGATATCTATGGTGCCATAGACAGCCCGACCCACCCGAGCCGTGATCCCGACGATGCGCCCGTGCCGGTTACGCATGGCCGAGATCCGGTGCAGGGTCCGCTCGATCCCGGCCCGGTTCTCGTCGGTGAAGGTCCCGATACGGGAGATGACGTGCTCCAGGTCGGCCTCGGTGACCTCGCGCTCGTCCAAGATGGCCTCGCGATCGAAGTAGCGGGCCTCAGGCACCCGACCGAGGTCGAGCACTACCTCGATCAGGTCGTCTTTGCCGTCAATGCGGCGGATGGCCGCTTCTACATGAGGGGGCAACACCGCTAACAGGGCGTCCAGGTCGTCTGTAATCCTAACTTCTGTCATTGCTCCACTCTGGCGCCGCCGTGGCCCTGGCGGATGCCAGACGGCGTCTCGCGGCGCGGCTATGAGATTCATTCACGGCGGAGTTGAGCCCAGTGCCCAATGCACCTTGGATGCGCAGGATTGCCTCTTCCAGGGCCGGGCGCACACATAGGACAGTCGGTCGGACGGTCAGGGCCCGCTCCATGACCGGCGTGAAGCCCCGCCTGATCAGCACCGAAGCCAGGAGGTCCTGGTAGTGCCGAACGGCGCAGTACAGGGGCCGGTCGGGCCAGCGAGCGACTCGGGCGAGGGCATCGTCAACCAACTCACTTGCCAGGCCCAGCGAATCGGGCCGCAGGCTGATGCGCATCCAGTGGGCGTCGCCGCCACGGCGGAGGCTGAGCTCGCCCCGGAACCCGGTGTGGTCTTCGGCCACCAGGTTGAGGGTCCAGCCGTGGCTGCTCCACTCATCAGGCAGGACGTGCCACCCCGCGTGCAGCAACCCCTCGGCCTGTTGGACCCGCAGCGGGGTGATGGCGGAGTACAGGCGCTGCATGGACCAGACGTCTCGCTGGGGCAGCAGGGGCCGAAGCCGGCCACTGAGCCGGGCGGTGGACACGGAGACGGTCTCGAGGCCGTAGATCGTCTCGGTGGCGTAGCGGATGTAACCATTACGGCGAAAGGCTTCCTCCGCTGGCCCATCGGCGGGCAGGCCAGCCAGGACCCGGGCCACCCCCTGAGCGGAGACCCAGGCTGCCACTCGGTCCAGAAGCCGGTCCCACACCAGGGGGACTCCGTCGCGGGAAGGGCCGGGGGCGATATACAGCAACTCCGCGGCGGGGCGACCGCGCAGTAGGCGCAACTGGATAAACCCCCGCCGGGATCGCGTGGCCAAGGGCTCCGAGGCCACATAGGTTAGGATGGGAGCGCCACTGAGAGAGAGCGTGGAGGTGATGATCTCCCACAGGGGGGACCTGTTCGGCGCCAAACCGGCCTCCGGGCACAAGGAGATGCCTTGATGCTGGAGGCTGTGCAGCACTACCAGGTCACGCAAACCCATGAGTAGCACCGACCTTGATGGGGATATCCTCCCTTTGCCTAGCCTCAGGCGGGGGCCTTCGTTGCCCCGGTCACCAACGAGGACCTCGCCTCGGGATCGGCCTAGGTTCGGGTAAAGGGCCCCTACCTGAACCGTTTCGACCGTTTGTATTCTACCTATGCCCGTAAACGCCTGCAACCGCCCTGCAGCGGTGCCGG
>JBMNTK010000204.1:0-6843 GCA_050945695.1 Anaerolineae bacterium | reverse complement strand
GCCACACCCTGGAGGCGTTGCTCGCCACTCGCCTTTCGGACTGGGCGATACTGCTGGGCAAGGTGCTGGGGGCGGTGAGCTACGGCTGGGGGCTGACGATGATTGCCGCCATCCTCGGCCTCATCACCACCAACGTCGCGTACGGCGAGGGACAGCTCCTGCTCTATCGCCCGCTGGCCGCGGTGGCTATCCCGGTCGTGAGCTTGCTGGCCTCTCTCTTGGCCGCCTCCGCCGGCGTGCTGGTGTCCCTGCGCGCCTCCAGCGTGCGTCAGGCCGCCCAGACCCTCAGCATCGCCGTCATGATCTTGCTCTTCGTGCCCATCTTTGGGATTCAGCTCCTGCCCCAAGAGGTGCAGGCCAGGCTGCTCAATGCCGTAGCAGGCGCCCAAACAACCGGCCTGGTGATCGGGGTCGCCGCGGTTCTGGCAGTCATGGACGCGGTGCTCCTGGCCGCGGCCAGAGCGCGATTCCGCCGGGCCCGCCTGATCCTGTAGCACGCCATGCCCCAAGGGGTCGTCTCCTGGGGCCAGGTTGAGCTCTTGGGCTGGGGGCTCAGCGGCGACAGCTGAAGAATGGCCAGAGGCCGGCTTCCTCAGACCACCCTGTTACGGTCTGGGACTGCCGGCCATCTTGGTTCGGGGCAGATTGCCTGTTGGAGCTTTACTGCGATGGCCCACCGGCCAGGGCTGCGACCTCCCGGGCCTGTTGGGTGAGTTCCTCGAGGGTGACTGAGTCCAGCGTCTCTCGGACGGTCTTAGAGAGCCGAACCCAGAGTAGGTGGGCAGCGCAGGTCTCCACTCGCGGGCAGTTGCTTCCTCCTGGGGCCACACAGGCTACCAGGTCCAGGGGCTCCCCCACCGCCCGCACCACGTCTCCGACCAGAATCTCGGAGGGGTGCTTGGCCAGCTGATAGCCACCGCCCGGACCCTTGGTGCTCACCACCAGGTCAGCCTTGCCGAGCTTGAGAAGGATGTGTGACAAGTACAGGGGCGAGATTGCCTGCCTCTCCGCGATCTCATCCCTAGTCACCGTGCCCTCAGTGCCGTGGAGCGCCAAATCCACCATGGCGCGCACGGCATATCGGGCTTTTGTCGAAAGCCGCATACTCCACTCCCAATCCAGGCCCCACTGTATAGCTATGAAATCACCTGGGCGGCAGCACGGACCCGTGCAGGCGCAGAGCGCATGCCCGGGCGCTACGATCAAGTTGGTCGCCCTGCGTGCCGCCTGCCGTCCCCCAATGAAGACCACCGGTAGCCCATAGGCTTAGCCCGGTGGTGCCAGAACCCAACCACGCAGTCGAAGCCGCGGGGCCGAGACGGTTTACGACCGGGACCATTCTAGCGTAACATCGGCTTCTGCCGCGAATCAGTCAACTTTTTGTGAACGGCGGCTCAATGCCCGGCTACGCAGAGTTACACTGCCATTCCTATTTCTCCTTCCTCGACGGTGCGTCTCCGCCCGAGGCCCTAATACAGCGCGCCCAAGAGCTGGGACTAGAGGCCCTGGCCCTTACCGACCACGACGGCCTCTACGGCAGCATTCGCTTCTACAAGGCAGCCATCAAGGCCGGCATCCGGCCCATCACCGGCGCGGAGATGACCCTCACCGACGAGAGCCATCTCACGCTCCTGGCCCGCAACGCCCAGGGCTACGCCAACCTCTCCCGGCTCATCTCCTATGCTCGCCGACGCCAGCCCAAAGGGATCTCCCGGCTAGACCCCACTCTGCTCGCCGAGCACTCCGAAGGACTCATCTGTCTGAGTGGATGCGACCGGGGCCCGGCCGCCCGGCTCATCCAGAAAGGAGACCTGCCCGCGGCAGAGCGGGTGATGGCCGAGATGGCCTCCTGGTTTGCTCCGGGTGACTTCGCGGTGGAGGTTCAACGCCAGTACCGACGTCAGGACGGTCCCCTGGTCCTGGCCCTGGCTGAGATCGCCCAGCGCCTGGGCTTGCCCCTGGTGGCTACTGGCAACGTCCACTACGCCACCCCAGACGCGTCCCGGTTGCAGGACGTGCTGGTGTGCATCCGCCACAACGTGAGCCTGGCCGAGGCTGGCCCTTTGCTCCGGCCCAACTCGGAGGCCTACCTGCGCTCGCCCGAGGAGATGAGCGAGCTCTTCGCTGACCTGCCCCAGGCCCTGGAGGGCGCCGTCGCCATCGCTGAGCGCTGCCAGGTGACGCTGGACTTCTCCGCTCAAGCGGTACCCGAGTACCCGGTGCCCGAGGGGATGACGGCCCACGACCACCTGAGGGAGCTCTGCGAGGAGGCGCTGCCGGGGCGCTACCGAGGCAGACGGGCCGACAGGCGAGACCGACGTTCTGGCAGGCGGGACGGCCAAGCCGGCGACCTCCTCGCGGCCGCCACCCGCCAACTAGAGCACGAGCTGGCCGTCATCCAGGAGACAGGGCTGAGCGAGTACTTCCTGGTCGTCTACGACCTCGTCCGCTACGCTCGCCAGCAGGGCATCCGCTGCCAAGGCCGCGGCTCGGCCGCCAACTCCATCGTCGCCTACCTGCTCGGCATCACCGCCGTAGACCCACTGGCTCACAACCTCCTCTTCGAGCGCTTCCTCTCCGTGGAGCGCTACAACGTAGATCACGCCATGCCCGACATTGACCTGGACTTCGAGCGGGACCGGCGCGAGGAGGTCATCCAGTACGTCTACGAGCGCTACGGCTGGGAGCACACCGCCATGGTGTGTACCCTGGTCAGCTTCCGCGCCCGCAGCGCCATCCGGGACGTGGGCAAGGCCCTGGGCTTTGCCCCGGAGGCACTGGACCGGGTGGCCAAGTCCACCGACTTCCGCCGGGCCTCGGAGGTCAGCGCGGAGACGCTGTCCGCCGCCCTGGGCGAGGATGCCGACACCGAGCGCTGGCAGATGCTGTTTGACCTGTGCCGGCAGATTGACGGCTTCCCCCGGCACCTGGGGATCCATGTGGGCGGCATGGTGGTGACCCGCAAGCCCCTGATCGAGGTGGTGCCGGTGGAGCCGGCCACCATGCCCGGACGGGTGGTCATCCAGTGGGACAAGGACTCGGCCGAAGATGCCGGTCTGATCAAGATTGACCTGCTCAGCCTGGCAATGCTCTCCGCCATAGACGAGGCCCTAGAGGCGATAGGCGCCCAGTCGGGCAACCCACCGGAGGTGGATCGTCTCTCCTTGGACGACCCGGCCGTCTACGACCTGATCTGCCAGGGTGACACCATTGGCGTCTTCCAGGTCGAGTCTCGGGCGCAGGCTCAGATGCTGCCCCGGATGAGACCACGCAACTTCAACGACCTAGTGGTGGAGGTGGCCCTCGTGCGGCCCGGCCCCCTCCAGGGAGGCATGGTCCACCCCTACCTGCGGCGCCGTCGCGGCCAGGAACCGGTACGCTACGAGCACCCGGCCATGCGCCGAGCCCTAGAGGACACGCTGGGCATCGTGATCTTCCAGGAACAAGTGCTCATGGTCGCCCAGGACGTGGCCGGGTTCAGTGCCGGCGAGGCCGAGCTCCTGCGCCGGGCCATGAGCCGCAAGCGCTCCCATGAGGAGATGGAGGCCCTCCGGGAGCGTTTCGTAAGCGGGGCGGTGGCCAACGGTGTCCCCGAAGACCAGGCCCATCAGGTCTACGACCGTCTGTCCGCCTTCTCGGGCTTCGGGTTCAACCGGGCACACGCCGCCTCCTTTGCCCTCCTTAGCTACTTCTCTGCCTGGCTCAAGCTCTACCATCCCGTGCCCTTCTTCGTGGGGCTCCTCAATAACCAGCCCATGGGCTTCTACTCGCCCTCGGTCGTGGTCGAGGACGCCAAGCGCCACGGCATCCGCCTGCTGCCGGTGGACGTGAACCTGTCGGGGGAACGGTGCGCGATCGAGGATGGAGCTATCCGGCTGGGGCTCAACTACGTGCACGGGTTCGGCCCCGAGGTGTGCAAGGCGGTAGTAGCGGCCCGAGGGAGCAGGCCCTTCACCGGGCTCGAGGATCTGGTCAGGCGAACGGCATTGGGCCGGGAGGCACTGGAGGCGCTCATCATGGCCGGCGGCTGTGATTGCTGGAGCCTGCCCCGCCGCCAGCTCCTTTGGCGCCTCGGCCGCGCCCTCAAGGCCAGGGCCGCCCTCTTGCCCCCTCTCTTCTCAGGAGAGGTCTCACCAGCGTCCTCAGGCGACCCGGTTGGGGGTGATGTCCCCCCAGCCTTCCTCCTCGACGACCTGCCCCAAGTCTCTTTGCCCGATCTCACTCCCAACGAGGCCCTGGTGGCCGAGTACGCCTTCACCGGCGTGAGCGCCGGCCCCAGCCCCAGCTCCCTGTACCGCAAGGCCCTCACCCGGGCCGGGGCCATCGCCAGTGCCGACCTGGCCGGCGCCCCCAATGGGGCCTGGGTGCGCGTGGGCGGCCAGGTGATCGTGCGCCAGCGCCCGCCCACCGCCAAGGGCTTCACCTTCATCACCATCCAGGACGAGTGGGGCCAGATGAACCTGGTCCTGCGGCCCGATCTGTACCCCAAGTACCGGCTCGACGTGCGCGCCCCCGGCCTCCTAGCCGAGGGCATCGTGGAGCGGGATTCAGGGGTCATCAACGTTCGGGTCGAACGCCTCACCCCCCTATCCCCCGACCTGCACTGACGGCCGCCCAGCAGCCGGCCGGACGGTAGGCCTCCCGCCCGGCCCCTCTCCACCCAGACCCGGAATTCCTGGCAGGGGCGATCCTCTGGGAACAATAACGGTTAGGCCAAATTGACTACTCAGGCGTTCCAATAGCCTGCCGATATACCATCGCATATCACTGAGTGGCCGGTAGCCAGGACGCCGGGCAGGTCACGGGGAGGGAGAACGATGGAGGATTGGCTGCTTCTATTCGCCTTGCTGGCGCTGCTCGCCATTGCCCGCGCCGTCCTCAGTTCCTCCTGGTTCAAGGGCTGGATCGGCGAGCGGCGGGTCAGGGGGGCCCTGTCATCCCTGGACGAGAACACCTACCACGTTCTCAACGACGTGACCCTGCCCGCGGAGGATGGCACTACCCAGATTGACCACGTGGTGGTCTCGCCCTATGGCGTGTTCGTGATCGAGACCAAGAACATGCAGGGGTGGATCTTCGGCCGGGAACGGCAAGCGCAGTGGACCCAGCAGATCTATCGGCACAAGCAGCGCTTCCAGAATCCCTTGCGGCAGAACTACAAGCATACCCAGACCCTCATCGAGCTCCTGAGCCTCTCGCGCGAGGTGGTGAAACCGGTGATAGCCTTCGTGGGCGGGGCCAGCCTGCGCACGGAGATGCCCCCAAACGTCACCACCGGCACCGGCTTCCTCCAGTACATCAAGTCCCACCAGGAGCCCGTCCTGAGCGGAGAGGAAGTAGCAGCCATCGTGGAGGGGATACAGACTCTCCGCCTGGCGCCAGGGCTGAAGACCCATCGCGCTCACGTGCAGCACGTCAAACAGCTGCAGCAACAGCGGGCCAGGAACGCCTGACGGACGCCCTCACGCAGAGACGCCGAGGCACGCCTTGGCGTCTCTGTGCATTCTGGTGAGGCAGCCTTGCGCGTTCCCGACTCCGCCGCTATCCTCCCGCCCATCATTTCCCTCAGGGCTAAGGTGAGATAAGCTTCAGTTCCCTCGGACATAGCAGATGCGGGCAAGGCTCCGGGCCTTGCCTGCTCGGCGCGTCCAGCGCCCGCGGCCGCTCAGGCTGCCATGGCGCCCCCTCCGCCCACCACGCCCTTGGCAACGTGGGTCGAACGGATGAACTGGAGTCTCATATGCCCTCCCCAGTCCTTGAGGTAGTTGACCTCCACAAGGTATACGAGCGCCCCCGCAAGGCGCCTGGCCTGCGGGCCACGCTCCGGGCATTCGCTCGGCCCGAGAGGGAGCACGTCGCTGCCCTTCGCGGTATCTCCTTCACCCTCGGCCCGGGCGAGATCCTCGGCTTCATCGGCCCTAACGGCGCCGGCAAGACCACCACCCTCAAGATCCTGGCGGGAGTGCTGTTCCCCACCAGCGGCCATGTCCAGGCCTTCGGCCACGTGCCCTGGCGCCGGGAACATGCCTTCCTGCGCCACATCAGCTTCGTGATGAGCGGCCGGGGCTTCCTGGAGGAGATCGCCTGGGACCTAAGCGTTTCCGATGGGCTCGGCTTCATGAAGGACCTCTACCATCTCGGCTCTGCCGAATTCCGGACCTCTCTGGACGAACTCAGTGCCATGCTCGACCTCAGTTCTCTTCTCGATGCCCCCCTGCGGCAGTTATCGCATGGGCAGAGAGCTCGCGCCGAACTGGCCGCGGCCCTGATCTGGCGGCCACGGCTCCTCCTGCTGGACGAGCCCACCCTCGGCCTCGATGTCATCTCCCAGCAGGCCCTTCGCCAGTTCATCCGCGCCTACGTCCGCCGCCATCAGGCCTCGTGCGTGGTCACCAGCCACTACATGCGCGACATCGAGGAGATGGCCGACCGGGTGGTGCTCATCGAGCAGGGCCGCCTGGCCGACGAAGGGTCGCTGGCCGAGGTGCTCTCCCGTCTGGCCGCATTCCGACTGATCCGAGTAGAGTTCGAGCGCGAGCCTGACAGAAAAGGACTGGAATCGCTGGGCCGCGTGGTGGAGCGCGCCGGCCTCCGGGTCGCCCTGGAGGTGCCCCGAGGGGAGGCGCGGCAGGTGGCCCAGAGCCTCCTGGCCGAATGGCCGGTGCGAGACCTCACCATCGAGGAGCCAGGGCTGGAACGGGCGCTCCGGGCCCACCTGGGAGGCGAGCGATGAGCCCCTACGCCAGCGCCTTCTTACTTCAGGTGCAGACGGGGCTGCGCTATCGGCTGAACACCCTGTTCTTTCTGCCCATCTTCGTGGTGCCCGCCCTGGCTGCCTTCTTC
>JBMNTK010000203.1:0-6881 GCA_050945695.1 Anaerolineae bacterium | reverse complement strand
CCGCCACACCTCGAGCACGTTCTCGTTGGCAACAGCCTCCGTCAGCGATCTGCCGACGAGGCCACTCTCCCGGCCGAGGTCGAGAAGGCGAACGGCAGCAGGGTTGATGAGACGGATCACTCCGTCCGAGTCGGTGATCATCACCCCGTCGTTCAGGTGAGCTAGCACCAGCGAGACCTTATTCCGTTCCTCGGCCAGAGCGTCCAGCCGCTGGCTCAGTTCGGATGTCATCTGTCCAAAGGCACCGGCCAGGCTCTCGACCTCGTCGTAGCTGTCGGTCTGCACACCCTCCGTGGGCAGGCGGGAGTGCAGAACACGGTCGGTGAGGCGGCGCAGGGGTCGAGTGATGCGGTCGGCCAGGACGAAGGAGAGGGCCATGACGACGGCAGAGATGCCCAGCGCCGTGGCCATGAGCGTCCTCTGCATCCGGGCGATGCCTGAGTCGATCTCCTGCAGTGAGACGGAAACCCGGATGATGGGCAGAGAAGCGTCCGTCCCCGCTGGGACGAGGGCTAGGTAGAGCATGGTGTGGCCGGTGGTGTCGCTCCGACGCTCTGAGGTGCCTACGCCGTCGCTAAGGGCCTGCTGCACCTCAGGACGGTCCAGGTGGTTGTCCATGGCCTGTGGGTTGGAGTGGGAGTCCGCCAGGACGACACCGTTCCGGGCGATGATGGTCAGCCGGGAGTCCAGCCGGTCGGTCCAGCGGTCGGCCACGTACTGTGGGTCCGGCGCGGATGCGCCCTCGCTGAGGAAGAGGCTGACCAGGGAGGCCTCGGCCAGCAGGCGGGAGCGGTAGCCGTCCATGAGGGCGCGGCGCAGCCCTTGAGAGAGGTACAGCCCCAGAGCCGCGGTGACGACCAGGACCACGAGCATGTAGGGTAGGGCGATCCGCCACCGCATCCCCAGGCGCACATTCCTCTCCTACGCTTCCAGGCGGTAGCCCGCCCCCCGCACCGTCATGATGCGTGAGGGATGGCCAGGATCGTCTTCCAGTTTCTCCCGTAGACCCCGAATGTGGACGTCGACGGTGCGCGTGCCTCCGGCGAAGTCCCATCCCCAGACGCGCTCCAGGATGAGGTCGCGAGATAGCACCATGCCGCGGTTGCGGGCCAGGAAGGCCAGCAGTTCGAACTCCCGTGGGGTCAGGGCGACGGGGGAACCACGCAGGAGCACCTCTCGCCGGCCCATGTCCACCACGATATCCCCTAGGACCAGCTTGTGGGGTTCGGGGCCGGCCTCGTCGCTGCCGGACTCCTGCCGGGTCATGCGTACTCTGCGGAGGTTGGCCTTCACCCGAGCCAGGAGTTCGCGCATGCTGAAAGGCTTGGTGATGTAGTCGTCGGCGCCCACCTCCAGGCCCACTACCTTGTCGATCTCTTCGTCGCGGGCGGTGAGCATGATGATGGGGACGGCCATCTCTTGGCGGAGGATGCGGCACACCTCGATGCCGTCCAGTTCGGGCAGCATGATGTCGAGGAGGATGAGGTCGGGCTGCTCTCGGCGGGCCAGTTCCAGGGCGGTGACCCCGTCCATGGCGGTGACCACGGTATAGCCCTGCCGAGCGAGGTTGTACCGCAGCGTCTCCACCAAGGTGGGTTCGTCCTCGACTACCAGTACCTTCTCTGCCATCTCTCCCCCAGACTCACCGACGCCGACTGCGGGGTTCCCTACTCGGTGAGCCTCTTCTGCACCCAAACAGCCGGCTGTAGGTTACACGGAAGACAGGTTGAACAGCAATGAGGCCCCATAACAGCAGCTCACGATCGGGGGGACAGGAGCCGGCACTACCAGGTGTAGGGGCGGGGCTTCGCCGGGCAGAGAGATACCCGGCTCCGCACATCCGTGCCAACTAATCTCCCATGAAGCGCACTTCTGGGACTCCGTGGGCTGGGAGAACCTCACCCCCGGCCCCTCTCCTGACAAGAGAGGGGAGGTCTGGCTCCCCCTTCCTTCGCAGGGAAGGGGGTTGGGGGGTTAGGTTGGCCCTCAAGGGCACGAATCCGGGCCCTCTACGGGAATAAGTTGGCACAGATGACGGCCGTGCGCCCGTGGTTGTGGCGAGGCGGGTACGTCATGGGTAGTGCCCTGTTGCGCCGCCCTGCGCCGCCCTGCGCGCGCGTGGGCTTCCTTCCCTGTTTCCTGTCTGTCCTTCTCAACGGTCTCTGCGGTGAAATCCCCTGGCGAGGCCTTGAAAGGGGGTGACGGGGTGGACTAGAATAGAACATATGTTCTAAGATGCGGCCAGGAGGACGCATGTCGCACTCTCAACGCAACCAAGGGATCGGCCTGGTCACGCGTCTGGTCCCTATGTCCTGGCCCTGCCGCGACGAATACACCGGAAGCCTGTTACCGGTGCCGCCGGGGCAGTGTCGTAGAGATATGTTCTGTTTTCGTTGCACCGCTCCCACCTGTCTCCTGGGGGGAACGCCGGCAGAGAGGCGCCTGGGACGCCGTCGCCGGCATTGGGCCCTGCCGGACGAGCAGGGTCTGGAAGTCTACCTGAGCGCCCTACGCCTCTACACTAGCCTGCTGGTCAGCGGGCGCACCTGCTGGAACTGCGTTCACCTGCGCCAGCTTCGGGGAAGTGACAACTGCTACGGCTGTGCCTACCTGGCTTCCTCCCGAGCGCCGGGCCAGGAGGATGGGCCACCGACCATCACCGCCTGGCAGGCGCAGTTGAGCGCCTCGCTAGAGATGTGCGGAGACGTGGGCTTTCGCGAGCGGGAGCGAGGCATCCTGCAGGTATCCCTGGCCGAATGGAGGGAGATGATAAACGGCCGCCGCCACGAGGCCTGTTGCGCCTGGTGTGCACACCTCCGGCGCTTTGTCCTCGGGGGGCGGGAGCGCTTCATCTGTGCCCTGGAGGCCGAGGGCCTATCTCAACCGGAGATCTGGCGGCGGGGCCGCTCGTGGAAGGTAGTGCGGGCTCGCCACGGTGAGACGACCTGGTGCCAGGGTGCGCGCTGGGAACAGGGCTCAGCGGAGGGAGATAGCACGCAGCGGACACTAGATAGCGTCCGCTGCCTACCCCTTACAGCACCGCGTGCACTTTGAGGAACCGGCGCATGCGCTCCAGGGCTTCCTCGATCTCCGGCACTGAGGTGGCATAGGTGCAGCGGACGAACCCTGCCCCGCACTCTCCAAAGGCGTCTCCCGGCACTACCGCTACCCTTTCCTCCCTGAGGAGCGTCTCGGCGAACTCCGAGGAGGTCATGCCGGTGTGGGCAATGCTGGGGAACATGTAGAAGGCGCCCCGGGGTTCAGCGCAGGGCAGGCCCAGCTCCAGGAATCCCTCGTACATGAGCCGGCGGCGACGGTCGTACTCGGTCACCATGGCCCGTACGGTCTCCTCGCCCGCCGGGGTCAGCGCTGCCTCCGCCGCGTACTGGGCGGGGGTGGGCGCCGACATGATGGTGTACTGGTGGACCTTGAGTATGGAGCGGGACACCTCCGCCGGCGCCAAGGTGGCCCCAATGCGCCAACCGGTCATGGCGTAGGCCTTGGAGAAGGCGTAGAGGACGATGGCATGGGAGCGCAGCCCCGGCAGGCTCCCGGCGCAGACGTGCTCGGCCCCGTAGACGAGGCGGTCGTAGGTCTCATCAGAGAGGATGAAGAAGTCATGTTCCAGCGCCAACTGCCCCAACCGCTCCATCTTGTCTCGGGAGATCACGGCGCCGGTGGGGTTGTTGGGGTACCCCAGAAACACGGCCTTGGTGCGGGGGGTGATGGCCCGCTCCACGTCCTCGGGCAGGAGCTGGAAGTCATCCTCCGCCCGGGTCTCCACTACCACCGGCACCCCTCCGGCCAGCATGACTTCGGGCTTGTAAGCCACGAAGCAGGGCTCGGGGACGATTACCTCGTCGCCGGGGTTGAGGATGGCGGTGAGGGCCAGGTAGATGGCCTCCGAGACCCCGACGGTGATGACGATCTCGGTGGCCGGGTCGTACTCCACCCCGTACAGGTTGGCCAGGTGCTGGGAGAGGGCCCTACGCAGTTCGATACGGCCGGCGTTGGCGGTGTAGCCCGTCTGCCCGGAGCGCAGGGACTCAATGCCGGCGTTTAGGATCGGTTCCGGAGTAGGGAAGTCTGGTTGCCCGACGCCAAGTGAGATCACGTTCCCCATGGTTGCGGCGATGTCGAAGAAGCGCCGTATGCCACTGAAGGGGGCTTCCAGTACGCGGGTGGACAGACTGGGCATGCTCTTGCTCCTCCGGGAAGACAGGCCGCCCAGGGGCGGCCGTCACAGTTGGAAGGCCAGTTTATCGCACAACGCCGTCAAGGGGAAGATGCGCCTGTGCCCCGTACAGCGCTCGGAGGGACTGCCCCCTGAGCTCATGTGGTGCCACGCGGACGCCTCCAGCAGATGCCGGCCATCACGAGGACTCGGCAGGGGGCGCTCGTGGCTGAACATAACCGCTGTATCTTCGAGCGTATAACTGTTATATTAGGGGGCAATGGGGCTAGCTCTTGTTTGGACATAGAACGCGGACCGGTTCGGCCGAGACACACGAGCGTACGGGCCCGGCTTCATGGCTGGCGTGAAGAGGCGGCCCCACAGCGACCATGCTGCGGACAGCCTGTATCGGGGGAGGCCCTGTCGCGATGAAGCCTGTTAGTCAAATGCTGAAAGGACGGCGACCCCATGTCCACTGACTCCGAGCTGTTTGTGAACGATCAAGGCGGCGGGATCGGGCTCAGCCAGGAGGTGAGCGACCTGCTCAGGCAGGTGGCAGAGGCTCAAAGGGCGCTGGAGAGGTTGGCCGCGCTCGGGGTGGACGCCACCATGACTCCCGGTGTCTCTTCACTGCTTCTTCTGCAGGAGGCGCAGGAGTCGCTGCGGCGGGCGAACCAAGAACTTGGGGAGCGAGTGCAGGAGCGCACCGCCCAACTGGAGGAGGCCCACCAGCAGCTGGTGGAGGAGATAGAGCGCCGCCGCTGCGTGGAGGATGAACGGGAGCGGCTGCTGGAGGAGAACCGCCGGCAGCGAGCTTTCCTGGAGGCGGTGCTGAAGCAGATGCCCTCCGGGGTCGTCGTGGCCGAGGCCCCCACGGGCAGGCTCATCCTAGGTAACCCCCGGGTAGAGCAGATCTGGAAACGTCCTTTTGTCAGGTGTGCCACGATACCGGACTACAGCCAGTACCAGGGGTTCTACCCCGACGGAACGCCCTATCGCCCTGAGGACTGGCCCCTTGCCCGCTCGTTGACCGACGGGGAGAGGGTCCAGGACGAAAGGATCGAGTTCCTGCGTGGCGATGATACCCGGGGAATCCTGAGTGTGTCTTCGGCTCCGGTGTACAACTATGCCGGCGGCATTGCCGCCGCGGTGGCCGTCTCCGCCGACGTCACGGAACGGGTGAGGGCGGAAGAGGCGCTGCGGGAAAGCGAAGAGAGGCTGGCCGCAGAGCTGGCCGGCGTGCAGCAGCTGCAGCGTATCAGCACTCAGCTGGTCCAGGAAGATAGCATAGATGCGCTCTACCAGGCGGTACTTGAGGCTGCCATGGTCCTCGCGGGCTCAGATATGGGCACCTTCCAGATGCTCCGCCCGGAGACAGGTGAGCTGGAGTTGCTGGCCTGCAAAGGGCTGCATCCCGCCTCGGTTACCCACTGGGAGCGGGTGGCGGCAGAGTCGGAATGCGTCTACGGAACGGCTCTGCGCGAGGGCAGGCGCGTGGTGGTGGAGGATGTGGAGACATCCCCTATCACAGCCAGTAGCCCAGACCTCCCCTACTTCCGCCTGTCTGGCATACGAGGGGTGCAGTCCACGCCCCTGGTATCTCGGGACGGCCACCTGGTGGGGATGATTGCCACCCACTGGCGGGAACCGCATCGGCCGGCAGAGCGCGAGCTGCACCTGATGGACGTGCTGGCCAGGCAGGCCGCGGACCTCATCCAGCAGAAGCAGACGCAGGAGCGCCTGGAGGAGGCACGGGCTCAGGCAGAAGCGTTGGCCGGGAAGGCAGTCCGCCAGGCGGCTGAGCTGGACGCCATCATCAGCGCCATCGCCGATGGCCTCATGGTCTACGACGGAGAGGGCATCCTGCGCCGGATGAGCCCTGCCGCTGAGGAGATCCTGGGCGCCCCCTTGGAGTTCCTCCAGCAGCCCCTCGGGGATAGGGTCTCCTTGCTGGGGGTGGCCCGGCCGGATGGCACCCTGTTGCCCGTTGAGGAGACCGCCACTGCCCGGGCCCTACGGGGAGAGACGGTGCCCTCTCAGCTGATGGCAGTGCATCGCCCTGATGGTTGCACCCGATGGATCGTGAGCAGCACGGCACCCATAGTGGTGGGCGGAGAGGTGACGGGCGCGGTGGCCAGCTTCAAGGACGTCACCGCCCTGCGGGAGGCTCAGGAGGCCGCGGAACGGCGGGCGGCCGAGGTGGATGCCGTACTGGACGCCATCGGCGACGCGGTCGCGCTCTTCGACACCCGAGGCCACATCTTGCGGATGAACCTGGCTGGCGAGCGGATCTGGGGCTACTCCCAGGAGCAACGGGGCCAGACGCTCTCGGAGACGGCGCTATTCGCCGGTGCCGTGCAGGAGGATGGCACTCCTTGGGAGGCGGACCGGCTGCCCTTGGTCCGCGCTCTGGCGGGCGAGACGGTGCAATCGGCCGTTATCGGATACCACTGGCCCAACAAGGGGTTCCGGTGGGTGTCCGCCAGCGCCGCGCCGGTCCGTCTGGCCGACGGTACTCTCATTGGGGCGGTAGGTACCTTTCCCGACATCACCGAGACCAAGGAGACTCAGGCTCGCCTCCAGCGGGCCAACGAGGAGCTCAAGGCCAACGCCGAGGAACTGGCCCGGCGCGCTGAGCGGCTGTCGGCTCAGAGGGACTGGATGGTACGCCTCAGCCAGGACTTGCTCTCTGAGCGGGCGCGGCTGA
>JBMNTK010000202.1:0-6899 GCA_050945695.1 Anaerolineae bacterium | reverse complement strand
CTAACAACCGCCGCTTCCGTGATGAGTACAGAAGCGCCAAGACGGGCATCCAGAACAAGGACGTGGCCTGGAAGGAAGGCACCTTCAACGGCGTGGGCTCCATCGTCGAGGGCGGCAAGTACGTCCGCGACAAGTACCCCATGCCGATGCACATCATCTTCGATGAGGAGGCCAGGCTCAGCGGCAAGCTCTTCGGCAGCGGCATGAGCTGGGCAGACAACATCGAAGGTTACAAGTGCAGCGAGAACAACGAGGTGGAGATCGAGAACGGCTGGGTGGTCAAGGCCGACACCATCCGCGAGCTAGCGGAGAAGCTCGGGCGTGACCCCGACCAGCTCGAAGCCACCATCGAGCGCTGGAACGAGTCCTGCGCCGCGGGCAGGGACCTGGAGTTCGACACCGGTGACCCTGACCGCGCCGCCTACGACCGTCCACCGGAGCTCTTGGTGCCCTTCACCGAAGGCCCGTTCTATGCGGTCGAGAACTTCCCCAGCTGCCTCAATACCCAAGGTGGCATGGTGCGTGACCTGCAGGGCCGTGTGATAGACGTCGAGGGGAAGCCCATCCCCCGTCTCTTCGCCGCTGGCGAGAACGGTGGGTTCTGGAACCACCTCTACCAGTGCATGTCCAACGTCGGCTCGGACTGCTACGCCATGGGCCGCATCGCCGGTACCAACGCTGCCAATATGGAGCCCTGGGGCTAGCGTCTCAGAGGCACCGTAAGGCACGGTAGCTCAATTGGGGAGGCCCGATTCGTCGGGCCTCCTCTCTTTCGCTAGGAGCTAGGGGTGATACCCGCGTCGCTAGGGCAGATAGGCGAAGGGGTTGGTCTGTACGCCGTTGGTGCGTACCTCGAAGTGCAGGTGTGGCCCCGTGGAGCGGCCTGTAGAGCCGACTAGCCCCACCTCCTGCCCCGCTGCCACCGTCTGACCTGCCTCCACGCTGATGGCGCTCAGGTGCGCGTAAAGCGTTTCCGTCCCGTCGGCGTGGGCGATAATCACGTGGTAGCCATAGCCGTAGTTCTGCCACGATACCAGCGTTACCGTGCCGCCATCCGCTGCCACTACCGGGACCCCGGCCTTGGTGTGGATATCCACCGCCGGGTGGTAGCCGCTGTAGCCCTGGGTGATGAGGCCATTCAGAGGCCAGATGAAGCTGCCGGTCCCCCCGGTGATCGGCTCGACCACCTTAGCCTGCTGAACCAGAGCCGGCGCTGGCGGTACAGCGGTAGGGACTACCTTGGGAGGCGGATCGGGAAGGTATGCCCCGGGCACCACGAGGATGGAACCCACCAGCAGGCTACCATCTTCCCCAAATCGGTTCCCCGGGTACTCGGTGATCTGCCCTGGGTCCACCTTATACTTCTCGGCGATCGCCGCGATGGTGTCCCCTTCGGCTACTTTGTGGAGAGCTCCGTCGAGAGGCGGGATCACGAGCTCTTGACCCACCGACAGCAGGTCGCGTTCCTCCACCAGGGCCTCGTTGGCCCAGATCACCGTCTTCTGAGAGAGCCCAAAGGACTGGGCGACGGTAGAAAGAGTATCGCCCGGCTGGACCACGTACTGGAGGGGTTCATACTGCGGGTAGGTACCCTGGGTGGTCTTGATCACCGCCTGCCGGTCCAGCACCTGTCGGGGCTGGGCCGCCTGGGGGCGCACACCGCGCACCTGCAGCAACCGGTCTTCCTGACCCAGACCGCCCCGCAGCGAGGGCGTCTTCTGAGGCAGAGAGATAGCCAGGAACGACAGCCCTTCGTCGGGGAGGGCGAGCAGCCCAAGCACCATCACAGCCACGGCCAGGTGCAGGCCGTACCCCTGTGTGGCCCTTATTCCCCCTAGGCCCTCGGCGATGCGAGAGCGAATCTCTCCATACCCCCACCGGATGCCATGCCGCTGCCGGCGTTCTGCACCCGGCGACCTAACAGCCAGGCCAGCCGTACGCGCCTCCCAGTCTCCACAGTTCTCAGTGAGCTCGGTGATACTTCAGCGGGCCGATGTCCTGGGACTACCGCCTCGACTGCACGTTGCCGCCGAGTCTAGACTTACGGCCGGACTCTGTCAATAGCTCTATATGGCTTCTTTATTCAGGGTTAGCAGGAACTCGCGGTTGCTGCTGGTCTTGCGCAGCCGATCCAGAATCAGCTCGGTAGCCTCGGTACCGCCGCCCAGCGCTGACACCATCTTGCGAAGGGTCCAAATGCGGCTCAGGATGTCCGGCTCCAGCAGCAGTTCCTCACGCCGGGTACCGGAACGGTCAATATCAATGGCCGGGAAGACCCGCCGCTCCTGCAGCCTACGGCTCAGGTGCAGCTCCATGTTGCCCGTGCCCTTGAACTCCTCGTAGATGACGTCGTCCATGCGGCTGCCTGTCTCCACGAGGCAGGTGGCCACGATGGTGAGGCTGCTCCCTTCCTCGGTGTTGCGGGCAGCACCGAAGAAGCGCTTGGGCGGGTACAGGGCCGAGGGGTCGAGACCGCCGGAGAGGGTGCGGCTGGAGGGCGGAACCACCAGGTTGTAGGCACGAGCCAGGCGGGTGATGCTATCGAGCAGGATCACGACGTCCTTGCCCGTCTCCACCAGCCTCTTGGCCCGGTTGAGAGCCATCTCGGCCACCCGGCAGTGGTTCTCCACCTCGTCATCGAACGTCGAGGCCACCACCTCGGCGTCCACCGAGCGGTCCATGTCCGTCACCTCTTCCGGCCGCTCGCCCACCAGCACCACAATCAGGTGAACGTCGTCGTAGTTGGTGGTGATGGCATTGGCGATGTGCTTGAGGATGGTGGTCTTGCCGGCCTTGGGAGGGGAGACGATCAGTCCGCGCTGGCCGCGGCCGATGGGGGCAAACATGTTGATCATGCGGGTGGTGAGCTGATCTTCCGAGACTTCCAGGTTCAGCAGCTCAGTGGGGAAGGTGGCTACCAGGTCGTCGAAGTTCGGCCGAGCTCGAGCGACCTCCGGGTCCATCCCGTTGACGGCCTCCACCCGGAGCAGGCCATAGTACTTCTCCGAGTCCTTCGGCGGCCTCACCTGCCCGACGACCAGGTCCCCGGTGCGCAGACCAAAGCGCCGGATCTGCGACTGAGACACGTACACGTCGTCGGGGCTGGGCAGGAGCTTACGGGAGCGGAGGAAGCCGATACCATCCTGAACGATATCCAGCACGCCGCCACCGAAAGCGTACCCCTGGCGCTCGGCGTTGGCCTTGAGCAGCTCGATGATCAGTTCGTCTTTCTTTTTACGGCTAAAGCGGGCTATGCCATAGTCCCGCGCCAGCGTGCGCAGGTCGCTGAGAGTCTTATTCTCCAGTTGAGCAATGTCCACTTGTACTTCTCCGATTCTCTATTGAGTTGGTGTCCTGAGGCATGTATCACCTGCAGCAGAGCCGGGGGCAAGGGTGCTCGGAGACGGCGGAATGACCGGCAGAGCGCCGTTCCGCACACAACCGGCATACGTCATGGGCTTGGCCTTAGGGAGATAGGTTCACTGAATGGCCTCAAGAATGCCTTGGGGATAAGCAGTGCCTGGCCGGCTGCGGTTACCCTCTGAGGGGCGATCAGGAAGACAAAGAACAGTGAGGTTGCTCCCATTATAGGCAACCGCGTCCTTGTACGTCAAGGTGCATCAGGGTGATATAGCGTAAGCAAGGGTCAGACCTCAGGTGGTGGTCCAGCGGCGCATGTGCGGTGACTACGCACTCCGAGCAAATGCGGTGCCAGACCTAGATGGCCCTCGGACCGCGCTACGCGCGAATTGGCGCCTCTCTCATGTATGGAGATTCCAAGTCATGAGACCGAGCCGTTACGCCCGGCGCTAGTGCCTGGTGTGCGTCTGCACCCCGGCTCCGCTCGCCGGTCCTGGTAAGGACTGAGAGGATTCAGAACCGGACTCCGTGTAGTCGTCCCGATGACGACTCCGGGAAGGAAGCAGCCGAACTGGGGCAGACACTGTTCGAACTGAGGTCAACTTGGAGGGCAGAGGCGACGTCTCGGACACCCGTGATGGCCGCTAACTCTAATGGAAAGGAGCAGGCCATCGCCACCGCATGCCTTCTCTGTTCCATTATAGGCAATCGCGTCACCCAGTGCAAGCACAAATGGGCCTTTTGGTGGTCCCAACACCCGCGAAAATGCACCGGGAGTGCCCTTCGCGCTTACATTATCTGCCCTCTTCCGAACGATCCCCCCCATCTCGGGCCGTCCGCCTGGGCCCGGGCCCGGATTTGCCCGCGTGCCGACCTTCGCCCTATGCTGCCCACGTTCGAGCCAACCACGCGACGGGGTGCCCTCGGGCCCGGATGCCGGGGCACAATGGCGAAGCCGGTGCGAGTCCGGCACTGTCCCGCAACTGTGTGGCCGGGGTCTCCCTGGCTAAGTCAGGTCGCCCGCCCCGCCGCGCTCCACCAGCCTCGCGGAAGGGGACAGGAGCGGCCTCACCATTCGCCTCCATGGGCTCTCTCCCCCTACCGCCTTTGGCACAGCGCTCCGGTAGAGGGCGCGTCGGGAGCAGGTCTAGGCGTTCCGGGCGCTGGCTCCACTCTCGGTGGGGGAGGTCACCCAGCGACATGGAGACCCGTCTGCAGCAACTCATATCCCGCATCGCCGACCTCGACGCCGATGCCCAGGCCCAAGCCCAGGCGCGGCAAGATCGGCTCACCAAGCCCCGGGGCAGCTTAGGCCGACTAGAAGAGCTGTCGGTGCAGTTGGCCGGCATAACCCGCACCCCTATCCCCAAGCTCCAGCACAAGGTCATCGTCACCATGGCCGGTGACCACGGCGTCGCCCGCGAGGGCGTAAGCGCCTTCCCCCAGGAAGTCACTGCTCAGATGGTGCTCAACTTCCTCCGCGGGGGCGCTGCCATCAACGTGCTCGCCCGCCATGTCGGCGCCCGCAACGTCGTCGTGGACATGGGGGTGGCGGCCGACCTCGCCCCTGACCCAGCCCTGGTCTCCCGCCGGGTGGCACCCGGCACTGCCAGCATCACCCGTGGCCCGGCCATGTCCCGCGAACAGGCCCTCCAAGCCGTGCTGGCCGGGGCCGAGGTCGTGCAGGAAGAGGCGGCGGCCCGTGGGCTCGACATCCTGGGCACTGGCGATATGGGCATCGCCAACACCACCCCGTCTGCCGCCATCGCCGCTGCCATCACCGGGCATTCCCCGAGAGACCTGGTTGGCCGCGGCACCGGGCTGGACGATGCCGGCCTGGCGCTCAAGACCCAGGCCGTCCAGCAGGCGCTTGATGTCAACCAGCCCGATCCCAACGACGCCCTGGACGTCCTGGCCAAGGTGGGCGGCTTCGAGATTGCGGGGCTGGCAGGTGCCATCCTGGGCACCGCTGCCCTCTCCCGCCCGGTGGTGGTGGACGGCTTCATCTCTACCGCTGCCGCGCTGATAGCCGTGGGGTTGGCCCCCCAGGTCAAGCCCTACCTGATCGCCTCCCACCGCTCCCAGGAGACGGGCCACCGCCTCATGCTCGAGTGGCTGGGGCTGCACCCGCTCCTGGACCTCGACCTCAGGCTGGGCGAGGGTACCGGCGCAGCCCTGGGCATCTTCATAGCGGAGGCTGCCTGCCGCATACTGGCAGAGATGGCCACCTTCGATGAGGCTGGGGTCTCCGACAGGAGCGAGGAATGAGCGACCAGCCCCAGCCGGTGACCGGGCTGAGGCTGCAGGGACGCAGCCTGGCCGCCGCCCTTCAGTTCCTGACCGTCTATCCCCCTCTGATCCGATCCCAGATAACGGTCCAGGAACTGGGCGCCGCAGTGAGCTACTTCCCGCTGGTGGGCCTCGTCTTGGGCCTCAGCCTGGCGCTACTCGCCTGGGGCGCGAAGGCAGTGTTGCCCCTGACGGTCGCCTGCGCCCTGACCCTTGGGCTGTGGGAGGCCCTCACCGGAGCCCTACACCTGGACGGCTTCTTGGACTCCTGCGATGGGCTCTTCGGGGGCCACACACCCGAGGACCGGCTCCGCATCCTGCGGGATCACCACGTGGGTGCCTTTGCGGTCGCTGGTGGGGTGGTGATGCTGCTCCTTCGCTACGCTGCCTTGCTGGCCGGTGGGTTGCCCCTCACCGGCCTCGTGCTGGCCACCATCTGCGGTCGCTGGGCCATCGCCCTCTCCATAGCCGCCATGCCCTACGCTCGGCCCAGCGGCCTGGGCCGAGCCATGAAGGACCACGCCGGCCCCACCCAGGCCGTAGTGGCCACGGCCATCGCCCTGGTGGGCCTCGTGGCTCTGGGCGGGCTGACGGGGCTGGCCGCCGCCCTGGTTACCCTCCTGGTCACCGGTGTCTGGGCCGTGGTAGTGATGCGACGCCTGCCCGGCATGACCGGCGACACCTACGGCGCGGCCTGCTACCTCACGGAGACGGCCGTCCTGGTGCTCCTGTCCTCGAGGCTGGTGGCGTGAGTGGGCGGCGTCGGCGCATCAAGGGAGTGAAGCTGCTGTTGTTGCGGCACGGCGAGACGGAGTGGAACGCCGCGGAGCGTTACCAGGGCATGTCGAACACGGCCCTCAGCCCCCGGGGCCAGGCTCAGGCCAAGGCCGTTGCGGCCGCCCTCGACGCCGAGACCATAGACCGGGTCCTGTGTAGCCCCCTTCGCCGTGCCTATGAGACGGCAGTGACCGCGCTGTTTACGCCCGGCAGGTATGAAAGGCACCAGCACCTGCTGATCATGCTCGACCGCCGGCTGTGTGAGATCAGCTTCGGCGAATGGGAAGGCTTGACCTATGGCGAGATCTCCCAGCTGTACCCGGACGCCCTCCAAGCCTGGCTGGCGGACCCCCTGAACTGTGCGCCGCCCGGTGGGGAGACGCTGACGGAGGTGGCCACGCGGGTGGGCCAGCTCCTGGAGGAGCTCCGCGCTGCCCCCGCCGGGGAGTCGATCCTGCTGGTCGGCCACGGTG
>JBMNTK010000201.1:0-6959 GCA_050945695.1 Anaerolineae bacterium | reverse complement strand
ACCTTCACCGCTCGGGTGATCGTCTCCCGATAGGCCACCTGCGGCGCACCCACATTCGCCCCGACACCGTACTCCCGGCGCATGCGGTCAATGAGCACATCAAGATGCAGCTCGCCCATGCCCGAGATCAGGGTCTGGCCGGTGTTCTCGTCGTAGTGGACGCGGAAGGTCGGATCTTCCTCAGCCAGCTTCTGCATCGCCTCGGCCATCTTGTCCTGGTCGGCCTTGGTGCGAGGCTCGATGGCGACAGAGATCACCGGCTCCGGGAAGCTGATGGCCTCGAGGAGGATAGGATGGTTCGGGTCGCAGAGGGTATCCCCAGTGGTCACACCCCGCACACCGATGGTAGCGACGATGTCGCTGGCGAAGATCTCCTGCACCTCTTCGCGCCGGTTGGCATACATCCGAAGAAGGCGCGGCAGCCTCTGCCGTTCGCCCTTGCTGGCGTTGTAGAGAGTCTGGCCGACGGATGCCTGCCCGGAGTACACCCGCAGGTAGGCCAGCCGCCCGGCGTAAGGATCGGCCACGATCTTGAACACCAGCGCGCAGAACGGCTCGTCCACCGTGGCCCGGCGCTCCTGCTTCTCTCCGCCCTCGGGCCACTCGCCCTCCACCGGCGGGATGTCGAGAGCCGACGGCAGGAAGTCAACGATTGCGTCCAGGAGCCGCTGCACACCCTTGTTGCGCAGTGAGGACCCGCACAACACCGGGACCAGGCGGTTGGAGATCGTGCACCGCCGGAGGCCCTGGATGAGCTCCTCGTCCGTGATCTCGTCGCCCTCTAGGTACTTGGCGAGGATGGCATCGTCGTGATTGGCGATGGCCTCTATCAGCTCCTCTCGCCTCTGGGCGACCTCGCTCTCCAGCTCGGGCGGGATGGGCACCTGCTCCGGCTTCGCCCCCAACTCGTCCGTGTAGACGAGAGCCGTGCCCTGGATGAGGTCCACAGAGCCAACGAACGAAGCCTCGGCGCCGATGGGCACCTGAATGGCGATGGGCGAGGCCCCCAGACGGTCCCGGATCATGCCGATGGTGCGCCAGAAGTCGGCACCGGACCGATCCATCTTGTTGACGAAGCATACCCGCGGGACCCGGAACCGATCCGCCTGGCGCCAGACAGTCTCAGACTGAGGCTCCACCCCAGCCACGGCATCGAAAACCACCACCCCGCCGTCCAGCACCCTGAGGGCGCGCTGCACCTCGGCCGTGAAGTCAATGTGGCCGGGGGTGTCTATGATGTTGATCTCGCAGTCGCGCCAGTAGCAGGTAACGGCAGCGGAGGTAATGGTGATACCGCGCTCGCGCTCCTGCTCCATCCAGTCCGTCACCGTGGTGCCCTCATCAACGTTGCCAAGCTGATGAGTGCGCCCGGTGTAGAACAGGATGCGCTCCGTGGTGGTAGTCTTGCCCGCATCAATGTGGGCAATGATACCGATATTCCGGGTTCTCTCGATCGGGTAACTACGCACTGCTAAACAAACTCTCTAGAATAGACTTGGGTTCGCAGCCTACCAACGGTAATGCGCGAAGGCGCGGTTAGCCTCGGCCATACGGTGAGTGTCTTCCCTGCGGCGAATAGCCGAGCCCTCACCGTTGGCGGCGTCCATCAACTCAGCGGCCAGCTTCTCGCCCATGGAGCGACCAGGCCGTGAACGGGCGGCCGCCGTGAGCCAGCGCAGGGCCAGCGAGGTGCGCCGATGAGGGGCAACCTCGACCGGAACCTGATAGGTGGCACCACCGACGCGCCGCGGCTTGACCTCGATCACGGGAGTGACGTTGCGCACTGCCTGCTCGAAGACCTCAAGCGGGTTGCGACGGGTGCGCTGCTCGATGATATCGAACGCATCGTAAGCGATACCGAGGGCCACGCTCTTCTTCCCACCGCGCATGAGCTTGTTGACGAACCGCATAAGAAGCTCGCTACCGTAGCGCGGATCGGGCTCCACCTCACGACGAGGCGGCCTATACCGTCTGGGCATACTTTCCCTCCTGCATGCGGCACACGCGCGCCGCGGCCAAGGCCCGAAGGCCCAAATGGATGAGTGAGTTGACTACGTCAGGCGAACGACTAGGAGAGGCAGAACTTGGTGGAACCGGCGCGAATTCCCGTGCTAGCGGACTCGGGGGCCCGCAGGGCCCGGGGTAAGGCGACTCCTGCCCGGATTGGGGAGCGGAGGCGTCTCGCGCGCGTTAGGTCCTACCGCTTCGGCCTCTTGGAACCGTACTTCGAGCGACCTTTGTGCCGCCCGTCCACACCGGAAGCGTCCAGCGCCCCACGGACGATGTGATACCGCACTCCAGGCAGGTCCTTGACTCGACCGCCCCTGACCAGGACCACGTTGTGCTCCTGCAGGTTGTGCCCCTCACCGGGGATGTACGCGGTCACTTCCACGCCGTTGCTCAGCCGCACCCTGGCTACCTTCCGAAGGGCAGAGTTGGGCTTTCTGGGCGTGGTGGTTCGAACCTGCGTGCAGACGCCACGCTTCTGCGGGTTGCCTCTAGCCGCCCGCGTGCTGCGCCGCTCCTGGCTGTTGTAGTTGAACTGGAGGGCAGGCGCCTTTGACTTCTTGGTGGACGGCTTGCGTCCCTTACGCACCAACTGGTTGACTGTTGGCAATCCTTCCTCCTCCGTGTACTGTCCCCACATCGCATGTGTGAGTAGGCCGCACTGGCGGCCCGATTGCCGAATAGGGATTCTATCACTCCAGCCCGTCCTACGCAAACGCATTCACCGACGGCAACCACGCCCCTTGGCCGGCCCACGCACGGAGACGGGCCCCGCACCCGCGCTTGACGTGCGTACGCGAGCGCGCTATGTAGCGGGCAGGGCATCGAAACACGTCGGCCCCGACCACCGCCCCTGAGGAGATGAAATGACTGACGATCTGCGCCTGCAGGACTTCCTGCCAGAGTCGCAACTGGTCCTTCCCGAACACCACATCGAGCGGGCGCGTTTCCCGGCCATTGACGCTCACAACCATATGCGATGGCTGCACAGCGGCTCTGACCAGCCCCAGGATTCGCATCCCGAGGCCCTGATCGCCGCCCTCGACCGCCACAACGTCCGGGGCATCGTGGACCTGGACGGATTCGTCAACGGTCGGCTCCGCGCCGCCCTCGATGACGTCAAGGCCAAGTACCCCGACCGTGTCGCCGTCCTGGCGGCGCTCGACTGGTCTGTCACCAGCGAGCCCGGCTGGCCGGACGCCCTCGTGCGGCAGTTCCAGGAAGCCATCAAGCTGGGGGTGGACGGGCTCAAGATCTTCAAGTCCCTGGGGCTGACCATTCGAGATGAGACCGGTCGCCTGATTGCAGTTGACGATCCCCGGCTGGACGACCTATGGCAGACGGCCGCCGAGGCGAACCTGCCCGTCCTCATCCACGTGGCCGATCCGGTTGCCTTCTTCCGGCCTCTGGACGGGCGCAACGAACGGTGGGACGAGCTGCACCTGCGGCCGGAATGGAGCTTCTACGGTCCCCAGTTCCCCTCCTTCGAGGCCCTGATGGAGCAGCTGCTGGGGCTGGTGGGGCGCCACCCTCGCACTGTCTTCCAGGTGGCCCACGTTGGCGGCTATGCCGAGAACCTCGGCTGGGTCGCTGACCAGCTCCTCCGGCCTCACCCCAACGTCTTCGTGGATATCTCCGAGCGAATCGCCGAGCTCGGGCGCCAGCCCCACCGGGCCCGCTGGTTCCTCCAGGAGTTCCAGGACCGGGTGCTTTTCGGGACCGACCGGCCGCCGCTTGGGCCCTGGTACCCGTATTACTTCCGCTTCCTGGAGACCCTCGACGACTACTTCCCTCACGGACCGGAAGTGCCACCCAGGCAGGGCCGCTGGAACATCCACGGCGTGGGCCTGCCCGACTCCGTTTTGGACAAGCTCTACCGGCGCAATGCCCTCCGCCTGTATCCCGGCCTGAAGGCCGACTAGTCACACCGGCAGGAACACGAAAGGGGGGACCTTGAGTCCCCCCTTTTCGTTCGCCTATTCAGCGCCGCGGCTATCCGGCGGCGTCAGGCTCGGAAGCAGAGGAAGGCTCCTCTAGGGCTTCCTCATCGGCGCCACTGGTCAGCGCTAGCGGCACCTCCTCGCCCTCCGTCCCGGTGGGCAGCTGAGACTCAGGGCCCAACCTGGCTCGCAGCCCAGTCCCGACGGGGATGAGCTTGCCGATGATGACGCTCTCCTTCAGGCCACGGAGTTCGTCCACGGCCCCGCGTACCGCCGCATCGGCCAGCACTCGGGTGGTCTCCTGGAATGAGGCCGCTGCCAGGAAGCTATCGGTGCTCAGGGCGCCCTTGGTGATGCCCAAGAGCACGTCCTGCGCCTGAGCCGGCTCGCCGCCGTTCTCGACCACTTCCCGGTTCACCTCTTCAAAGACCTGGCGCTCCACCAGTTCGCCCGGCAGGAAGTCGGTGTCGCCTGGCTGACGCACGCGCACCTTCTGGAGCATCTTGCGGACGATCAGCTCGATGTGCTTATCGTGGATGACCACGCCCTGAGCGCGGTACACCGACTGGACTTCCTCCAGCAGGTACTGCTGTACCGCCTCTCGGCCCAGCACCCGCAGCAGTTCCCTCGGGTTCTTGGAGCCCTCAGTGAGCTGCTCGCCGGCCTTGACCACCTGACCCTTCTCCACGCGCAGCCGCGCCGAAGCCGGGATCTCGTACTCCTTCTCGATGGTCTCCTCGTAGCGGATGAGCGCTCGGTCGCCGTCGAAGAACACCTCGCCGCCATGTTCGGCCACGATGGCGTTAGTGCCATCTTCCTTGTCACGGGAGATGGCCGTCCCACTCGGGATGCGGTCCCCGTCGGTAAGCAAGAGCTCGTGCCCTTCCGGGATCTGGTGCTCTTCCGTCTGCACCGACGAAGAGGAGATCTTCAGCTTGCGGACCTCGCCCTCCCAGTAGACGTCCACCACCCCGTCAATGTCGGCGATGATGGCCTCGCCCTTGGGAACCCGGGCCTCGAACAGCTCCTCCACTCGCGGAAGCCCGCGGGTGATGTCCTCGCGGTCTGCCACACCACCGGTGTGGAAGGTCCGCAGGGTCAGCTGCGTTCCGGGCTCGCCGATGCTCTGGGCGGCGATGATGCCCACCGCCTCGCCGATGGCGATCATTCCACCCCGGCCCAGGTCTCCACCGTAGCAGAGCTGGCAGAGCCCGTGCCGTGCCTCACAGGTGAGTGGCGACCGGACGAAGACTTGCTCCACACCCATCTGGCTGATCTCGCGAGCGATCTTCTCGGTGATCAGCTCGTTGCGGTCTACGATGATCTCGCCCGTCTGCTCATCCACGACGGCGGCACCGGCAACGCGGTTGGTCAGGCGCTCGATGAAGCTCTCACCCAGACGCTCTGACGACTCACGGTCAATCCAGATGCCATCCTCGGTGCCACAGTCTTCCATCTCGATGATGACGTCCTGGGCCACGTCTACCAGGCGCCGGGTCAGGTAGCCAGCGTCTGCAGTACGCAGAGCCGTGTCCGCCTGTCCCTTGCGGGCGCCGTGAGTGGACAGGAAGTACTCCAGCGCCGTCAGGCCCTCGCGGAAGCTGGACCGAATCGGCAGCGGGATGATGCGACCGGACGGGTCACCCATCAGGCCACGCATGCCCGCCAGCTGCGAGATAGGTCCGATACCACCCTTGGTGGCGCCAGAGGCGGTCATCGCGCCCAGCGACTCGGTGGGATCGAGGTGCTGCTGCACCGCCGCGGTGAGGTCGTCCTTGGCCTTGCTCCAGATTGCCACCGTGCGCTGGTACTGCTCCATCTCGGTGATGAGACCGCGCCGGTAGAGCCGCTCGAGCTCCTCCACCTTAGCAGTGGCGTCGGCGATGATGGCCTCTTTCACCTCGGGCACCACGATATCGCTCACCGCGATGGTCGTGCCGGAGCGAGTGGCGTACCGGAAGCCCAGTTCCTTCATCCGGTCCACCATCTGAGCGGTGGCCTTGTGACCCAGGCGGGTGAAGCACTGCCCCACCAACTCACTCAGGGCCGACTTGTCCATCACCCGGTTCACGAACCGGAGCTCTTCCGGCAGCACCATGTTGAACAGCACCCGGCCGGCCGTGGTCTCGAGCAGCTCCACGGTGCCATCCGGACGCTCATAGCGCACCCTGATGCGAGCCCGCGGGTGCACCAGGTCCATGGCGCAGGCCATCTCCACCTCTTCCATGCTGGCGAAGATCTTGCCCTCACCCTTGGCGCCCGGCTTCTCGGTGGTCAGGTAGTGCGCACCCAGCACCATGTCCTTGGTGGGGCCCACCACCGGCTCACCGCTGGCCGGCTTCAGCAAGTTGACCGACGCCAACATGATCGAGCGGGCCTCTTGCACAGCCTGGTCGGACAGCGGCACGTGCACGGCCATCTGGTCGCCGTCGAAGTCGGCGTTGAAGGCCGAGCAGACCAGCGGATGGATCTGGATGGCGTTACCTTCGATCAGGACCACCTCGAAGGCCTGGATGCCCAGCCGGTGCAGCGTGGGTGCCCGGTTGAGCAACACCGGACGCTCCTTGACCACCTCGGCCAGGATATCCCAGACCTCGGGCGCCATCCGCTCTACCATGCGCTTGGCGCTCTTGATGTTGTGGGCCACTTCCTTCTCGACCAGCCGCCGCATGACAAAGGGCTTGAACAGCTCCAGTGCCATCGTCTTGGGCAGTCCGCACTGATGGAGCTCCAGCTCCGGCCCAATCACGATCACAGAGCGGCCGGAGTAGTCCACGCGCTTACCCAACAGGTTCCGGCGGAACCGGCCCTGCTTGCCCTTGAGCATGTCGGACAGGGACTTGAGCTTACGACGGCCCGACCGCGAGACCATCCGGCCCCGGCGTCCGTTGTCGATGAGCGAGTCCACTGCCTCCTGGAGCATGCGCTTCTCGTTGCGCACGATCACGTCCGGGGCGCCCAACTCCAGCAGCCTCTTGAGCCGATTGTTGCGGTTGATGACCCGGCGGTAGA
>JBMNTK010000200.1:0-7191 GCA_050945695.1 Anaerolineae bacterium | reverse complement strand
GGCCGCAGGGCAAGCTTTCCGGCGTCGGCCTTCGCCGACGCCCGGCCAAAGGCCCAGCAGCCCCGAATTCCATTCGAGGGCTCTCCGACTCGCAATGACACACAAAGGCCCGCCCTCTCCCTCGACGGCCCGCCCCACCTCCCTAGCCCTCGATAGGCAGCCGACCTTCGCTGTTGACCACGCGCAAGATGGCGGCGAAGTTCTCTTGCCAGCGATCCTCGGGCACGTCTTCGGTGATGCCGATGAGGAACCGATCGCCCGGGGCGGCTTCGCGCAGGATGCGCCGGGTCATGTCCTCGATCTCTTGTATGCTCTCCAGGTGCACCGACGAGGGGAAGTTGATCCACAGCGTCTTGTTGGGCCAGGCCTCACGCGCCTCCCTGACCGTCATGTCGCAGGTGGGCACAGGGGTGAAGGCCTCGACGTAGTCCATCTTGGAGCGGGCGATCCCGGGGGCCAACGGCCCGGTGTTGGCATCGAAGTGGACGCCCAAGAGCTTGCTTTGGGCGTGGAGGACCTCGGAGGCCTCGTCGTAATGGGGAAGGATCATGGTCTCGAAGCGCTCACGGCCCACTACCTCGGGGCTGACGTTGCCGCCGTAGTTCGCCGCCAGGGCAGGGGAACCGGCCACGATGGGGTAGATCTTGCGCCGGTCTTCGGTGAGAAGGTTGTAGAGGCGCATCACCCGGTCCCGGTTCTCGGCCCACTGGATGCTGAACTGCTCCAGCCCCATCAGGGTGTAGATGATCTCCTGCAGGGGCGAGTAGCCGATCCCAACCCGCACGAATCCGTCCCCGCCCATCAGGGCCTGTAGCCGAGCCACGCGCTCGTAAGTGGGGACGTAGTTACGATCGGCGATCATGGCCTCCAGGGGCTCGTAGTCCGCCGGAGACTTGAAGAGGCGCTCCTCGTGCCAGGAGGTGAAGCCCACGGGGCGATCTAGGGCCGTGAGGGTCCCTACCGGCGTCTTGACGATAGTGCGCACGTAGGTGACGCCATCGGGGCCGGTGAAGGTGACCTGCTCTTGGGTGCACTCGGAGTAGACGGGCCGGAACGCTGAGGTGCGCATGACGATGCCCAAGCCCTCGTTGCGCAGCCGGCGCTCGGCCTCGCTGGTGGGGAGCTTGTTCTCGTAGACGGTGAAGGGCACGACGTCGGGCCTTTCACCCAGCAGGGCAGCCTCGATCCTCTCTCTCGGGGTCATTGCTCTAGCCCTCGGGATGCAGATGGCTTGATTCTAGCCCTGGGGGCGGGGCCAGCAAAGATCGCTTACGCCGGCTGCCCCACCGGCACCAGGTAGAGCGGAGACTGGTCGGCTGGCAGGCCCAGGACCCGGGCCACTTCCGCGTCGTCAAAGGCACCCACCGCGACTCCACCCAGGCCCAGGGCCTCGGCCTGCAGGAGCAGGTTCTGGCAGGCATGTCCGGCCTCGAGGTGGACATAACGTTCGGCCCGTGAGCCATATCTGGTGGCGGTGCGGGGGTAGACGGCGGCGATGATGAACACCGCCGGGCCCTGTCGCAGCCACGACTGTCCCAACCCCGCGTCCGCCAGGTCGCCTCTGACGTCCCGGTTCAGCACTTCGACCAAGGAGTGCCCGTCCGGCTGGTAGCCGTACAGGCCGGCCGCGGTGGCGACGTAGACCTCAAGCGGGTAGGTGGCCCCTGCCGAGGGAGCGGTGCGCAGGCCGACCGGATCGGTTATGCCCTGGGTGGCCCACAGGAGCTGACCGATCTCTCGCTCGGTGAGGGGCCGGGGCCGATAGGCACGCACTGAGCGTCGGCGGGCCAGGACCTGGGTCAAGGGAGGGCCGGAATCGGCCTCGGGCGCAGGCAAGCGAACGGAGCGACGCCCGGGCCGGGGGCCGCCGCCCACCGGCCCCGCGCTACAGGAGAAGGCCAGCGGCACCAGTGCCAGAAGCCACCCTAGAAGCAAACGCCGGTCGCATCTCATGCTGACACCTCCATCTCATGAGGGGGCCGGCGCACCTACCTAGAGGCATTGGTGCCCGGGACAGTAGTAGGTTGGTCGGCCGGCTACCTTCTCCTTGACGATGGTCGCCCCACAGATGGGGCAGGTCTGCCCCTCGCGTTCCTTGACGCGAAAGACCTCCTGGTAGTGGCCCTTGCTCCCATCCAGGTGCACGAAGGCCATCTCGGAGGCCCCGCCGTGCTCGATGGCCTCCTGGAGCACTTGCACCACGGCATGGTGCAGGGCTTCCACTTCCTCCCGGGTCAGGCTCGACGCCAGGCGGCGAGGGTGGATGCCGGCCAGGAAGAGGGCCTCATCCGCATAGGTGTTGCCGATGCCACCGGCCAGCGACTGCTCCAGAAGCACCGCCTTGATGCCGGCCGCCCGGCGAGCCAGGCCCTCGGCCAAGCTCTCAGGAGTGAACTGGGGCGAGAGAGCGTCCGGGCCCAGGGCTTGGATCTCCGGTTGTGTCTCCACCTGGTCCGTGGGGACGAGGTGCTGGTAGCGCAGGGCCACGCCGTGCAGGCACAGCCGGGTGCCGTCGGTGAACTCGAGGACGATCCGAGGGTCGGGCGGACAGTCAGGGGCGAGGGCGGAGTAGCGCCACTGGCCCACCATCATGAGGTGGGTGAGCAGGGAGCGCCCGCCCTCGAAGTCCAAGGCGAGGCGTTTGCCGAAGCGCCGTATCCCCAGGAGCTTGCACCCCGCCAGGGCCGGCAGTTGCTCCTGGCCGACCTCGAAGGTCTGGTCGGGGGCGGCCCTGACAGAGGCGACCGTCCGGCCGACCACGTGCTGGCGCATCTCGCGGGCTAGGATCTCTACCTCTGGCAGCTCTGGCATGGCGAATACTCGACCTAGGACTGGCGATGGCTGCTCGCCCGGACTCGGCCCGTCGGGCTGCCCAGCGACTCGGCGGGGAGGTCGGGCAAACGGTCCAGCGCCTGCAGGACGAGCTTGTCCTCTATCTCGTAGAACCAGCTCAGGGGCAGGGCCCGGAAGACCAGGGACAGGCGACCGGGCTGCTCCCGTTCGTAGTAGGTGAGCAGCACTTCATCGTCGGCGAAGGTTATGCTGGGATAGGAGTAGGCGCGGTCCGGGTCACCCTCGAGGGTGCGGAACCGGTACCACTTGCGGCCGCCGTCCCGGGAGAGGGCGGAGCGCAGGGGAGACCGATTGCCACCGTGGTCTACAGGTGGGTCGTAGTTGTCGTTCCACACCAGCAGCAGGTCCTCCGACTGGGGGACGCGGGCTAGGGCGGAGGGAGCCTCGGGGGCGACGATGCCGCTCATCTCCGGGACGCTCCAGGCCTCTCCGGCGTCGCTGGACCGGGAGAAGTAGAGCCGGCCCAGCTGGCTGCGAAGGACCATGAGCAGAGAGCCGTCGGCCAGTTCCACCACCCCGGGCTCCATGGCCCCCCGGCGGGGAAGGTCCAGCACGAATTCGTGAGAGTGCCAGGTGTGACCGTCGTCGTCGGAGAGGAAGCACTTGACGGTGTGGTGGCCGGTTCCATCGAAGGGGCCCAGGGCGTCCTGGCACCAGGAGACGGGCGCCACCAGGCGACCCGTCGTCAGCCGCACGACACGGGCGTTGCACATGACGTAGTAGCCGTCGCCATCGGTGACCATGGTGGGCTCGCCCCAGGTCTGCCCCCCGTCTTGGGAGCGTTTCACCCACACTTGGAGGTCGGTGGGCGAGTTCTTGCGCAGGTAGAACAGGAGCAGGTCACCTTCAGGCAGGGGCAGCAGGGAGGGTGACATGCAGTTGACGCCGGCATCGTTTCCCTGGAGCACCACGTCCGGCGACCAAGTGCGTCCCCGGTCACTGGAGTAGCGGCCCACGATCTCGGCCGCATCGAAATCGGACGAGCCTCCCTGGAAGCGGGTGTAGGCCAGGAGCAGCCGGCCATCGGGCAGGACGGCGATATCGCCCTCGCTGTTGCGGGGATACTGGTCGGTAGCGGGCGCAATCACCTGTCTGTACACAGCGTCTCCTTGAGCAGAGCGGGCCAGGCCAAGGTACCCGCGTGGTGATGATAGGTTCTGGAGCAGGCAGGCCCCAGGGGCAGCTGCCAGAGTCTGGGGTGATGATACCCGAGTCCGCCCGTCCGGTCGAGAGGGGGCTAGAGGAAGTCCAGCGGGTCTACGTCCACCCGCCAACCGGGGGGTGGTGGGTCAGCCAGGAGCAGGTCCTGCGCGCCCTCCCCACGCAGGAGGACGTGCCATCGGTAACGTCCCCGCAGCCGGGAGTAGAAGCAGGGGGCAGGGCCGATGACCTCCAGGTTGGGCAGGCCCCGGCGCTGAATCTGCCGGCGAAGGTGCTCGGCCAGCTCGATGGCGTCTCGCTCGGTCCTAGAGGCACTGGTGCCGGTGCGCAGCAGCCGCACCATGTGACCGAAGGGCGGGTAGCCCAGCCGACGCCGGACGGCGATCTCCCGGGCATAGAAGCTGGCGTAGTCATGTCGGGAGGCGGCCTGGACGGCGTAGTGGTCGGGCTGATAGGTCTGGATCACCGCCCGGCCACCACGGTCTCGTCGCCCGGCCCGACCCACCACCTGGGTGAGGAGCTGGAAGGCGCGCTCCCCGGCCCGGAAGTCGGGGAAGAAGAGCGACACATCCGCGGAAACGACGCCGACCAGGGTCACCAAGGGCAGGTCGAGCCCTTTGGCGATCATCTGGGTGCCGATGAGGATGTCGGCCTCGTGGTTCAGGAACGCCCTCAGGATCTCCTCGTGGCCACCGCGCTGACGGGTGGTGTCCGCGTCCCAGCGCAGGACGCGGGCCTGGGGGAAGAGCGCTTTGGTGTAGGCCTCCACCCGCTCGGTGCCTGCCCCGAAGTAGCGGATGCGGGTGCTCGCACACTCGGGGCAGACGGTGGGCGGGCTCTGCCGGCGGCCGCAGTGATGGCAGATGAGGTAGGGGTTGTCACCGGAGGGTGCGTGGTAGGTGAAGGGCAGGTCGCAACGGGGGCACAGGGCCACGTGCCCACAGTCGCGGCACATTACGAAGGTGGAAGTGCCCCGACGGTTGAGGAAGAGGATGGCCTGTTCCCGGCGCCCAAGGACGGTGCTCAGCGCTTCTTGCAGGCAGCGGCTGAACATGCCCGTGTGGCCGGCGCGTAGTTCGGCCCGCATGTCTACCACCTGCACCGGGGGCAGGGCCGGGGGCTGCTCGGGCCCGTAGCGTCGCGGGAGGGTGAGCAGGCCCAGGGCGCCGCGCGCCGCCGCCCGGTAGCTGGCCACGTCTGGGGTGGCGCTCCCCAGCACCACGACGGCCCCGCACTCCTGGGCCAGGCGCAGGGCGGCGTCCCGGGCGTGGTAGTAGGGGCGGCTGGCCTGCTTGTAGGAGGGCTCGTGTTCCTCATCCACGATGATGAGGCCCAGCCGAGGCACGGGCATGAACAGGGCGGAACGGGGCCCCACCACCAGGTCGGCCTGGCCATCGCGCACGTTGGTCCATTGGTCGTAGCGCTCGCCGGGGGTGAGCTGGCTGTGCTGGACGGCCACCCGGCCGGGGAAGTAGCGGCCGTAACGGCTCAGGGCCTGGGGGGTAAGGGCGATCTCTGGCACCAGAGCGATGGCCTGCTTGCCAAGCGAGAGGGCGTGCTCGATGGCGTGCAGGTACACTTCCGTCTTGCCGCTGCCGGTGACCCCCTGTAGCAGGAAGGCCCGGGGTCCGCTGCCCTCCAGTGCCTGGACGATGGGGGCCAGGGCGCGGGCCTGATCCTCGGTCAGGCTGGGCAGAGGGGTGGGCTCTCCCGAGTCGTGGAGGAAGCGGTCGCGGTAGTAGCGCCGCTCTTCGATGGCTACGATCCCGGCTGCCTCTAGGCGCTCAACGTGGGAGCGGGTGCACCCCGTCGCCTGCGTTAGGTCGGCCAGCCAGATCGTTTCTCCCCGGCGGTGCAGCCCGGCCAGGGCGCGGCGGGCTCCCTGGAGGCGGGCGGCCTCGATCACACGCTCCCAGGCCTGCTCGGGCGTAACGAGGAGTGACACCTGGGCGGGGTAAGTGCGCTTCTCTAGGGCTCCCTGGGCCACCAGCTCGGTGATGAGGGCGGGGTCAAAGCCCAGGGCCTGCAGCTCGGTGGCGGTGCGAGGGCCGGCCTGGCGTAGCCGCTCAAGGGTGGCCGGCTCGATGGAGAGGCCCTCGGGCAGGCGGGCGGGCAGGCTCAGGACGGTCGCGCCGGGCAGCAGCGCCACCAGGCCCTCGGCAGCCAGGCTCTCGATGCCCCGGGCGGTAGCGCCCGAGGCCTCCAACAACCTCTCTAGCGGCATGAAGGGGTCGGTCTCGCTGCTCTCGGCCAGCAGGAGCAGGGCCTGCCACTTAGCACCCCGAACCCCCGACTTGGCCAGCAGCCGCAAGCCCTCCCTGGGCTCGACCAGCAGGCGCAGGCTGGGACGAGTGCTGGGGCCAACTTGGGGTGGGGCCAGGCGAGACACCCGCTGGAGCGCGCTACGCTGGACCAGGGACTCGAGGGCCCCGCTCAGCCGAAGGGTGGGCTTTGTCTTGGGCAGGAGCGACTCCTTGGCCAGAAGCGACCTGATCTGCTCCTCGGTCAGGTCGCCGTGCCGCTCCAGGAGGCTCAGCAGGCGACGCTGCAGGCCGGTGAAGCGCCCCTCCGCCCGCTCGTCCTGGGGACGGGCGCGGTAGACGGATTCCACCCGGGGGGCGGAACCCGGCGGAAGGAAGAGGCTCACACACTCGAAGAGGGGCGCGAGGTAGTGCCGGCTCATCCACCGGGCCAAGGCCAGTTGGGCCGGGCTGAGGACGGGCCGGTCATCTACGATATCCTCGATCTCTCGCGGGCGCACGCCCGGCGGGATGGTGGTATCCAGATCCACCACCACCCCGGTGAGGTGTCGGGTGCCGAAGGGCACCCATACCCACTGGCCAACCTGGATGCGCTGGGAGAGGGCCTCGGGCACGAGGTAGGAGAAGATGCCGGTCTCCGCCTCGCTGCGGGCAGAGGTGGGCCGGGCGGCGCCGGGCTGGGCCGGCACCTGCACCGCCACGTCAGCGTTGCGCACGGCTCCTCAGGATGCAGGCAGGATGACGGCCGATACGTACCCCACCACGCGGCTGCGGTCCCCCCAGACGTCACCGGAGTTGGCGTACTGGAGGACGCGGACCTGCCCGGCCCCCAGGGCCCGGCAGAGGATCAGCGCGGTGTAGATGGGGCCGCCACCGCAGGCTTCGGCCTCGCCCCGGTCCAGCATCCGGATCAGCC
>JBMNTK010000199.1:0-7192 GCA_050945695.1 Anaerolineae bacterium | reverse complement strand
CCAGCCGGGGGAAGGCGCAACGACGCGGGAATCAGCACAGAGGGCCCGATAGCGGGCCCTCTGCATTGTAGGCGTATAGGACTACGGGGTCTAGCGGGAGTATGGGTCGGCTGCGTCGCGAAGGCCATCGCCCATGAAGTTGAAGCACAGCACCGTCACGATCACGAACAGACCCGGTATCATCAGCCAGGGGGCCAGCGCCACTGTACGGACGTTCTGGGCCTCCTGCAGGAGCACGCCCCAGCTGATCGTTGGCGGCCTCAACCCGAGACCGAGGAAGGAGAGGCTCGTCTCGGACAGGATCATGCCCGGGATGTTGAGGGTGATGGAGGCGATGATGTGGCTCAGGATCGAGGGTACTAGGTGCGTGAACACGATGCGCCGGTCGCCAGCACCCGAGACTCGAGCCGCGGTGACGAAGTCTTCCTCACGCAGGGACAGGAAGCGTCCGCGAACCACACGGGCCAGGCCCGTCCATCCCACGAGGGATAGGATGATGGTGATGGCGAAGTAGACCCGGATCTGCGGCCAGTCCTTGGGGATGGCGGCGCTGAGCCCCAACCACAGCGGAACGGTGGGGATGGACCGCAAGAGCTCGATGACGCGCTGGACTATGGTGTCGAAGACGCCACCGTACAGGCCGGAGAAGCCACCCATGATCACGCCCAGGATGAAGCTCAGGCTGACGCCGACCAACCCGATGGACGTCGAGATCCGGGTGCCATACATGATGCGAGACCACATGTCGCGGCCCAGGCGGTCCGTGCCCAGGAGGAACATGGTGCCGTCGCTACCCTCTTCCAGCCCGAAGAGGTGGACATCGGTAGGGAACAGGCCCAGCAGCTTGTACTCCTGGCCGTGCACGAAGAACTCGATGCGATACCGGCGCTCAGGGTTGGCGGTGTAGATGGGCCTGAGGGTCACCGGGTCACGTTCCAGGTCCAGACCCAGGACGTAGAGACCGAACCTCCCGTCCACGGTGCCGAGCCGCGGTATCTGCGGAGGCGCAAAGACCCACTGCGTCTGGTGCCGGTAGGGGTCGTAGGTGGCCAGGAACTCGACGAAGATGGCGATCAGGTAGAGTATGACCACGACGCCGACACTGACGAGCGCCAGCTTATGGCGACGGAAGCGCCACCACATGAGCTGCCACTGGGAGGCGACGAATAGCCGTTCGGCCTCCTCTTGGAGCGCCGGCCCCTCCTCTGGAACCTCTTCAACGGTTAGTCTGGTGTCTTCGGCCATATTAGGCAATCACTCCAATGCGCTTGTGCTAGGGCTGTAAAGCCAGCCGTGATTCCCGTACATCTCCCCGGGATCAGATAGAGGCCCGGATTCTGGGGTCGACCCAAGCCAGCAGAATGTCGGAGATCAGCGTCCCGATAACCGTGAGGGCGCTCACCAGCATGATGAAGGTTCCCGCCAAGTACATGTCCTGCATCATGAGGGCACGGAACAGGAGGGGACCCGTGGTCGGCAATCCCAGCACGATGGAGACGATGGTCTCGCCTGCCACCAATCCGGCCAGCGACCATCCGATGGTACTGATGAACGGGTTCAGGGCCACGCGCACCGGGTACTTGAGGGTCAGGCGGCGCTCAGTGAGCCCCTTCGCTCGGGCGGTGATGACGTAGGGCCGGCGAATCTCATCGAGGAGGTTGGCCCGCATGATACGGATGAGGCCGGCAGTTCCCGCCATGCCCAGCACGACCATGGGCAGCCACAGGTGCTTGAGCATGTCCACGACCTTGGCCCAGCTCCAGGGGGCGTCAGCGAACTCGGCCGAGAACAGGCCGCCCACGTTGGCGCCAAACACGCTGAACGCTATCCACATCAGGATCAGAGCCAGCATGAAGTTGGGTATGGCTAGACCGATGAAGCCGATGAAGGTCGCCAGGTAGTCTCCGATGGAGTACTGCCTGACGGCCGAGTAGATCCCGATGGGCAGGGCCACTATCCAGTTGAAGACCAGAGCGGCAAACGACACCGCCATGGTGAGCCCGAGGCGCTCCCAGATCAGCTCTCCGACGGGCCGGTTGAACAGGAAGGACTGCCCGAAGTCGCCGTGCAGCATACCCCAGACCCACTTGGCATACTGAACGTAGATGGGCTGGTCTAGTCCGTACCGCTTCTTGAGGGCTTCGATGACAGCCTGATCTCGAGTGAGGCCGCTTTCTTCCAGTCGTTCCATGTACGCTGTCAGGAAATCCCCTGGCGGCAACTGAATGATGGCGAACGAGACGATGGAGATGACGATCAGGGTCATCACCATCAGCAAGATGCGTCGCCCAATGTATTCCAGCATCTATACCCCACTCCCTTGCGTCAGGATTCCGCCGGTTCTACGCGAACCATAGTAGCGGTGACAGCGCCAATTGACCATGCGCCCCACTCTTGGGCGTCATCTGCGCCCTGATGGGCAAAACCCCCTGGGGGCCATGGAGATGACCTCCCAGGGGATGCTCCGAGCAAATCCCGCGGAGGGCCTAGCCCTGCTTCTGGAAGAAGTGCTCGGGATTGTACAGCTTAGGTGACCAAACCGGGTAGGCCAACGAGCCTTCCTCAGGCACGTTAGTGAACCCGTTCTTCACTACGCACGGGGAGATATCCCCGCCAAACACCGGAATGACCCAGAGGTTCTTGGCCCCGATGTAGAAGGCCTCGTCCACCAGGGCTTGACGCTCCTGGGGGTCAATGGTGAGCTTGACCTGCTCCCACAGGTCAACCAGTCCAGCTGCTTCGCCCTCCGGTGCCTCACCGTTCTGCCCACTGGTCTGATAGTACCAGCCCCAGCGGCTCGCCCAGTAGGTGCTCAGCTCGACCGGGAAGAGGGCCCGAGGATAGGCCAGCCAGAACAGGTTGCCGGGGGCGAAGTCCGCGTCGTAGCAGAGGATGTCGTAATCGCTCTCTTGCAGGCGCGGGTTCCAGAGCTCGGCAGCCACGAAGTCTATCTGGGAGCTGATGCCCACGTCCCTGAGGAACCCAGCTTCCACCTCGGCCACATCCCGGTGGATGGGGTAGGCGGCATGGCCGAAGAGCCGCAGGGACAGCGGACGGCCGCTGGGCAGGAGCCGGGTACCCTCGCTATCGCGCTCGGTCAGCCCCAGTTCGTCCAGGATCGCGTTCGCGCCCTCAGGGTCGTACTGGAAGTAGCCCGGGATGTCGGGGTCGTTCCTAACCGCCTCCGGGTAGAGCTCCATCACGTCCTTGGTCAGCCCGTAGTAGATGAGCTGGTTCAGCTCGTCGCGGTTGATGGCCTTGGACAGAGCAATGCGGAACCGAACGTCGCGCAGCAGGTCGCGCAGTTCGTCATCGCCGGTGCGGGTCTGGTTGACGAACATGACGCTTCCGCTCAGGCCCGGGTCCCACAGGTAGACGTTGTAGTCGCCGGCTTCGCGGTTCTCCATGAGCAGGGTGTAGTTGGGGAAGCCGATGTACATGGCCTGCATGTCCACTTCCCCGGACACGATGCGCATGGGGATGAGGTCTACGCTCTGGACGATGTTCCAGAAGACCTGGTCGAAGTACGGTAGCTGCTTGCCCTCGGTGTCTACCTTCCAGTAGTAGGGGTTGCGCTCGGCTACCGCGGTGGTGCTCCAGTTCCGGGTGACCATCTTCCAAGGGCGCAGGGTGGGCAGGTCAGGGTTATCCCGGACGTTGACCTCGTTGCCGAAGAGCTGGAACCAGGACTCAAACCCCCGCTCCTCCACCAGCTGGTTGAGCTCCGCCTCATCAGCGTACTTGATGTGGAAGCGTTCGAGGTAGTGGCGAGGGTAGTTGATGATGGAGTTGCCGTTGAAGGCGAGGCTATCCATGATCAACCCGGCGGGAGCGGCGAAGGTGAACTTGACGGTGTAGTCGTCAATCTTCTCCATGGTGCAGGGCTCGCCGCCGGAGCGGAGCCAGCTGGGGAAGGCCGGGGTGAGTTCCTCGTTGAGGACTACGTCCTCGAACCAGAACATGATGTCATCGGCGTTGAAAGGCTCCCCGTCTGACCAGCGCACACCTTGGCGAAGGTGGAAGGTCAGCTCCGTGCCCTCTTCGTTCATCTCCCACGACGAAGCCAGGTTGGGGAGGATGGTCTTGGCATCGCGGCCCCACATCACCAGGGGCTCTGCCCCGAGCCGAGCCCCGACGTGGCCAGGGTTGGTCTCGCAGCGACGCCAGGTACCGCAGTAGTTGCCGACCTCGGCGATGGGCTCGATGACCATGGGGTCCACCGGGAGGCGTTCCTCCACCGGGGGCAGTTTCCCGGCGGCTACCATTTCAGCCAGCATGGGGGCTTCTTGGTAGCGGGCAACGGGCTCGGTGATGGGCGCCGCTTCAGACGCCACGGTGGGTGTGGGCTCGGCCGCTGAGGGAGCGGCTGTCGGCTCAGCAGGAGGGGGAGTGGTAGGTTCGGCAGGAGCGGGTGTCGGTGACTGCGTAGGCGTTGGCGTAACCCCGCACGCGGCCGCTGCGGCTGTGGTGCCGGCCATGCCGGCCAGGCGCACAAAGTCGCGGCGTCCTAGCCTGGTAGTAGTCATGATGCCTCCTGTCTCTTTAGTGCTGATCAGCGTTGCTCAGCCTTACGAAGACGGCCTCCCAATGCGTCCAGGTCCCCCCAACGTTGCTACCTGGACAGGCTTTCCCCGACCGCGAATGAACAGGGTGGGGAAGTTGAAATCTAGACGGGAAACCCAGCCGCATTGTAGCCTAGAGCGCCCGATTGGGCAAGGCTAGCGGCCGAATGGGTGTCGTTGCCCCGAAACAGCGCGGGATCGTGAGAGAGGCGGAGAGGTGGCCCATCTGCTGGTGGTGCGGCGCGTCTGACCGAGGCTGGTCGCTGATTTTGCCGGTAAGTGAGGCGGGCGCGTATAATGTCGGGTCGTTAGCCAGCGTGCAAGGAGCGAGCTTATCATGCCCGAAATGCTTACCCTAGAAGTAGAGCCTCGGGAAGTCGTCGGCAAGAAGGTGAAAACCCTTCGCCGTGACGGCATTGTCCCGGGGGTTGTGTACGGGCACAAAGCCGAGCCCCGTCCCGTGCAGGTGGATGAGCATAGCCTCGGGCGTTTCCTGTCCCAGGTCAGCGCTTCCTCGCTCATCCAGGTGCGGATCCAGGGCGAGACGGCCCTTCGCCCGGCCATCATCCGCGAAGTCCGGCGGCATGTGCTGACCCAGCGCTTGGAGCACATAGACCTACTCCAGGTTGACCTGACTGAGAAGGTGCGCGTCAGCGTCCCTATCGTGCTCGTGGGGGAAGCCCCGGCAACCACCGCAGACGGGGCGGCTGCTGAAGAGGGCGAGGGCGGTCCCGGCACCCTGCTCCAGGGACTGGACGCTCTGGAAATCGAGAGCCTGCCAGGAGACATCCCCACCGAGATTCAGGTTGACGTGTCTGGGCTGGTCAGGATCAGCGATGCCATCCATGTGCGGGACGTGGTGGTGCCTGAGGGCGTCACGGTGCTGAGCCCGGAAGATGCGGTGGTAGCGAGAGTAGCCGCGGAGCGGGCGGAGGAAGAGGCAGAGGAAGAGCTCTTCCCTGAGGTGACCGAGGTGAAGGTCATCACGGCGGAGGAGGCTGAAGCCCGTCACGCCCGGCGCGAGGAAGAGTAGGTCGTAACCAGCTACTCCTTCTGACAAACAAAGAGGGCGGGCCAGAAGGCCCGCCCTCTTTGTTTGTCCTTGGCCTCTAGCGCTGAGTGATGAGGCCGGGTCGAGGTGCGAGGAGCCTGAAGGCATCCACTCTCTCGCCCTGCACGCGCATCTCCCAATGGAGATGGGGGCCGGTCGAAAGGCCGGTCGAGCCCACCAGGCCAACCACGTCGCCGGTGTTCACCGTGTCGCCCGCCTTCGCCAGGATCTCGCTCAGGTGGCAGTAGAGGGTGAAGACGCCACCACCGTGGTCCACGATGACGACGTTGCCCCGCACCTGCAGCGGCTCGGCCAGGACTACCGTGCCCGGGGCGCTGGCCATCACCGGCGTCCCCTGTTCGGCCGGGAAGTCGGTGCCGCCGTGGAACGAGGCGACCGGGCCGTCGTTGTAGGCCCTGCGGGTGCCGAACTCCGAGGTGACGGGTGGGTCACCGGCCAAGGGCATGGCCAGGCTGCCGTCCCAGCGGACTGTGGGCGTGAACCCTGCCGCGACCCTCGCCAGGACGTCGTTCTCCCACGCGACGATGTCCGGTGCCAGGTACTGCGAAGCCTCGGGGGTGAGGATCAAGCGCTGTACGGTGAACTCCCAGGGCAACACCGGGATGGCCAGCACCTGAGCGGGCTTGCCGTCGAGCAGGAGCTGGACCTGGCGGTAGCCGGGCTGAGCCAATGCCGGGATACCCACGTAGGCGGTGTGGGTGGTGCCTTCCGAGAGGAACCGCACCGGCGCTTCACCCAGAGAACCCCGCAGGTCCTTCACCGGGTAGCTGGTCTGGACCACCAGCTTCACCATGTCACCCTGATGGGGTGTCTCCGGCGTCCAGGTGATGGAGACGAAGGGGTCGTTGAGCACGAGCGGCTCGGGGCAGATGCCGCCGGGCACCTGCAGCACCTGGTTCACACGTATCAATGAGGGGTTGGCCACCCCGTTGATGGCGGCCAACTCGGCCACGCTCACCCCGTAGCGGACGGCAATTCCCCCTAGGGTCTCGCCCGAGGTGACCACGTGTATGAGAGGAGAGCAATCGGAGTCCGACGATTGCTCCGGCTCCGCCGAGACCTCCGACAGCCCGGCCGGTACGGACCCGCCAACAGGCTGGGAGCTCGGGCCGGTCCCGTCGGGGATGGTGAGGACCTGGCCGACGTAGATGAAGTCGGGGTCGCTGAGCGCGTTGAGCAACACCAGCTCTTCGACCGTGGTTCCGTGAGCCATGGCCACCAGGGTGAGGGTATCACCGCTCTGCACGACGTAAGTGGTATCGGCAGCCGCAGCCTGAGGCAGCACTGACGCCAGTACGAGCGCCACCACGGATGCTGCCAGTCGAAGGCCAAGCATCAGGCGGCGCTGCCTGGGGCAGTGGCTCAGAGTGTCATGCATGTTCCGATCTCCTCCCATTGGGAATGCGTAGTTGGTTCTCGGTGTCTGCCGCGATGCCCCAGCCACGGTGTCAACGAGCTGTGGGCGCTTCCTTGATCCAGACGGGGTCCCAGTCGTTGTAGGCTCCCCAACCGCTTAGGTTCTGGGGCTGGGAGCCGTCGGCATTCATGAGCCAGATGT
>JBMNTK010000198.1:0-7319 GCA_050945695.1 Anaerolineae bacterium | reverse complement strand
CGACTCGTCATGGGAGTAGGAGATGTACCAGATGGGGAAGTAGGGGAAGACCCCGTGTAGGAGGAGCTCCCGCTGGAGGGCCACCGCCATCTCGGGCGTACCCTCGGCAAACAGGATGTGGGGCAACGCATCGAAGCCCTGGGCCTTGACCTCCAGCCCCACCTCCTGACCCATGCGCACCGCCTCGGCCTTGAGCCAGGCGCCCCGCCGGGCGATGGCACCGGTGGTGTCCTTCTCCCGGGCCTCCTGGATGGCCGCGATGGAGGCGGCCAGGGATGCGGCCTCGCCGCCGAAGGTCGAGGAGATGGGCGTGCTGCCCCAGACGCTCATGACCTCTCGGCGACCCACCACCGCCGCGATGGGGAAGCCGTTAGCCATGCCCTTGGAGAAGACCGCCAGGTCCGGCGTCACGCCCACCAGTTGCTGAACGCCACCCAGCGCCACCCGGAAGCCGGTGACGATCTCGTCGTAGATGAGGAGGGCGCCGTGGCGGTTGGTCAGTTCCCGGGCATGCTGCAGGTATTTGCGGATGTCCGCCGGTTCCTTGTCATAGGGAGCGGCAACCACGAGCGCCGCTACCTCGTCGCCCCGGGCAGCGAACAGGTCCTCCAGCTGCTGCCGGTCGCCGTAGGGCACACCTATCGTAAGCTGCTTGACGCATGCCGGTATGCCCTTCACGCTCGGGTCCTTGGCCAGACTCCAGTCGTGCCAGCCGTGATAGCCGCAGGAGAGGATCAGATCGCGGCCGGTGTACGTGCGGGCCACCCGAACGGCCGCCGCGGTCCCCTCGGCCCCGGACTTGAGGAAACGGGCCATCTCGCAGCAGGGGATCACCTCGGTGAGGAGCTCCGCCAGCTCGACCTCGAGGGGGTGAGCGCTACCGTAGACCAGCCCCTCCGCCATCTGCCGGGCTGCCGCCTCGATCACCCGCGGGTAGGCATGACCCAGGGTAACCGGCCCACAGCCCAGCTTGTGATCAATGTAGCGGTTGCCGTCCAGGTCCCAGACGTAGGCGCCCTTGCCCCGAGCGATGAAGGGGGGATAGGCGCCCTTGAGGTTGGCCGGGGGCATCTTGGAGTTGGTCTGCCCGCCACCCGGGATCACCCGGAGGGCCCGCTCATAGAGAGCCTCGCCGCGGGCCAGGCGGCCTTGGCTTCCAGTATCACTCATCATTGTCCTCCCTCACGCTCGACGTGACGCGGCCCGGCGACGGTGAGATCTAGCGAGTCGGCGTTGGGCACCGGCTCCACCAGAGCCTGATAGACCTCCGGCCGTCGTCGAGCCATCGCATGGAATCCATAGTCGGACAGGCTCACCACCCCGAAGCAGCGCACCCATCGGGGCTGGTCCAGGTCCACGACCGTCGAGGCCACGCCCGGCAGCCGTCCTGCCGAAACCAGCGTCTCGCCGTCGTGACCGATGACGCCGCTGCGGCCCATGATGGTGCCCGGCATCCAGGGGTCGTCCTTCCCTACGCCGAAGGTCACGGGCACCAGGTAGACGCAGCTATCAATGGCCCGGCTGATGAGCTGGGCCATCCAGCCCACCTCCCCGTACCCACTCTGCACGTGGGGGAAGAAGATGACCTCCGCCCCCTTCACCGCCAGAGTGCGCGCCGTCTCCGGGAAGGAGTTGTCCAGGCAAGTCATGATGCCAATGCGGCCGAAATCCAGATCGAAGACGGGCAAATCGTCGCCCGGTATGTAGCCGGCGTCAAGCTCGGGCTGAGTCAGGTGCACCTTGAAGTACTGGCCCAGTATGGCCCCGTCCCGACCGAAGATGACGGCGGTGTTCCGCCGGACGCCATCCACCACCCCCGCCAGCGGCGCGATGACGTACATCCCCCAGCGAACGGCAGCCTGGGCCAGGGCATCCGTCACCTCGCCGGGCACCGTCTCCCAGCTGCTCTCGAAGGGGGCACCATAGGTGGAGAAGGTCTCGGGGAGGCAGGCGATATCGCACCGCTGCTCCCCTGCCTGGTCAAGGTAGGCCAGAGCATGCTCCAAGTTGCTCCTGCGGATGGACTCGGGGCTGCCCTTCCTCGGTGGCGGCAGCTGCAGCGCCGCTATGCGAACTACACGTGCCACTCGGCCCTCCTGCGAAGTGCTCTCCAGAACGAACTACCCACACCGAAGTGTGGGTAGTCCAGAATAGCCGGTATTCGGGGGCCAGCAAGCGGCTAGGCCTGCTCCGCCCACCACTCGTCCAGGACAACCTGGATGCCGTCGTGGGCCGTCTTGGCGGCGGTGTCGGCGTCCATGGTTTCCTCGACGGAGAAGAACGCTCCCAGCGGGTCGCCTATGGCGGTGACCAGCTTGTTGGCAGATGGATGGGCGTTGGTAGGAATGGCGAACTCGGCCGAGACGAGGAAGGCACCGATATTGGCCGGCTTCTTGGCCGGATTCATGAAGGCTTCCGACTCAGCGATTGACTTCCGGCCAGGCACAACGTGGCCCTCAGTGGCAGCCCAGGTGAGCAGCTCGGGGCCGCTGGCCCACTTCACGAACTCCCAGGCTGCCTCCTTCTTGTCCGTGGTGCTGATGATGAACAGCTCCTCCGTCCACATGCCCGTGCCCTGATGATCGCCATCCGACCACTTCATAGTGGGGAGAGGCACGATGTCCCAGTCAAACTCGAGTTTCCGGGCCGGCTCCAGGAACCACGACCCACCGGCGTACATGCCGATGCGGCCGGCCTCGAACATGGGCATGAGCCCCTGCTCGGCGGTAACGGCCGGGGGCGGCGCGATCTTGTCGGTGTTCCACAAGTCCTTCCACATCTGGATGAGGTGGACACGGAGGTCGGAGTAGAACAGGGAGTTGCGCCATTCCTCGTCCGCCATCGGGCCAGCCTGGAACAGCGGCGCGTAGTAGCTACCCTGATCCAGCATGACGCCATAGAGGTTGTTGTCCGGGTCGGCGATGGCGGCACCCATCTGCTTCAGGTCGTCCCAGGTCCAGTCGTCGGTGGGATAGGCAATCCCCGCATCGTCAAAGAGCTTCTTGTTGAAGTACATGAGGGTGACGGTGAAGCCCTGAGCCATGACCTGGTGCTGTCCCAGCCACGTAGTGGCACCCAGCAGCTTCTCGTAGTAGTCCTCAATCTGGACCTCGGCAGCGTCCCGCTGGATGAGGTCGTCCAGGACCAGGAAGTTCTTGTAGAACGCCTGCCAGCCGGCGCCGAACCAGCCACAGTCCGGCGGGGTACCACCGGCGATGGTGATGGTGAGCTGCTCAGAAGGGTTGGTATTGTACATGGGCTCGATCTCGATCTCAGGGTGCAGCTCCATGTACGTGTTGATGATGTACTCGCCGTAGCGGGTCTTCTCTGGGGTGTACTGAGGCCACTCGAATATGAGCTTGGTCTTCTCACCGGAAGCCTGTGGCGGCTGCGTGGCTTCCGCCGCTGCCGGCGCCGCTTGCTGCCCAGCGGCAGGCGCCTGCGTCGCACCGGCACAAGCGGCCAAGGCCGCCCCACCAGCTGCCATCAGCCCTAGCCCACCGGTCGCCTTGAGCAACTCTCGTCTGGTCCACCTGCCCATCTTGATCCTCCTCCTGGCGCGGGTTGCAGTACCCTGTCGAAAGTGCAGCGAATCGCCTCTGCTACGCCTTCATGCCGCTCATGACCACTCCCTCGATGAAGTAGCGCTGAGCGAGGAAGTAGACCACGATCGGAGCGATGGCCACCATCACTGTGGCCGCCATAAGGTAGTTCCACTCCACACTGAAGGGACCCTTGAAGCGGTACAGGCCTACGGCTAGGGTCATCTTCTCGGCTGAATGCAGGTACACGAGGGGACCAAAGAAGTCGTTCCAGTGCCCGACGAACTGGAACACCGCGATAGCCCCGAGTGCCGGCTTGGTCAGCGGCAGGAGGATGTTCCAGAACGTCCGGAAGTTGCTGCAGCCGTCAATCTTGGCCGCGTCGTCCAGCTCGAAGGGAAGCGTCATGAAGAACTGCCGGAGCAGGAAGATGTTGAAGGCCCCTCCCCCGAAGAATGAAGGGATGATCAGGGGCCAAAGCGTGTTGATCAGCCCCAGCTCCCGGAAGATTATGTAGACCGGGATCAGGGTCACCCAGCTGGGGAGCATCATCGTGGCCAGCACCACGATGAAGATGAAGTCGCGCGCCGGGAAGCGCAGCCGGGCGAACGAGTAGGCGGCCAGGGCAGAGGTAGCCATGGCCCCCACCATGGACAGGCTGGTCACCAGCACGGTGTTCTTTAGGAGCACCGGGAAGTTCATGACGCGCATGGCAGTGGCGTAGTTCTCCCACACGATGGGTTCGGGGATCCACTGCGGCGGGTACATGAACACGCCGCCGGACTGCTTGAGCGAGGTGGACAGCATCCACACGAACGGCATGATGAACACCACGCTGCCGGCAATCAGCAGCAGGGAGAAGAACACCTTCGGGAGAAGCCGGCGCCTGCTTCGCCTGGTCTTCACCACTGCCGGCTGCCTCGTCAGCGCTCGAGCGTCAGTGGTCATGCTCATCTTCCTTAGTCTGTAGGGCCAGGTTCCGATTGCCTGCGGTCACTTCCGCAACGTCCCTTCGTAGAAGACCCACAACGGAGAGGAGCGAATCACTATCAGAGTCAGAGCCAAGATGATGGCGAAGAGGATCCAGGCCATCGCCGAGGCGTAGCCCATCTCGAAGTACTGGAAGGCGTTCTGGTAGAGGTAGAGGGCGTAGAACAGGGTGGCGTTGTTGGGGCCGCCCTGGGTGGCGATGAACGCCTGGGCGAACGTCTGCAGGGAGCCGATTATGCCCATGACCAGGTTGAAGAAGATGGTGGGCGTGAGCATGGGTACGGTCACGTGCCAGAACTGGCGGTAGGTGCCTGCGCCGTCTATCTCGGCCGCCTCGTAGAGGTGGTCGGGTATGTTCTGCAGCCCGGCCAGGAAGATGATCATCCTGGCGCCCACTCCCCATAGGCTCATTATCACCAGCCCCGGCAGAGCCCAAGTCTGGCTCTGGAACCACAGCGGGCCCTCAATGCCAAACATGCGGAGGAAGGCATTGAGGAGGCCGTAGGCCGGGCTGAAGATCCACATCCAGATCAGGGTGAGGGCGACACCGCCCAGAAGCGACGGCAGGTAGAAGGCGGTGCGGTAGAAGCGTATCCCCGGCACCTTCTGGTTGAGCAGCAGCGCTACCAGTAGCGCCAGGACCAGCCCCAGGGGGACAGACGCCAGGGAGTAGCGGAAGGTCACGCTAAGGGAAATGCCGAACTTGGGGTCCGTGCCGAAGAGCTTGCGGAAGTTGTCCAGCCCCACCCAGTGGGACGCCTCCAGCAGGGAGTAGTCGGTGAAGCTGAAGTAGAGCGAGGCGATCATGGGGCCGATGGTGAAGAAGAGGAAGCCCAAGATCCACGGCAAGATGAACAGGTAGCCGTCCAGCTTCTCGCGGGTGGCGGCAGACATTCCGGTGGGAACACGCGCTCGGGCAGAGATACTCACCTAAGGCACCTCGCAAGTGCGTCCTGGCGGTGGCGGGTACTGCTCTGTCTTCCTGACGGGTTACTCCTTCCCCATTCTATGACACCGAACGTCGCCTGTACTGCCAACTACCTGACATCCACCTGCCAGGAGTTGCATTCCGGTCGCATGCCCGGCTACCATTCCGGTGTAGTCGCCTTCCGGTACCCACAGCAGCACCTGGCCCGTGCGGGTAGTGGCACCAGATGTCCGAGGCTCGGCTCTCCCTCGATACCGTTCGTTGGCTGCTGGCCCACATGGACGACACCGTCGCCCTGGCGGGCAGCCCGGAACTGGCCGACGTCCCTGGCCTCAGGGAGTTGAGCCCGTACGACCGGGCCAACGCCGCTCGCACCCTCCTGCTGGACTGCATCGAGGTCCTGCGCCCCTCTCGTCGCGGCGCCCACCGGCCCGATGATGCCCGCGCCTACAACGTCCTCTGGCTGCGCTACGTCGAGGGCATGGGTGTGCTCCAAGTGGGCGATGAACTGGCACTCAGCGAGCGCCAGACCTACCGGGAGCTGAGGGCCGCCGAAGCCAAGCTGGCTGAGGTGTTGGCGGCACGGCTGCAAGCCATACAGCCTCCTCCTGCCGCTGCCGACCCCGCTGACGACAGCACCCTCATGTCCGTGGCCGCTCGCCCTGCCCTGATCACCCTGCAGGCGCTGCTGGAGAGGGCCACAGCCACGGTCGCGCCCCTGGCCGAAAGCGTGGGCGTCAGCATCCGAGCGGCGGCGATCCCGCCCGAAGGCACCGCCTTCGCCGATGAGGGGATCCTGCGCCAGTGGGTGATCCAGGCCCTCAGCCTCGCACTGCAAGCCACCCCCGGCGAACAGGTGGCGCTCACGGTTCGGCAGGCTGGACGCGACACCACCATCACGGCCTCGTTCCTGGCGCCTGACATCTCCCCCAACCGTGATGCCTTGGAGGGCCTGCATCGCCTGGCGGGGGCCCTGCGAGCCCGCCTCGAGGTTACCGGTGGCGGCGACGATCCGGTCTGCCTGACCCTCACCTTGCCTCAAGCCCAGGTCCGGACCCTGCTGGTGGTTGAGGACAGCCAGGCGGCGGTCGAGCTGTACCGCCGCTACCTCGAGCCCCTGGGACAGTGGCGGGTGATAGCCGCTTCTGACGCCCAATCCGCCTTCGATCTGGCGCGCGAGGCCCAGCCCGCCGTGATCCTTCTGGATCTGCTCATGCCCGGCACCGACGGCTGGACCATCCTCAACCTTCTCCACGCCAATGAGGACACCAAGCACATTCCCGTCATCGTGTGCTCGGTCTTCCACGACGCCCTGCTGGCCGAGGCGCTGGGTGCCAAGGCCCACCTTCGCAAGCCCGTGTCCCAGGCCGAGCTCCTGGCCGCCGTCAACCAATGGGTTCGCTGACCAAGTAGTCGCCACGCACGCAGGTCAGCACTGTCCTCAGGACCGACAGCACCTCCGCATCCTGTAGCCCGTCCCTCTTGATGAGCCGCACTTCCCGGGCCCTGTCACCGGCCAGGGCGACCGTTGCCCCGGTCACGGCGATGATGGGCATGGCGTCGTCCCTCAGGGTCGCCTTGATCTGCCGAGCCAGGGTCGGCCCATCCATCGGCTCCATCACCATGTCCATGAGCACCACGTCCGGCCGGGCCCGCTCCATCTTGGCCAGCGCCCCCGGGCCATCGTAGGCCCACTGCACCTCGTAGGGCGCCGAAGCGGAAGCCACCATTCTCCGCAAGAGCTGCACGAACCCCGGATCATCGTCCACCACCAGGAGTGAACCTTCTTCTGCGAACCGTCTCAGGGTGGCGAGCAGATCATCGGCGGTCACGGGCTTGCTCAGGAGGGCGTCGAAGCA
>JBMNTK010000197.1:0-7404 GCA_050945695.1 Anaerolineae bacterium | reverse complement strand
GTGGTGTGCGCGAGGAGGCCCGTCTTGCGGGAGGAGGAGATTCCTCGCTTCGCTCGGAATGACAGAACGCCCGAGGTATGACTACGCACTGGCCTAGGTTGATGGGCAGGGAGCGAGCGCTAGCTGACACCCACCGCGGGCACCCTTTCAGCGCGCATTGGGGCTGCGCTATACTGCCAGCATGACCGTTGGAGGCTGAGTAATGGCATACGGGATACTGCTGACTAACGATGTTGCCTTCGAGGACCCAGAAGTCCGGGAGTTCTTCCTGGACCGCGGCGGCATGGTGGACGGGAACGCCATGCTGGCCAATGACGTCCCGGATGAGCTTGAGGAGCTGATCCTAGAGCGGGGTTGGGGCGAGCTGGTGCCGGTGGAGGTGTTCTCCGACGAAGAGGCGGCCGAGTTTGCCGGGGTGGAGGCCGACTTCGACGAGGACCCCGACGCCGCCGAGCACATTGTGGGGGAGGAACTCGACGCCCAGGGCCGGACATGGGTCCACTATGGCCGCTACGGCACGGCGGAGAGCACCTGGGTGATAGTGGTGCCCTAGGAGCGAGACGTGAGGGCCGGGGTCAACCCCCGGCCCTTCTCCTACCGCCCCTGCAGGGCCTCTTCGCGCGTGCGCATGGCGCGCAGGAAGTAGTGCTCCATCTCCTCGAGCTCGAACTCGCGGATCAGGTCGTCCACAGTCACGTCCTCCATTTCGGAGGCGATGGTGTACTTGGCCTCGCGGGTGTAGTACTGGAAGGTCACCCCGGAGCCATACTTCTCCAGCATGGCGTCCATCTTGTTCCAGTTGTAGTCCATGTGCAGCAGCCGGCGGTCGAGGTTGATCCGCGCTACGCAGACGGCCTCATAGGTGGCCTCGGCCAGCACCGTCCCGCTCATGTCCACGACTTGGCCCAGCTCGCCGGTGATGGCCGACACCAGGTAGACGCCCAGCTCGTGGGCCCAGCAGCGCAGCTGCAGCCCGCCCCGGTACATGGAGCTGAAGAAGATGATCTCTGCCCCGCCCCGGCCCAGCCCCTCCATGATGGGGCGGAAGTTGAGGTCGAAGCAGATGGCCATCCCGATCCGGCCGAAGTCGGTAGTGAACACCGGAGCCTCGGTGCCCGGGGTGATGCCGGCCTCGATCTCGCCGATGGTGGGGAACATCTTGTGGTAGATGCCGGCCACCTGCCCCTTGCGGTCCAGCAGGACCGAGGAGTTGTAGAGGCGGTCTCCTTCTCGCTGGACCAGGGGCCAGATCAGGTAGATCCCCTGCTCCCGGGCTACCTCGGCCATGCGGGAGGTGGTCGGGCCGGGGATGATCTCGGCTAGCTCGCGCCACTGCTCGGCGGGGGCGCCCAGGTGGGGATAGATCTCAGGGAAGGCAACGATGTCGGCGCCCATACGGGCCGCTCGGGTAGCCAGGGCAGCCGCCCGCTCGAGGCGACCCTCCATGTCCTCGATGGGCACCTCGGGGCGGTGAGATATGCTGCTGACGGTGACGTAACGGGCCATGAAGTCCTCCAGCACGATGGGCTGGGGGCGATTCTGGCCCGGCTCACCGCCTTGGTGGCGGAGACGAACACGGCCTCATCGGGGCGCTGCCCGTTCTCCACCACGCTGAAGGGAATGCGCCGCGCCGAGAGCAGCCCCCGGATGTCGGCCTTGGCCGGCGCCCCGGCGAAACTGGCCCGGTCCACCACTATGGCCAGCACCCGAATGCCGCGCAGGGAGAGGGCGTGGGCGGCTGCTACCCACTCGGGGCGGTCGGAAGGCGTCACCACGATGACGGTGTCGTAGCGGCGAAACAGGGGAGCGTCCCGTTCCAGCAGCCGGTCCAGGGGCACCCTGCCGTCGGGCTCGACCACGGCCAGGAGGTCCATGATGCGCCCCAGCTGCCGCTCTCCCCGGTCGGGGTGGAAGAGGAGGCGCTGGCGAGCGTGGGCAACGAAGCCCACTGCCCGGTCGGCACGGATGAAGTAGCTGGCCACGGAAGCACCCAGGCTGACCACATACTCCTCGGTGGCGGGCTCCAGCAGGGGCCAGTCCGCCGGGTCCATGGTCTCTTCGCTATCTAGCTCCAGGAGCGAGCCGGCCTGCACCGGCTGATGCAGATCCAAGACCACCCAGATGTCGCCCCCGGGGTTGTCCTCGAACTCCTTGGACATGAGCCGGCCCTGCCGGGCGCTGGAGAGCCAGTGGATGCGGGCCAGCTCGTCGCCCGGGCGGTAATCGCGCACGGTGGAGACGTCCGTGGTTGGGTCGGGCGAGCGCTGGGAGCGGCGGCCGTCGGCCTGCAGCACCCCGGTGAGCTGGTCGAGGGCGGGCAGGTGAAACACGCGTGGGTAGACGACCACGCTGCCACCCGAGGCCAGCAGCCTGCGGGTGCGGAAGATGCCGAAAGGATCACCGCCGGTGAGGGCGAAGGGACCCAGCTGGAAGCGTCCCCGGCGCACGGCCAAGGTGCTGACGGTGAACTCGCGCACGGCCCGGGGCGGGATGTAGCTGAGGACCTGGCGCATCCGGTGGAAGGGCAGCCGCGACAGGTCCTCGACCACCACCCACAACTGGGGCAGGTGGGCGCGGTTACGGATGCGGATCCGCTCCACCAGGTCCTCGCCCACGTGAAGCATCCGAGATAGGGGCTCGCGTTCGATGGCAAGCGACCACACCGCCCCGCCACTCCAGAACAGGCCCAGGATGATGAGGGCCGTGAACAGGTACAGCAGACGGTAAGCGACGATCCAGCCCGAGTTGAGGGCGACCGCCAAGGACACCAACCAGATGAGGAAGGGGAGGGCGTTCCTTAGCTCGAGCAGGCGCTCACGGGAGCCCACGCTGCCACTCCCCGACCATGCGCTGCAGCACGGTGCGGATGGCGCCCGGCCAGCGGATCTTGAGCATGCCCATGGGCAGGTTCAGTTCCCGCTTCTCGCACACGGTGGACACGTTGGCGGTATCAACCTGAGGCTTCAGGGCTGCCAAGAGACGCTGCCGGCGGCGCTCATCGTCAATAGACATAACGTCATCTATCAGCCTCATGAGGCGGCGGGCCCGGTGGATGCGGGCCTCGACGGCTTCGGCGACTTCGTCCTCGACCAGCCCATAGCGCTGCTTGATGCGGTTGAGCCGCAGCCCAGCCTCGTAGGTGCTGTCCACGATCTCGTCCCGGGTCATCCAGCGGGTCTCGTAGTTGAGCACGTACTTCCACGACGGGCTCAGCAGGGCCTGACGGTGCTCCTCGAGGGTGCGATGGAAGAGGCGATACCCGTAGCGCTCGGGGTCCTCGAAGGCCGGGCTGCCTGGGTCCAGGAAGGGGGCCAGCGGAGAGAGGAAAGGCAGCACGCGCGGCCGCCCCTGCAGGGAGAAGCGCTCCAGCAGGCTCTCGCAGTAGTCCACGGTGCCCATCACGGAGTCAGCCGTCTGCTCCGGTAGCCCGATCATGAAGAACACGTCGAACCGGGCACAGCCGTGATCGAGCGCGGCAGCGATGGTGGCCTCGGCCTGCTCCGTGGTGTAGCGGCGGCCGAAGGCGCGGCGCACCCGGTCGTCGTGGGACTCAAGCGAGATCTCGACCGTGAAGTCGGGGGCCACGCGCGCCAGGCGCTCGTAGAAGGCAGGCGGGGCAGGCTCGAACAGCTCGATCATGAGCCGAGACGGGCAGCGCCCGAGGGCATCGAAGAAGGCGTTGGCGTAGTCGTCCCCAGCCTGACGAAGGTCACCGAGCACGAACACCGGGCCGTTGCTGAACTCGGAGATGCGGCGCACGTCCGCTGCCAGGTCGGCAGGGTCGCGATAGGCCGGGCGCTGGCGACCGTAGAAGCGGCGAGAGGTGAAGGCGGAGCCGCCGCAGGTGTTGCAGGTGTTGCTGCACCCCTTGCAGGTGAGCGCAGTTGTGATGGGGTAGTCCATCCAGCCCAGGAAGGGGATGACCCCTCCCAGGTCGAGGTAGCGCACCACCGAGTGCATCACATAGCCGTAATCCACGGAGAAGGAACCCAGGTCCTCGGGGACGTAGGACAGCGGGTTGACGTGCACCCCGTCCTCGTCCTTCCAGGTCAGGTTGGGTATGCCGTGGAGGGGAAGCCCCTTGCTGATGGCGTCCATGAGCTGGAGGAGCGGCTGCTCGGTGGAGTCCCCGCGCAGCACGTAGTCCACCTCCGGCCGGGCGATCAGCTCCTCGTGATAGTAGGTGGAGGAGAAGCCACCGAAGAGCACGGGGATGTCGGGGTGGAGCCGCTTGCAGACCTCCGCCACGGCGAGCGCGCCTTGGGCGTGCGGCAGCCAGTGTAGGTCGATGCCGAACACCAGGGGGCGCTGGCGGGCGATAGCCTTCTCCGGATCGAACCGGCGGCTGCGCAGCATCTGGTGGGCCAGGTTCATGATGCGGACGCGGTAGCCGTTCTTCTCCAGGTAGGAGGCCATGCTGGTGAAGCCCACCGGATACATCTCGAAGATGGGCATGGAAGGGACCACATCGCTGATGGGGCCGTACAGGATGGACTCGCGCCGGAAGTCATAGACGCTCGGCGCATGTAGCAGGACGAGATCGGCTTGGGTCACGACGTTATCCTTGGGTGGTGATGAGGGCGGCTAGGCCGGGCGACGGGTTGGCCGCACCCGGGCCCCGGGGACGGGAACGGTGTCCAGCAGCTCGTCTATGACTGCGGTCGAGTCCACGTCCTTGATGCGGGCCGAGGGGCTGATGATCAGCCGGTGGGCCAGCATGGGGCGAGCTAGGGCCTTGACGTCATCGGGTATCACGTAGTCTCTGCCCTCGAGGGCCGCTCGAGCCTGGCCCCCTCGGTACAGCGCCAGCGACCCGCGCGGGCTGGCGCCCAGGTAGATGTCCGGGTGAGTGCGGGTAGCATTGACCAGGGAGACGATGTATTCCTTGACTAGGTCGTCAACATAAATGGAGCGCGTTCCGGTCTGGGCCTCTTCCAGCTCCTCGACCTCCACCACCCGCTCCAGGGTCTCGATAGGGTGATGGTGCTGCTGGGAGTCCAGGATCGCCATCTCCTGGCGAGCGGAGGGGTACCCGAGGCGGATGCGCAGGAGGAAGCGGTCGAGCTGCGCCTCTGGCAGAGGGAAGGTGCCCTCGTACTCGATGGGGTTCTGGGTGGCGAGCACCAGGAAGGGCTTGGGCATGGCATAGGTGACGCCATCCACGGTTACCTGCCGCTCCTCCATGGCCTCGAGCAGGGCGGACTGGGTCTTGGGTGTGGCCCGATTGATCTCATCGGTGAGAAGGATCTGGGTCATGACGGGCCCCGGGCGGAACTCGAATTCCTGGGTCTTCTGGTTGTAGACCGACACCCCGGTGATGTCGCTGGGAAGCATGTCGGGCGTGAACTGAATGCGGCGGAAGGTGCAGCCGATGGAGCGGGCGATGGCTCGGGCGAGCATGGTCTTGCCCACGCCGGGAACATCCTCGATGAGGACGTGGCCCTGGCAGAGGAGGGCAATGACCACAAGCCTCACCTCTTCACCCTTGCCGATGATTACCTTTTCTACGTTGCCAACGATACGATCGCCGAGTGCTCTGATATCAGGCATGTGTGTCTGCATCTCCTGAACAGGCCGGTGCTCAACTGAGTGCGAAATCTAATTGTAACAAGCGATCAACGGCTCCACAATCCGGCGCCTTGTACGGTAACGACCCCACCCGCGCCTACGAGTGATCGGCTCGGCCCAGGAGGTCGGGCAGGCCACGTCGTAGCTGTCGCAGCCGCCACAGGAAGCGACGGCGGTCGAGCACCAGGAGAGCGAGGGCCCATAGCGCGAGTACCAGGAGCAGCACTCGGTTGTGCACGGCGGCCACTACCGCGGGCACTACGGCCACAGGAGCCTGAAGGAGGATGGCGGTGGCCCGAACGGGGCGGAAGAGAAAGGTGGCCACGGCCAACACGATGTAGGCCAGAGCCAGGGAGCGGGACACGTAGCCGGCCAGGGTGAAGTAGGAGAGGCCCCCGAGAGAGAAGATCACGTCTACGGTCACGTCGTGGCGGCCGATGAGGGTCTGGCCCTCACCACCGGCCATGTGAGCGAAGTGCCCGTCCACCGAATCAGCCGTCCAGCCAGCCATGATCATGCCGATGGCCAGGGTAAGGCCCTGTTGGCCTTGGCGCGCCCCCAGTAGGGCGAGGCCAATGGCGAAGCCCACGCGGGAAAGCGTCAGGCTATCGGCCAGGGCCCGGAGAAGGATGCGCTTGGTGGGGTGGATAGCCGGACCCTCTTTATCGGACAGGTCTGTGCGGTCTGATTGGTGATCCAAGGTAATACCCCTTGCTAGGGGCCCGGGCCGGCTAAGATGGGCCGGCAGGGGCCGCTCCTGGCGGGCCGGCAAGCGCTAGTGCCGGCGAAACTCGCGCTCTACCTGGGTTGAGCTCAGGTAGAGCATGGTAGGTCGCCCGTGGGGGCACGTCCTGGGAGAGCTGGTTGCCTCCAGGTCGCGCAGGATCTGGCGCATCTCGGCGTATTCCAGGCGCTCACCGGCGCGAATGGCCGAGTGACAGACCAGCCGCACGAGGCTGTGCTCCAGCCAGCGCTCCTCATCTCCATGTGAGAGCGAGTCTAGCAGGTCGAGCAGGGCATCCTCAACGGAGCCCCCTCGCTCGGCCAGCATAGACGGGATGCCGCGCAGGATGAGAGCCCCAGGACCGAAGGGTTCGGCACTGAACCCCATCTCCTGGAGACGGGGCAGGAGCCCATCCAGTCGTGAACCGCGTTCGGGCCCCAGCTCCACGGTGATCGGCGATATGAGCGTCTGGGTGGCCGACCCCTCGCGAGCCCGGCGGGCCATGAACTGCTCATAGAGTATACGCTCGTGCGCCGCGTGCTGGTCAATCAGGTAGAGCCCATCCGGCCCCTCAGCCACGATGTAGGTCAGCTGGATCTGCCCGACCGGGCGCAGGGGAGGAAGGGAGGAGAGGGAAGCAGGCGGCAGCGAGTCTGGTCCTTCGGCATTCCACTCAGGCTCGACATCCTGCCTGGCGGCGGGCACCAGCTGCAGGAGAGCCTGGCGGCTCTCTAGGCCGGCCTCATCCTGCGGGAAGGCTCCGCCGATGGACGGGACGATGGTGGGGTCAGCCACGGCGTCACGCAGGACACGATGGCAGACGGCAAACACACGATCGGGGTTGGCGAAGCGGACCTCCGCCTTGGCGGGGTGCACGTTGACGTCCACCTGGTCAGAGTCACACTCGAGCAGGAGTATCACCACGGGATAGCGGCGGCTGGGCAGCAGGTCCCGGTAGGCCTCCATCACGGCCCGGGTGAGAAGGCGATCCTGGACGAGGCGGCCATTGACGAACGTGTCCAGGTAGCGGGCCGAGGACCGGTGCAGGGAGGGTGGGCCGGCGTAGCCCTGGACGCGTAGCCCGTCTTCGCGGCGATCGAAGGGCACCAGGG
>JBMNTK010000196.1:0-7413 GCA_050945695.1 Anaerolineae bacterium | reverse complement strand
CCGACGACCGCTGGCCACGGTGGTCCCCGGACGACAGGTATCTGTTGTTCGAGCAAGGTACCACCTGAGGTAAGTGCAGAATCGTCCACGTGATGGACGAAGGGATCTGGGCAGCCAGGAAGCTGGTGCCTTCCGAGGGTTACTCCGCGCTAGCCTGGTCGCCGGACGGATCGAGACTGGCATTTGTCGGCGTTGCCGATCCAGCTATCGGCAGCATGGAAGTGTTTGTCACCCCCGCTGAGACCGTAGACTTCACCCGTGAGGATAACGACCTGAGCGCCTGCCAGTGCCTGACGAACTGGCCGACCTCGCACGACAGGGAGCCCACCTGGTCCCCGGACGGGTCCCGCCTTGCTTTCATGTCCAAGCGAGCGGGAGACGCCTTCTACCAGATCTACGTGATGAACGCCGACGGCAGCGGGCTGCAGCGGCTCTCGCAGGCTCCTTCTGCCGACCATCGTGGGCTGTCTTGGTCGCCGGCTTACTAGCCACTGTGTGGCCGGCCCAGCCCCAGCGGAAATGAAGGCGGGCGCTCCAGCACCGGAGCGCCCGTCCCTCTCCTCGGTCCCCTGCTCCTAGAGGTTCTCTATGGGCACCGGCTCCACGTCTTCGGGCAGGGGAAAGTTGAAGATGCGGGAGTAGAAGTAGAGCTCGGCTTCCAGGGAGCGCTTGATGTTCTCCGCCCGGCGGAAGCCATGCTGTTCGCCTTCGAAGGCCACGTAGGCAACCGGCTGACCCTGGCGCCGCACTGCTTCCACCATGGCTTCGGCCTGGTTCGGGGGAACCACTGCGTCCTCCAGGCCCTGGAAGAAGATGACGGGGCAGCGGAGCTGATCCAGCGCGTGGATGGGTGAGCGCTCCACGTAGAGGTCGCGGCGATCGGGGTAGGGGCCGATGAGCCCATCCAAGTATCGGGACTCGAACTTGTGGGTCTCCTTGGCCAACAGCTCCAGGTCGGACACGCCGTAGTAGCTGGCCCCGGCGCGGAAGACCTCGCAGGAGGTGAGGGCGCGCAACGTAGTGTAGCCCCCGGCGCTTCCCCCGCGGATGGCCACCCGTTCCCGGTCAATCTGGCCCTGGCTCGCCAGGTACTCCACGGCGTTGATGCAGTCCTCGATGTCGGCTATCCCCCATTGGCCGCGCAAGGCGTCGCGGTAGGCCCGCCCGTAGCCGGTGCTGCCCCGGTAGTTGACATCCACCACCGCAAAGCCCCGGCTAGTCCAGAACTGCACCCCGAGGCTTAGGCTGGCCGAGGTGGCTCCCGTGGGGCCGCCGTGGCTGATGACGATCAGCGGCGGTCGCTCGTCCTCGGGCCCCTGGTAGCGCCGGTTCTGGGGAGGGTAGAAGAAGGCGTGGGCCGTCATGCCCTGGCCGGTGGGGTAGTCTATGGCGCGAGGGGTGGAGAGGTACCCGGGGTCCAGGTCCAGCTCGAAAGACGTGCGTATCAGGCTGAACTCCCGCTCCAGGAGGCGAAACTGCACGAGCGCGGTGGGGTCGGCCGGTGTGGCGCCGATGAAGTAGACCTGCCCCCTGTGGGCGCGGACGTAGCCGATGGAGGTGTAGTTGCTCTCGATCTCGAGCGCTCGGCCCGTCTCGGTGTCCAGTACCGCCAAGTGACGGATGCCATCCTCTACGTAGGTGCACACCAGGCGGGACGGCGACTCGAACGCGTAGGTGGAGAGCCCAAAGGACCACTGGGCAGTGCCGAACTCCGCTTCCCGGGGCCAGACCGGGCGAACCAGCCGGTCCTGCAGCCGGTAGAGGTTCCACCAGCCGGTGCGGTCCGATATGAAGTACAGGGTGCCGTCCGGTGACCACTCCGGCTGGAAGAAGGACTCGGGTCCCGGATGGCCGGGGACGTGTTCTGCCTGGCCCAGTGATCCGTCAGGGTTGACTGGGGCCACGTAGAGCCGGTTGTGGTCCCAGGGCATGTTGGGGTGATCCCAGGCCAGCCAGGCCAGGCGAGACCCGTCGGGGCTCAGACGGGGCGAGGAGTAGAAGTCGCGTCCCGAGACCAGCACCTGGACCGGTCCCTCGCCGTCCAGGGGGACGCTCACCAGCTCGTTGGTCGGCTCCACGTGAGGGCCGGTGTGGTCCTCGCGGACGCAGATCATCCGGCCCCGGGCGGCATCCACGACGCAGTCGGCGTAGCGATAGGCCCCGGCCGGGGTTATGGGGCGGGGCGCCTGCCCGGGGTCTTGCCGGTAGAGGCGCTGGTCGGAGAAGTTGGAGAAGAAGACGGTGCCGTTGTGGACGGTGTAGGCGCCGCCGCCGTACTCGTGGACGCGGGTGCGAACGTCGAAGCCTGCCGGCGTGACGTCGGTGATGGCGCCATCGGGAGTGCGCCGGACGATCACGTTGCGCCCGCCCTCGGCCGGGCGACCCTCGAGCCAATAGAGGTCTTCACCGTCGAGGACGATCTCAGCCAGCCTTACGCCTGCCCGAGCCACCATGTCGGCAGTGATGGGGGACTTCCAGGAGCCATAGGGGGCAATCTGCTTGTCGGGCATGTCACTCTCCGTCACAACCAACCGCTATGTCTCGGTATCACTGAGCAGAGAGTAACGCCCCGCGGGAGGAGTGTCCAGCGGCATCGGCTCCGGCACGATGCCCAGGAGCCCCTGCTACGACTTCTCCTGCACCGCCTGGAGGATGCGGTCGGCCCGGCGGTCCAACAGTCGGGCCAGGGGCTTGAGGGTGATGAAGCAGAGACCGACGGCGTAGACCACAGCGAGCGGGAAGGTGATCAGGAGCGCAGGCCGCCACAGGAAGTAGGGCACGGCCAGCAGCAGGATCACCGGAGGAGTGCCGATGGTCCAGGCCAGCAGGGTCCAGAGGTTGCCGGTCTCTCGGTTCCACTGTTCCAGGTTCTGCCGTTTGGCACCGATGATCCCGGCGAGGGTGTAGAGGGGCGCGGTGGACAGGTTCAGGAGGAGGGCCAGCACCAGCCCCCCGATGAGCACGACCCACGAGCGGCCGAGCACGGCTACTACAGCCAGGAGGACGAGGGTCTGCCCCATCGTCAGCAGCAGCACCACCAGGTTGGCCGACAGCAAGATGTAGCGCCGGTCTACCGGGGCCAGGAGGAGGCTGGCCAGGCCCTCTCGATCCACGGTGCCGAAGTAGTTGGCGGCCAGGGAGCAGGTGGCGAGATTGCCCGACACGACGAGCAGGGTTCCCGCCACCGCCGGCAGCGCCTGCCGCCAGAAACTGCCCGGCGCAGACAAGGTGTAGGTCATCCATGCGGCGAGGCCGCCGAGGGACAGGGCCACGATAGGCGCCGCCATCAGGGTGTAGCGGGTCACAGGGCTACGGCGCAGGTAAACCAAGTCCTTGACGAAGAGGGCCCAGAACTCTGGCGGCCCCGGCCAGTTGCGCTCCCAGCGCAGAGACCTGACCGCCTCGCTGCCCAAGCGCACCGTTGCCCCATGCATCAGCCGGCGCACCAGGGCCCCATGCGCCCAGTACAGGGCGACTGCTCCCCCCACCGACAGCCCCAGCCAGCCGAGGCCGGGCAGCCACCGGCCCATGACCGGGTAAGCCAGCGCTCCTGATGCCCAAGTGGTAGGCAGCCAGGACAGGAACCGGGACGGCCGCAAGGCCAGGAGCATTACCTCGACCCCCTCCATGAACTCCAAGCCGGAGAGATCGGGGAGTTGGATCAGAGGCTCGAGGAAGGTTCGCAGGCTACCGTAGTTGTGACCGAGGATCTGAATGAGGAAGTTGCCAAAGACAGGGATCAGGAAGGGCAGAGTGAGCAGGGTCAGCATGATCGCCCGCAGCCGGCGATCCCCGGCAACCAGGTCGTACACGTCCTCCATCAGGCGGCCGGCAAAGACCAATATGGCAAAGAGCGGTACTGACGCTACGAGGACCAAAGGAAGGGCCATCGGATTGCGCCACACCAGCCCGGCCACTTCGCCGACTATGAGCATGGCCGTCGAGGCGCCCATCAGGCCGAAGAGGGATATGAGCGTGCTTCCCGCCACCAATCCCCGGTAGCTCACCGGGTGTACGAATAGCCGCGAGAGCTCGAAGCGCTCGATCAGGCTGGTGTCGTAGCTGGCTGGCATGAGCAACCACAGGAACAAGATGCCGGCATTGATCACCGTGAGGGCCTCGAAGGTGACGGCGGGGGAGAGGTTAGCCAGGAGCAGACCCAGCCCGAGTCCCAGCAAGGCGAAGGAGGGGATGCTCAAGAGCAGCATCAGGAGACCGAACAACAGGCGCCCCAGCCGGGCTAGGGTGTCGGCCCGGCGGCTGCGGAAGAGCGATATGGTGAGCTTCCACTGAAGCCACAGGAGCGTGCGGATCTCAGCTGCCAACGCTGCCGGCTCCACCCGTGAGCCACTCCAGGAGCGGCTCCTGCTCCTCCTGCGGCCCCTGGGCCCGAACGGTGCGCACGAACACTTCCTCGAGCGCGGCCTCCTCGGGGAGCCCGGCGGCCCGGCGCAGCTCGGGGATGCTGCCCTCGGCTGCCAGCCGCCCCCGGTTGATGATGGCCACCCGATCGCAGAAGCGTTCGGCCAGCTCCATCACGTGAGTGGAGAAGAAGACGGTGGTGCCCCTCTGGTCCACCATGTCCCGCAGGATCCCCTTCACGGCCCGGGTGGAGATGGGGTCCACACTCTCGAAGGGCTCATCTAGGAAGAGCACCTCCGGGGCATGAATGAGGGCGGCGGCGATGGCCGTCTTCTTCCGCATCCCGGCCGAGTAGTCCACGATCATCTTGTTGGCGCTGTCGGTCAGAGCGAGGGCCTCAAGCAGCGAGGGGATGCGCCGGTCGAGTTCGGCCTGGCTGAGCCCGTGGAGCTTGCCCACCAACTCTATCTGCTCCACGGCCGTGAGCCGCTCATAGAGGCTCAAGCCCTCGGGCACCACGCCGATCCGCCGCTTCACCTCCAGCGGGGCGCTTTGCACCGAGTAGCCGGCCACGGTGGCGCTGCCCGATGTGGGGGGCAGGAGGCCCACCAGCATGTTGATGGTGGTGGACTTGCCGGCGCCGTTTGGCCCCAGAAAGCCGAAGATGACGCCGCGCGGCACCTCCAGTTCCAGGTTGTCCACGGCTACCAGGCTGCCAAACCGCTTGGTTAGGCCTTCAGTGCGTACTGCGGGCCCGCTGGGCGTCACTCCGTCGCTCCCTGTGTGGAATGCTCAAGTGCTATGCTAGCGCCCCGGCTGGGTCGGGGGCAACTGGGCGCCCGTGATGACTGGGTTCAGCCGCCCGTGTGTCCCGAGGGGGCCGGCAGAGGGGCGGCCTGCTCCTGGGCGCTTGAGCGGGGCGGGCGCGACATGAACGTGGCCGCGGCGATGATCAGGGCTCCGCCGACCACTGCACCGGCGCTCAGGCTCTCGTTCAGGAATGTCACCCCCAGGAAGGCTCCGACCAACGGCTCAAGTTGGAGGAAGACACTGGCCTTCGAGGCGCTGGACTGGCCCAGCCCCCAGTTGTAGAGCAGGGTGCTCAGGGCCGAGCACCCCAGCCCTAGCACCAGCACCGACACCCACACCGACCCCGAGAGGTCCAGAGGGGGGATACCCTCCCAGAGCAGGGCGGCCGGGGCGAGGGCGATGGTGCCAAAGGCCACGATGTAGGTGGTGGCGGTGATGGCATCGTAGCGGTGCACCAGCGCCTTGCTCAGCAGCAGCGAGGGAGTGCAGGAGATGGCCGACAGGAGCACCAGGGCATCACCCAGCCAGTGGTGGTCGCCACTGGGCTGGCCCACGATCAGGGCCACCCCGACGGTGGAGGCCAGAACCGCGACCCACTCCAGGGGTTCCATCCTCTCGCCGCAGAAAGCTACTGCTGCCACGGCCAAGATGGGCGTAGTCGCGCCCATGATGAGGGAGGCGCTGGCCGCGGTCGTGAGGGTGAGGCCAGCGTACTGGAACAGGAACACCACCGGCACCGTCAGCACCCCGGTGAAGATGAACAGGGGTAGGTCCCGCCGGCGGGGCCAGCGGCGGCGCAGGAGAGGTATCGGCAACAGGACCGCGGTTGCCAGGATGAAACGCAGTAGCACCACCTGGGCCGGACCCAGTTGGGCGAAGGCAACCTTGCCAAAAGGAAAGCCCAAGCCCCAGAGGACACCCGCCCCCACGAAGGCGGCGACGGCCAGACGGTCGCGGCGTAGATGGCTCATAGGTATGCTAGTTGCTCCTGGAGTACACTGGTCACGTCCGGGTGGGCCGGGCATCGGCCAGAAGCTTGGCCCAACCGAGGACGGCACGCAAACTTCAGGTATGAGCAATCAGCGACAGGGGGGAGAGATGGGGGCTGACGTGTACGAGCGGCTGGCGGAGGCGCTGGATAGGCTGCCCAACGGCTTCCCGAGGACCGCTTCGGGGGTAGAGATCGCCATCCTGAAGCGCATCTTCACCCCAGAGCAGGCCGGGTTGGCGGCGCTGCTCACCCGGGAGATGGAGCCGCTGGAGATAATCGCCGAGCGGGCGGGGCTATCCGTAGCTCAGGCCCGCCGGGCGCTGATGGCCATGGCTCGGCGGGGCATGGTCTGGTTCGAGCGCCAGGGTGGGACCTCCCGCTTCCGCCTGGCTCCCTTCATCGTCGGCATCTACGAGGCCCAGAAGGACATCCTGGACCACGAACTGGCCCACCTGGTGGAGGACTACATGGCCCAGGGCGGGGCGGCGGGCATCATGGGGCCGGAGCCGGCCCTCCACCGGGTCATCCCCGCGCTGGGCTCAGTTCGGACAGAATGGATCCTGCCCTATGATGATGTGCGGGCCATCCTGCTCCAGGCCCGGTCTTTCGAGGTGAGTGACTGCATCTGCCGGGTTCAGCAGGCCAAACTGGGCCGCACCTGTCGCTTTCCCGTCCACAACTGCCTGTCGTTCTCCGGCCGGGAGGCCGCCCCCGGCCCCGACAGCCTCACCCGAGAGGAGGCGCTGGCCTTGCTGGACGAGGCAGAGCAGGTGGGGCTGGTGCACTCGGTGAGCAACGTGGCCGAGGGCCTGGGGTACGTGTGCAACTGCTGCGGGTGCTGCTGTGGCATCCTGCGGGGCATCACGGAGTACGGCCTGGCCGGCTCGATGGCGCGGCCCAACTACGTGGCGAGCATCGAGCGTGGTACGTGCACGGCTTGCGGTCGGTGTGCGCAACGCTGCCAGGTGGGGGCCATCAGCGAGGGTGAGGACGGATACGGGGTGCTGGCCGAGCGGTGCATAGGGTGTGGGCTGTGCGTCACCGGGTGCCCCAGTGGCGCTGCGAGCCTGAGTCGGTTGCCCGCGGCGCAGACGGTCCACCCACCGGCAGACTTCGCCGCCTGGGAGGAGGAGCGGTTGCGGAACCGCTGAGCGAGGGGTCCTCACGCAAAGGCGCCAAGCCGCGAAAGGGCGCGGATGGTTGTCATTCCGAGCGAAGCGAGGAATCTCCGGCTGGCGGGCGAGGTAGAT
>JBMNTK010000195.1:0-7473 GCA_050945695.1 Anaerolineae bacterium | reverse complement strand
CAAGCTGCCCGTGCCCATCATGGTGGGTGCCGACCAGGTGGCGGACGCGGCCGGGGCGGTGGTGCGTTCGGTGGAGGAGCAGGGCCGGCTGCCGGCCAAGGTGCGAATGGGGCTGCTGGACGTCGGTATCGGCACTCTGTACCGGGCCCTGGCTGCCCTGCGCGTCCACCCAGGCGCGGAAGAGGTGGAACTCACCCCTGGCCCGGAGGTGCCGGCGGTGGGAGACACCCTGGCCCTGGAGGTGAGCGAAGGGGTGCCGGGCTGGATGCACAAGCCCGACCTGGACGTAAGCCGGCACGCTGCCTATACACGGCTCCAGTCCTGGACGCTCAAGCCGGTGGCGTTCCGGTAAGGACCGGCGGTCCGCGCGCAGCGGAGATATGAAAGTCACTTTACATCTGACACCTGTATGAGATATATCAGGGATGGGTCAGATGAGGCCTAAGTATTGGTGATCCTAGCGTTGGTGTAGCGTTAGAGGTGCGGAGATGGAAGAACCTAAGGGACTCTACGACAAGTATCGGGTGCGCAAGACGAGCACTAATGAGGAGCTAGACGGCGACTACTTCGTCCTGCGGCCGGGCCGCGATCCGGCGGCCCGGAAGGCACTGGCCGCCTACGCCGAGGCCGTGCGCCCCACGAACGCGGTTCTGGCCCGAGATCTGGACGAGTGGCTGGCACGGCTGACGTAACCCCGCACTAATCTCTCCACCCCTCTCTCACACGGTGGGAGAGGGGTGGGTGCCTCCCCTCCCTCCCCGCTACACGTGATGCGGCACCTGGATGATGACCACATCCGGGTAGGGCCGCAGGCGCCAGCGCAACAGGTTGGCCGTCTGGTTGTGCAGGAGTTGGTCCAGGAACGAATGGGGGATGAACTCTGGCACCACCACCGTGGTCAACTGGTCCGGGAACTCCACGTTGTTGACGTGCTGGATGTACTTGATCATGGGCTCCAGGATGTCTCGGTACTGGTAGTCAATGAAGATCAGCTTGGCCCCTCTGGTCAGCTCTGGGAACCGGTTCCAGCGTTCCCGGATGCGCTCCCTTGCCTCTGGGCTCTGACTGACGTTTATCACCCGGATGTCGTTGCTGAGCCGGCGGGCATACTTGAGTGCCCGCAGCGTCCCGCGGTGGACGTCGGCGATGGGAATGATGACCACGTCCGCCACCTCGGACAGGTCCTCCGGCTCCAGGGTGCGAGTGCTTAGCTTGGCGGCCACATCCAGGTAGTGGTTGTGGATGCCACGGAAGAGCAGCACCAGCAAGGGAGCCGCGACCACAACTATCCAGCCCCCGTCCAAGAACTTAGTGGTAGCCAGGATGATGAGCACAACGAAGGTGACCACGCTGCCGACGGCACTGACGGCCCGCTTCCATCGCCAGCCCGGCTCGAAGCGGATGGTAGTCACCCCGGTATCCACCGTCTGACCCGGGGGCACTCGCCCCACCTTCTCCATCAGACGTACCATGCCCGCCTGGGACAAGGTGAAGCTGGCCATGACGCCCGTGGCGTACAGCGGGAGCATGGCGATTTCGTCAGCGCCGAACACCACGATGATGATGGAGGCGAGCACCGAAAGGGTGACGATGCCGGAGCTGAACACCAGGCGGTCGCCCCGGTTCTGGAGCCAGCGGGGCATGAAGCCGTCTCTGGCCAGGAAGGCGCTCAGGCGTGGGAAGTCCTGGTAGCCAGTGTTCGCAGCTAGGAACAGGATGAGGGCCGTGAACACTTGCACCCAGTAGTACAGGAACCCTTTCCCGACGATCTGCTCCGTCATCTGGGACAGGACGCTGTTGGCCTGGGTGGGCACGATGCGCATGTTCGTGGCCAGGTAGGAGATGCCCAGGAAGAGAGCCATGGAGAGCAGGCCCATGGTGATCATGACCTTGATGGCGTTGACTGGCTCAGGCGGCTTGAAGGCCTGCACCCCGTCTGCCACCGCCTCGATACCGGTCAGGGCCGTACATCCGGCGGAGAAGGCCCGCAGTATCAGCCAGGCATAGGCCAGGCCGGCAATGTCGGCGGTCGGCACCACCCCCTCCGGCTGTACCGGCAGCGGTGCCGCTCCGAACCACCCGAAGTGGCGTGCCAGCCCGATGGCAATCACCACCAACACGCCCAGCGTAAAGGCGTAGGTGGGAAGGGCGAATATGGTGCCGCTCTCCCGCAGGCCCCGGAGGTTGATCCAGGTGATCAGGACGACGACGGCTAATGCCAGGGGCACCCGGAACTCAATGAGCCCCGGAAAGGCTGAGGTGACGGCCCTCACACCGGCGGCGACTGACACCGCTACCGTGAGGATGTAGGCCGGCAGGATGGCGCCCGCCGCCAGGAGGGAGGGCGTGACGCCCAGGTTGTCCTTGGCGACGAAGTAGGCCCCGCCCCCGCGGGGGTAGTGCATGATGGTCTGGACGTAGCTGAAGACCACGACGCCCACTAGGGCCGCGATCGCCAAGGCAATGGGCCAGGCCAGTGACAGGGCCCCGCTGCCGAGGACCACCAGTATCCCCATGATGGCCTCGGTGGCGTAGGCGTTGCTACTGATGGTGTCCGAGGCGAATATGGCCAGCCCCCGGACTGTGTCCAGGCGCTCGAGTCGCTCGGACGAGAGGGGGAATGGGGTACCGATAAGAATACGCTTCAGTTGGCTAGACGCCATAGGGAAATACCTCGTTGAAGGACGCCTTACACTGCAATAGGGGGTGGGTTGGGGGCTCACCTCCGCGCGTCCTGAACCCATGACGCGCGGCTAGGGGAGGCCCGCCTGCGGCCTACCTGATCGCAGGCGAACTTGGCTCCTTACGCAGTTGCTTTCGCGCTGCAGTAGCAAACAAACGTGGCGCCGACCGGCTGCCAGTCCTGCCGGCCCATCGCCACTTCAGTGCATCCACCGTTACCATTGGTCTCGACTAGCGACCAAATACCTCAAGAATGTACGCCTGTCGCGGTCCCTTGGCAAGACATTGGGGAGGTTGCGTGGTGACCGGGGCCACCCCAATCGCTGAGGCGCTCCCCCGTGTCATTCCGAGCGAAGCGAGGGATCCATGGCTGGCGGGAGCCCTCGAATGGAATTCGGGGCTAACGGGCCTTCGGCCGGGCGTCCGCCTACGCGGACGCCGCACACTGATCTGCCTCGGCGTCGCCAACCACTGAGAAGTGCGCGCGCCCACGCGCGCACAAAGCCGCGCCTGGGGGCGCGGACTCCTCAAGAGGGCATCTGAACCGCCTGAGGGAAGACTGGCACCGGTGCGCATCCCAGGTTGCCATGACCGCACCTATCTCCGGCGTCCGCGCTGGACGGTCACGGCGCAGCCGTGACCACGTTCACAGCTCTGCTGTGAAACCTGGACGGCCGGGCGTCCAGGCCCAGCAGCTCCGACTTGAGTCGAGGGCTCCACTTAGCGCCTTCGCGCCTTTGCGTGAGCCCCCGGCGCGGCGGCGAGCTTCACCGTCGGTTGGGGGCGTGTTATCCTCTGGCTACACGCGGCCAAGCCCTGAGGGGCGCTCGTTGCGTTGTCCGTATCGAATCCCCCTACGGAGGCAGAATCGTATGGCGTACCCTTTCGGCAATGACCCCGCCAAGATCGAGGGCTACCGGCGGTTCTGGAACCGCGAGGCGGTGGACCGACCCCTGGTGGGCTTCTCCCTCAAGACCTGGTTCCCGATGCACGAGTTCGCTGCCTCCCGGGCCTGGCGGGATCACTACTGGCTCACCGTGGACATGATCCATCCCCCCGACTTCGTCGAGGACCAGGAGCGGCTGCTGCGCGAGGGCGAGACCATCGAGGACGACATCATCCGGGGAGCCTGCCCCTCCCAGGCGGTGATGTGGCTGCCGCCCTTGCTCGGCGCTCCCCTGCGCATCCTGGAGGAGAGCACGCTGGCGCCGGACCTGGACCTGTCCTGGGGGGAGCTCGACCACCTCTACCTGGATCCCAATCATCCCTGGCTCGCCAAGTACCTTGACTTCGTCCGGGTGTTGGTCGAAGCCTCAGGGGGCCGCTACCCCGTCAGCCACGGCACCATGAGCGGACCTTCCGACCTGGCGGCCATCTTCCGTGGGCACGGCAACATGATCCACGATTTCTACGATGCCCCCGAGAGACTGCGCGATCTCTTCTTCCGCATGATGGAGCTCTTCTGCACCGTTCGCGATGCCGTCTGGGAGATCATTCCCCTTTGGCACGGTGGGTATTTCGACGCCCAGTACTCCCTGTGGGCGCCTGGGCCCATTGTCCGGATGCAGGAGGACGCCACCGGGCTGTTCTCGCCCAAGCTGTACCGAGAGCTGCTCCAGCCGGTGGACCGGGAGTGGGCCTCCCGGTACGAGTGCGCCTTCATCCACCTGCACTCCACCTCCAACTTCGTCCTGGACGCCATATTGGAGGTGGATGAGATCGCGGCTTACGAGTACAACCGCGACGTGAGCGGCCCGTCCCTGGAGGAGATGATCCCCTATTACGCCAAGATCCAGAATGCCGGAAAGCCGCTGCTGATCCGGGGGTCCTTCACTCCTGATGAGGTGCGCCTGCTGCTAGATTACCTGGACAGCCGGGGACTGTATCTCTACATCATGGTGTCGAGCCCAGAGGAGATCGAGCCGCTCAAGAGGGTCCTAGGCATGTGAGGGGCGATTCGAGCCGGCATTGACGGGCCCGGCCTCTGCTGGTATCATCCTGTGCTGTTCTAACCATCCAACCGAGTCCTGGGGGGATCGTGAAGCCTGTCAAGTCTGTCTACATGTTCACCGACATGGAAGGTGTGGCGGGGGTAGATAACTGGGACCCGCGCCACTTCGACTACGCCAACCTGGCCAAGGGCGTCTACGAGCGCTCCGAGGTGCAGCGGCTCCTCACCGGAGAGGTGAACGCAGCCTGCGAAGGCCTGTTTGCAGCCGGGGTAGAGGAGGTCATCGTCAACGACGCTCACGGCGCCGGGCGCACCATCCTGCCTGAGGAGCTGATCTCGGGCGTGAAGATCGTGAGGGGGCTGAACCGTCCTCACTGGATGGTGGGCATCTCTCGCCGCTGCGATGCGCTGGTGCAGGTGGGGATGCACGCCATGAGCGACACCCCAAACGCCAATCTCTGCCACACCATGAGCAAGTCCATCAAGGCCTACCGCGTCAATGGTCGGGAAGTGGGCGAGATGGAACTGGCTGCCTACCTCGCGGGCGAGCTGGGCATCCCCTGGATATTCACCTCCGGTGACCTGCATGCCTGCCGGGAGGCTGAAGAGTGGGTGCCGGGCATGGTGAGCGCCGCCGTGAAGGAAGGGCTGTCTGAGCTTGCCGCCATCCACCTGGCCCCGGTGGATGCCCGCAGGCTGATCCGGGAGCGCATCCAGGAGGCGGTGGCTAAGGCAGGTGAGATCAAGCCCCTCGTGGCCCAGCCGCCGGTAGTGCTCGAGATTGAGCGGCGCGAACCGGGCCCGCTCGAGGTCCTGGGAGACGGCGAACGGGTGGACGCTTTCACCGTCCGCTGGACGGGTCAGAGCATGTGGGAGGTCTTCAACCGCAGTCGAGGGGTGGTAGTCCCCCTGCCGGCCTGATCGAGTGGCTAGCCCAATCGCGTAGGAGACGCCGTGGCACAGCAGAACATACTTCTCTTGACCATGGACCAGCTTCGCTGGGATACGCTGAGCTGCTACGGCGCCCCCGTGTGCCGTACGCCGCACTTGGACCGGCTGGCCAGCCAGGGCGTCCGCTTTACCCAGGCCATCACCAACACGTCCATCTGCACCCCGGCCCGCGCCTCCCTGCTCACCGGCTACGCTCCCTTCCGCCACGGCCTGCTGGCCAACTTCGAGCGCAACGTGGGCTACCCCTGGGAGATCCCGGACCACAACCGCCTGCTGCCTTGGTACCTGCAGCCGGCCGGGTACGTCTGCGGCAACGTGGGCAAGTGGCACGTCGGGGTGGAACGGGGGCCGGGGTTCTACGGCTTCGAGGGCGAGCACATCGCCGGCTGGGCGCCGGACTACGAGCACCCTGACTACCTGGCCTACCTGGAGGAGCGGGGCCTGCCCCGCTCCTCCGTCCGGGACGAGGTGCGGGGCACCTTCCCCAACGGCAAGCCCTCCCTGCCCATGATGGGCGTGCACGAGGCACCGGTGGCGGCCACTTACCCTCACTATCTGGCCCAGCGTACCATCGAGGCCCTGCACCGCTATGCCGAGCGGCGCGAGCGCACCGGCGCCCCCTTCTTCCTGGCCTGTCACTTCTTTGGGCCCCACCTGCCCTACTTCCTACCCAGGGAGGTCTTGGAGCGCTATGATCCCGGGCTGGTGGAGCGCCATCCTTCCATGGCAGAGACCTTCGCCGGCAAGCCCGCCGTGCACCGGCGCTACAACGAGCACTGGGCGGTGGACTCCTACCCCTGGCCGGTGTGGCAGCGGGTGGTAGCCGCCTACTGGGGCTACACCAGCCTCATTGACGAGCAGATCGGGCGCATACTGGGGGAGCTGGAGAGGCTGGGCCTGGCCGATGATACGGCGGTGTTCTTCTCCGCCGACCACGGTGCGTTTGTGGGCAACCACCGCCTGGCGGACAAGGGCCCCATGATGTACGACGACACCTACCGCATCAACCTCATCGCCCGCTGGCCAGGGGTGACGCCCCAGGGGGCCGTCTGCGATGCTCCCGTGACGCTAGTGGACCTGATGCCGACCTGCTTGGAGGTGGCAGGGGTGCCGGTACCCGAGCACCTGGATGCCCGCAGCCTGGCGCCACTCCTTCGCGACCCCCAGGCGGAGTGGTCCGACGCTGCCTTCGCCGAGTTCCACGGGCATCACTTCCCCTATCCGCAGCGGATGATCCGCACCCGGACGCACAAGCTGGTGGTCAACCCACCGGACGTCAACGAGCTCTACGATCTGGAAGCCGATCCCTACGAGCTAAACAACGTCTACGGCCATCCGGCCTATCGGGACATCCAGCGTGAGCTGATGAGCCGGCTCTACCAGCACCTGCGCCAGGCGGGCGACAACTTCCATCACTGGTTGCCCAGCATGTTCGAGGTGGAGACCGGTGACGACCTGTGGGCCCGTCGGGTCGCTCCCCGGGAGCACTAGGCGAGTACGCAGATCGGGCGGGAACTACGAGTTCCCGCCCAACGTTTGGTTCGTTGACACCGTCGGTTTGCCCTGCTATACGCAGGCCCTATCCCCTCGTGTAGAGGCCATTCCCGGAGGACCCAAATGCCCTGGTGCAATATCGTGACCGGAAGAGCCTGCTCCCAGGCTGAGCAGGAGCAGATCAAGAGTGAACTGGGCCGCATTTTGGCTGAGACCATGGACAAGCCCGAGACCGGCCTGGCGGTGACCTTCACCTCGGCCGATGGCTTCTATCGCGGGGGCGTCCCTGCCCTCGATGCGGCAGCCGTGGACCTGCGCTACATCGGTGAGTTCCCCCTGGAGGTCAAGCAGTCCGTCACCAGGCAGGTCTCGCAGTTGCTCAACCGGGTCCTGGG
>JBMNTK010000194.1:0-7616 GCA_050945695.1 Anaerolineae bacterium | reverse complement strand
GTGGGGTAGATCCCTCGCTTCGCTCGGGATGACATTACCGGCGAGCCCCACGCGCTAGGGCCGTGGGTGCCTCCAGTGAGGTTGCGCGGGGGAAGAAGCAAGCAATCAAGTGAGGGGAAGGCAATGCTGCCGGCTCGCCCGGTCAAGGTCCAGCAGCCTTAGCTTCTGTGCTGCCTCGCGGTACTTCACGCAACCGCTACCATGGTTTCGAACATAAACCTATTCCCTTCAGCGGGCTGCAGCCCTTCTGGCAGGGGTCGGCCTAGGTCCTCATAGAGCTCGATGACGGCCTTGAGAGCCTCGCTCGCGTTGGCGATAGCCTCCTGGATGGTGTCGCCTTCAGTGACCAGTTCCGGAAGCGCGGGACTGGTCACCGTGTATCCGCCCTCGGGCTGCTCTTCGAGCACAAGGCGCAACTTGTAGATAACAGCCATGATCTCCCCTTCCAGCTACCCGGCGTCTGCCGCGCTAGCTAGCACGCGGGATCGTCCGATCGGGTAATGCCGGATGCTAAACCCAACTATACCACTTCACTTGCCGCACTCGCAGACCGGAAGCTACCGTAAGTAGGGGCGTGAGGCAAGTGCACCCCTACATACGGTGCCGTGGCGCTGCGTCAGCCTCGGGCCCTGAGCAGTAGCACCGAGTCCAGGCCGAAGGGCGAGACGAAGCTGTAGCGCTGCCCCCCGGCCACGGCCGGTGATGTCACCTGCTCGCCCGTGCGGGGGTAGAACCACTCCACCGCCATCGTCGCCGAGGCGGCCGAGAGGTCTACCCACAGTTGGGCGTCCAGCGGAGAGTACACGAGGTACACCTGCCCGGGGGCGGCCAGGCAGTATCCGGAGCTGGCCAGTTCCCCGTGCGGCATCATCGAGTCCAGGGGTAGGCGCTGGGCAAACCGCCGGGTGTAGCCCAGGTTGGCTCGCAGCAGGCCCCAGTCCGCGAAGTTGCGGGTCATGAGCAGGCTGCGGTCAAAGGCCCGGCGGGAGTCATCGCGCCAGGAGGGCAGGGGGCCCCAGGGGTCCATGAAGATGGGGTTCATCCCTCTCAGGAAGCACTTCCAGACCCACTGATAGGTACCGCCCGTTCCCCAGATGTGATCGGTGTCGGCGATGATGACCTTGGTGCCGTCCGCCGCGGGCGGGTCGTAGCGGTAGTCCTCTCCCGGCCGCACACTGGGCGAGATCCAATCGGCGTTGCTGGCGAAGAGTATGGGGTTGTAGTGGGGGCCGCCGTCGGAGGTCATTCCCACCGGGTGCTGCTTGGGCTTGGAGCGCTCGTACTGGTGCACGTAGTCCACCATGTGAGAGTGCCAGGCCACCCCTCGCTCATCGTCCATGGTCTCGTTGATGATCTCGAAGAGGACGTTGTCCAGGTCGTTGACCGTATCCACCACCTTGCGGATGTAGGCCTTCTGGTATTCGACCACCTCCGGCACGTCCAGGGTGTAGACGTCGCCCTTGCCGTCCCCGTTGGGGTCGCCGTTCACCCCGTTGATGTTGTTGAGCAGGTTGTAGGGGTGGCTGGGCCAAGGGTCGGCTTCGGGGTGGGCGTGGCGCAGGCACCAGGCCTCGAAGAGCATGATGGAGACGTAGATCCCCCGCTGGCCCGCCTCCTCCACCCGCGAGCGCAGGCGGTCGAAGTAGGCCTGGTTCCAGCGACTCAGGTCGAACTTGGGCTTGCCATCCAGCGCCAGTCCGGGGCCGGTACGGGCATAGGGCATGGGGCAGAAGTAGAGCTTCTCCTCCGTCCAGGGCGCCATCTCGGTGTGGTCCCACGTCCACATCCGCATGAAGTTGTGGCCATGGGCCTCCATGAAGTCCAGGTACTCTTGGTAGTCGAAGGGAGGATCGCCCTCCCTTTGGATGTCTACCAAGTTGGCCCAGGTGTGCGAGCCGGTAAGGTAGATGGCCTTACCGCGATCGTCGGTGAAGTAGCGGGGGTTGACCGAGCTGACCCGCAGGGGTCCGTGGAATAGCTGCTCGCCGGCCATAGTGACTCCTCCTGGTGCGATGCGGCAGGGGGCGTCTAGGCGCCCCAGTCTGGCATGCTCAACAGCCTCACGATGTGCATGAAGGCCCGAGGTACGTGGAACGGATCCTTCACCGGTAGGGCCACCACCTTATCCACCGGGGTGTTGTCGCGGTTGCGAATGGAGACCCACTCACCCTCCGGGGCGGGGTAGGTGGCGAAGGTGTAGTCGTGTAGGCGCCAGTACCACTCGGCGGCCCAGTCGGGCTGGAAGTAGTATTGGGCCAGGAGCAAGGCATAGAGGGCCTCGGAGTGCACCCACCAGAGCTTGGCATCCCAGTCATCCTGGAGCTTGCGGATCATGGGGTGGCCTTCCAGCCCGCGAGGGATGGGCCCGCGGGGACGGCCGCCCTCCATGTGGGCAAACTGGAATAGGCCCGGATACTGGTCATCCCAACCCAGTTCGAGAGCCCGCCGGATGGTCTCTACGGCTTCCTGCTTCATCTTGTCGTCGCCGGCGCTCTCGGCGTAGTGGAGCACGAACCACATGGACTCGAGGGTATGCCCGGGGTTGATGTAGGTGCCCAGGATGTTGTTACGGATCTGGTTGTCCTCTCCCAGGAACTCAATGACGATGTTAGTGTCCTCTTGCCGGTGCTGATACATGACCTGCTGGGCAAAGTCGGCCGCCTGGGCATGAAGCCGGAGGCTCCGGTCCGGGTCGAAGTCCTCGCAGGTGATGGCCAGCTCCCGAGTGACCTCCAGCATGATCATGGGGATGCCGTGCTGCTTGTAGCCCTCGGGGGTGGGGTAGGGATCGGTGCGGAAGGCGTTCTGGGCCAGCCGGGCTTGGACGGAGTCGTAGAGGTCGAGGGCGAACTGGAAGGCCCGCCGGTCCTGGGCGGCGCGGGCGTACTCCGAGAGCCCGTAGATGACGAAGCAGTCGGCGAAGGTGCTGGTATCGTAGGTCTCGCCCGCCCCGGCCTTTCTGGGGTTGCCCTGGGCATCGAGAAGGATGGGTTCGCCTTCCCGGCTTAGGATGAAGGAGACGTGACCGTTGGGCAGGAGGGCGTGCTCCATGAGGAAATCGGCTCCGGAGCGGGCCAGCTGCAGGTACTGGGGCGCCTGGGGCAGGTGGGAGAACTGGCAGGCCAGCCGGGCCCATACCCAGACGAAGCGCCCCTGAGACCAAGTGAACTTGTGGGTGTGCAGCAGCTTGCCGCCGGAGTTGGAGAAGCCGGTGAAGTAGCCACCGTGCTCGCGATCAATGGCCTTATCCAGCCAGAAGGGCAGTAGGTGCTTGAAGAGGTGATCCTGATAGAACTGACGCAGCTGTGCGGCTGCCTGAGCGTCCAGCGCGCGTGTTTCGGGTGCCATAGCCGTCCTCGCTATAGTAAGTGAGCCGGGGCTCCGGCCCGGCGGGAACAATGCCTCAGAATCGCGGTTTTGTCATGTGCGACGACAGTACCCCCGGGCCCGCGGTGCGACCGGACACAACGAACCCGGCCGCGGCCGGGTTCGTTGTCTGACTGTGGTGTACCTAGAGGCAGAGGCTGCCGATGCCTGCCTCTAGTAAGCCTACTGGCTCCGAAGCACTAGCGGAAGGTAGACGCTCACTCCAGAGACTGGAGGGTCCGGGGTCTCCGGGGCCTCCGGTACTTCGATGTAGGTGACACCGGCCATGTGATCATGCGCAGGCATGACCAGGCTGTTGACCCCACTCGTGGAGCTGTCGTCGCTTGTGCCTGTCCAACCGGCGATTCGCCAGTTGGGGGCGGGCACAGCTCCGCTGAGCGAGATGGTCTCTCCGGACACGTAGTACCCGGCCTCACACCCGGCCGAGTGGCTCGGGCTGGCGACGGGGTCGCTGCCCTGGCCGGTGTGGCTCAGGGTGAGCGCGTAGCAGGTCGGCGGGATCTCAGTGTAAGCGACGCTGGCCTGGTGATCACTGGCGGGCATGGTCAGCGTGTTGGTGGGGGCAGGGCTGCTATCGTCATCCGTGCCTGTCCAGCCGCTGATCTGCCAGCCGGCAGCCGGTGCTGCACTGAGCGAGATGACCTCGCCAGCCACGTAGTAGCCTGCCTGGCAGCCCGCGGAGCTGGCAGGGCTGGCGACGGGGTCGCTGCCCTGGCCGGTGTGGCTCAGGGTGAGCGCGTAGCACGTGGGCGCCATCTGCGTGAACGTAGCGGTGACCGTGACACTCCCTTTGAGGGTGATGGTCAGGGGGTTGTCACTGCTGGTGACGTCACCGGACCAGCCGGAGAAGACCCAGCCGGTCTCGGGGATGGCCGTCAGCACCACCTCATCGTCGTACTGATAGGTGGTCTGGTCGGGGTCGACCTGCACCACACCTTCGCCAACGGTGCTGATGGAGAGGGTGTAGGCGTCTTGGGTGAAGGTGGCGGTGACCGTAGTGTCGCCTTCGATGATCAGCGTAGCCGGGTTGTCGGTTCCACTCAGCCCGCCACTCCAGCCGGAGAAGCTCCATCCCGGGTTGGGAACGGCCGTCAGTTGGACCTCATCTCCGTACCGGTAGGTGTCCTGACTTGGCCTGGCGCTAACCAGACCGCTTCCGACTCGCTCCAGAGTGAGGGTGTACTCGTCCTGCGTGAATGTAGCGGCGATCGTGACGTTGCCGTAGATGGTAATGGTAAGGCGGTTGTCAGTGCTGTTCACGTCTCCCGACCAGCCAGAGAAGCTCCAGCCGGGGTCCGCGGTCGCAGTCAACTCCACCACATCGCCGTAGTGATAGACGGTCTTGTCCGGGTCGGCCTGCACGCTGCCGTTACCGTTTGCGGTGACGATGAGCGCGTAGTCCTCCGGTGTGACTGAGATGCTGACCGTAGCTGGCGGGCTATCGGCCATGCCGTCATTCACCTTGAAGGTGAAGGTGTCGGTGCCGTAGTAGCCCGTACCAGGGGTATAGGTCAGATGGGGCACAGTGCCGGACAAGGTTCCGTGCTGAGGCTCGTCAACGATGGCGAAGCTTAGGTCATGGCCGTCAGGGTCCGAGCCTGTGAGGGTAATGCCCAGCGGCGTGTCCTGCGCTGTGGTGAGCGACTGGGAGTCCGCTGTGGGCGGCTGGTTCACCTCGTTGACGGTGACAGTGATTTGCTGCTGATCGCAGAGTACCGGACTGCCGTTATCGCACACCTTCACGGTGAAAGTGAACTCACCTGGCCCCTGAGCTTCGGAGGGCGTCCAGGAGAAGGCACCTGTAGAGGCATCGATGGAGGCTCCGCTGGGAGCGTTCTCCAGGCTGAAGTTGAGGATGTTGGTCGGGATGTCGTCGTCGATGGCGCTGGCGGTGAAGGTCAGCTCAGTCAGCTCATCTACCGCCTTGTCATCGATGGCGGCGAGGACGGGAGCGACATTCACCTCGTTGACGGTGACAGTGATGTCCTCCTGATTGCAGAGCTCGGGGGCGCGGTCGTCACAGACCACTACGGAGAACTCGTAGTTTCCGGGACCCTGCGCCTCGGTGGGCGTCCAGGAGAAGACGCCGGTGTCGGCTGTGATCGCGGCGCCTTCGGGAGCGCCCGCCAGAGCGAAGGTGAAGCTGTCCCCTTCAGGGTCGGTGGCGGAGGCTGTGAAGGCTAGATTGACCAACTCGTCCACGCTCTTGTCGCCGATGGGGTCCAGGACCGGAGCGGTGTTAGTGACGCCGGCGGTGGTGAAGGACCACGTCGCGCTCTGCGTCGACTTGGCGCCGTCAGAGGCAACGGCGTACCACTCGTACTCCGTGTTGGGCAGGCGACCGCTCCAGGTAAGAGAGGCAGTGGTGCCGCTGGCGACACCCGACACGGTGCCGATCTCGACGAACGGGGCAGCGCCCGTCCCTCCCATGTCGTAGACGAGGGTGGCGGGGTCGTATTCACCGCTGAGCGATGAGTCCAGGACCGGCGAGTACGTCTCCAGGTCGATGCTGTCTTCGCCGGGCACGAACCGCAGCTTGAGCAGGTAGCCGCTGCCGCCGTTGGGGAAGTCCTGATAGTCGGCCAGCACCGAGTAGATGGTGTGCCCATCATCACCCTTATCGGCGCGCTGCGCGGCTCCATCGCTACCGGAGTGCATGTGGCCGCAGAGCATCAGGAACAGGTTGGGGTTGTCCTTGAGGGCATTGAAGATGGTGCTGCCCTCGCCTGTCCAGCTGTCGTTCACGTTGAGGATGGAGTGGCTCACGACGATCGCGCGGCGATCGGAGTAAGTCTTGAGCAGGGCGTCGGCCCAGTTGAGCACCGCGGTGTCAGGATTGTAGCGCAAGTTGATGAGGATAAAGTCCATCCCCGAGGCGCTGAAGAGCGAGTAGTTGTCGTAGTTGTTGGCAGGATCGTAGGCCCCACCATACCACGGCTTGCCAGTGAAGCGGTCGACACCGAAGTACTTGGGGTAGTAGGTCGGCGAGGAGAAGATGGTCAAGTCATGGTTGCCGGGGCCCACACTATAGGGGATGCCGGCGTTATCCAGCACAGCCATGGCAGCGTTCGCATTCTGCCACTGGGTCTCTTGGTTGGCGACGTTGACTATGTCACCCAGATGGGTGACGAAGACGATGTTCTCCGTCGCTGCGTTGGCGACGATCCACTGGGTCTGAGCGGTGAAGTTCTGCGGATAGCCCTGTGTGGCCATCTGGGTATCGGGAATGGCGATGATGGTAAAGGGCTCGCCCACTTCGCCGCCCGCACCGACCTCGCGGCCATAGAAGGTGACGTCCACGGTCTGGCCATCAGGGTCGGAGACGGCCACCTCAAGCGTGGGGTCGGTGGCGACGCCGGTGGCGCCATCCACGGGCTGGACCACTGCCGGAGCGTCCGGGGCATGGTTCACGGGCCCCCCGCCTCCCTGCGCCAGCATGAACACGCTGGGACCGTAGGCCTCGTTGCGGCCGTGGGCCTGGATGGTCACAGTGAAGTCCCCGTCTTCACCGGGACGAATGCCGGTCCACCGGGCGACGTAGCCATTCTCGGTGTTGTAACCGGTGCTGAAGGCCACCGACAGGTTGTCGAGCACGGTGACGCCATTGGTGCTGGCGTTGACGGCCGAGTCGACGTCCGAAATGGTGAACCGCGAGATACGGTCGAGGTAGTCGCTGGTGTTGTTGTTGCGATTGGCGGTGGTAGCGAAGGTGTACTCTGCGGCCGGGTCCAGGCCGGTGAAGGTTAGCGTGACCGACCACCCCGTGTTTCCGTAGTAGATCACACCCGTGCTATCGGCGATGCCGTGAAAGGTCTCGTAGGCATCGGTGCCTGGATTGGCCTCGGAGCCGGAGTAGCCGCTCTGAGAAACCTGCACACCCGGACTGCCGGTGACAGAGACCACGACGCTCGCCGGGACCGGGCCACCGGTGAGGAAGTCCACCAGTCCCCCACTGCTGGTCCCCTCACCGGGGATGGTGTAGGTGGTTATGTTTGTGTTGGGCTGCCCGGAGGCCCAGGCCAGGTCGTTGTAGGCGATCCAGGTCGGGAAGGCAGCCAGGAGGAAGTTGGCGTGCACACTCTTGTCGGCATCCATGGTGATGGACCAGGTGCCATTGCCGTTGTCCACCAGATCTGCCGCGTTGTCACCGGTCCAGCCGGAGAACTGGTAGCCGGCGGCAGGGACAGGCGTGAGGGTAACGACGGTTCCGGCGTTGTAGACAGGGCCGG
>JBMNTK010000193.1:0-7629 GCA_050945695.1 Anaerolineae bacterium | reverse complement strand
AGGCAGGGGCCGCAATCCGCTTCCAGCCCAAGCGCCCGTAGAACCCGACCAAGCCCGGGGCACAGAAGAGCAGCCCATACCGGTCCGACGCCCCCCCGCAGATGAACTCGCCCGCTCGGGCCAGAGCCAGGCTCGCCAGGCCCCGGCGCCTCCAGGCCGTGCGTGTGGCCACATCGCCAACGCCCACGACCATCACCCGCGCCCCGCCGACCGAGATCTCCCGCTCCACGAGCTTGAGCCCCGAGACTACCTCGCCATCCACGCTGACCAGCACCCGCCAATGGGCAGGCGCCCACTCCAGCCGCGCCAGCATGGGGTGCACGTCCAGTTCACCGCCTCCCAGCTCTTCGACTGCGCGCTGCTGTGCGGGCGTCAGCTCATCGGCGCCCAGGAGCTCGACCCGGGGCTCACCAAGGGGTGACATAGTCCCGAAGCCCCAGAGGCAGGGGTTCTGGCCTCTCCACCGTGCTCTGAATCTCGATGTGCCGGCCTTGGTCGGAGGACTCGTGGAAGGCCTGCATGATGTCCAGGACGTGGTAGGCCAAGTCACCGGAGGCCCGGTGAGGGCGGCCGTTACGCAGGGCGTAGGCCATGTCGGCCAGGCCCACCCCCCGGGCGTTCTCCGCGTAGCCGTGAGTGAGGGGAACCTCGCTCCACTCCTTGGCGCCCGCCCGCCGCACGCGGACTGGACCCCCGAAGGTGTTGGGGTCCGGGACCTGAAGGGAGCCTTCCGTGCCATAGATCTCGATGCGGGGCAGTTCGGCCGCCCACACGTCGAAGGTAGTGATGATGGTACCGATGGCGCCGTTGGAGAAGTCCATCAGCCCGGCCACGTGAGTGGGGACCTCCACCTGGATGACCGAGCCGAACTTAGGGGTGCTGGTGATGATGCGCTCGGGGAAGGTGACGCGAGTGCTGCCCGTGACCCGGCGCACCGGCCCCATGAGGTTCACCAGCGCAGTGAGATAGTAGGGCCCCATGTCGAACATGGGCCCTCCCCCGGGCTTGTAGTAGAACTCTGGGTCAGGGTGCCAGGACTCGTGGCCGTGGCTCATCATGAAAGCCGTGGCCGCCACCGGCTCACCGATCCAGCCATCGTCTATGAGCTTGCGACAGGTCTGAATGCCGCCGCCCAGGAAGGTGTCGGGAGCGCAACCCACTCGCAGGCCCTTGCTGCTGGCGGCTCGGGCCAGCAGGGCCCGCCCCTGTTCGCGCGTCACGGCCAGAGGCTTCTCGCTGTAGACCGACTTGCCTGCCTCCAGGGCCGCCATCCCTACCTCCGCGTGCGCTCGCGGGATGGTGAGGTTGAGCACCACCTCGATCTCGGGGTCGTCGAGCGCCTCATCAACGCTGCAGGCGCACACCCCGAACTCCTCAGCACGGGCCGCCGCCCGTTCCGGAATGATATCGGCGCAGGCGGCCACTTCCAGGATGGGATGGCGCGCGCAGTTCTTGAGATAGATGGCGGATATGACGCCGGAACCGACCAGACCCACCTTCACCGGTGTGACGGACATGGTTGCCTCCCTCAGCGCTAGAACACGGGCGCAAGTCACCCCGCCCGCACCCCTATGATACCCCGGAGGGCGGGGCGGCAACAGCGCTCAAAGAGGGGTGGGAGAGGGAAGGCCACGCCGCGGGCGCCTGAAGACGCCCGCTTGGCGCGTTCGGCCGCCGGCGACCTCCGGGTAGGGGCAGGCCACCGCGCCTGCCCCATGGGGGCGGACGGGGTCGTCCGCCCCTACACTTATTGGCGCCGCCTGTGCCTGTTGCGGATCCATCCCCAGCCGGCCGAAGGGCCGGCTTCGCCTAGGTAGCCGGGGGGTTCAGCCCCCGGCGACGCCCCTCGCCCGTGAACGCACCGACGGGGGCGGGCACAGTGCCCCGCCCATCCCCCATTGCCCCCTGCGGCCCCATGGGCTACAATAAGGCCAGCATCACCTGGAGGTTCCTGTGGCCGGCAGAGCAGTGCGCATAAACTGAGTGCGTTCCCCGACTCAACGTTTTCGCTCTCTGCCCGCCGTCTGAGCCGTGGGGCGCACTGTCGCCGCGGCTCTGCCTGTGAACCACAACTGCATTCCTGCCCAGTACCTGCAAGCCGCGGCTGATGTCGCGGTCTTTTTGTTTGGCGGCGGGCCGCTGTGGAGGAGTGCATGCTACAGGTTTCAGGAGTCTCGAAGAGCTACGGCGCCCAGCCCGTGCTCTCAGATGTCTCATTCACCCTCAGCCCAGGGGAGCGCGCCGGGTTAGTGGGCCCCAACGGGGTTGGCAAGACGACCCTGCTGCGCATCATCGCCGGGCTGGAGCGGCCCGATAAGGGCAGCGTGCGGCTGAACCCGCCGTCCTCGGCTCTCGGCTACCTGCGTCAGGCCCTGAACTTCGAGCCCGACGATACCATCCGCCAGGCACTGCAACGGGCCACCGGAGACCACGGATTGGCCCAGGAACGCATGGCGCAGCTGGCCGATACCATGGCCATCACCACCGACCCGGAAGCAGTGCTACGTCTGACCGAGGAGTACGCCCAGGCCCAAGAACGTTTCGAGGCGGCCGGTGGCTATGAGCTCCAGGCTCGGCTAGAGGCCGCCTTGGCCGGCCTCGACCTAGCCGACCTGCCACCCGACCTGCCGGTGGCCCGGCTGAGCGGCGGCCAGAAGACCCGCCTGGGGCTGGCGGGCCTCCTGGCCACTCGGCCCTCCCTCTTGCTCCTGGATGAGCCCACCAACCACCTGGACATTGATGCCCTGAACTGGTTGGAGCGATGGCTGCAGGACTACGAGGGAGCGGCCCTCATCGTCTCCCATGACCGCACCTTCCTGGACGCCACCACCACCCGCACCCTGGCCCTGGACCCGACCGACCATACGCTGACCGCCTACGCCGGCGGGTACTCCGAGTACGTTCAGGCCCGGGAACGGGAGATCGAGCAGCATTGGCAGGCTTACCATGCCCAGCAAGAGGAGGTTGCCCGGCTGCGGGCAGCCGTGCGCCGGGTGCGCGGCCAGGCGGTCATGCGGCGCGGGGGCAAGGCCAATGACGGCGACAAGTTCGCTCGAGGCTTCTTCTCCGACCAGACCTCAGGCACCATGGCCCGAGCCAAGGTCCTGGAGCGACGCATCGAGCGCCTGCTCACCGAGGAACGGGTGGAGAAGCCCCAGCAGCAGTGGGGGCTCAAGCTGGACCTAGCTTCCGATGGGAGCGGTGCCCGGGAGGTGCTGCGGCTGGAGGACGTGAGGCTATCGTTTGGCTCCAAGCACCTACTTCGGGGCGTGGGCGCCATCCTCATGCACGGAGAGCGAGCTGTTCTTCTGGGGCCCAACGGCTCGGGGAAGACCACGCTCCTGCGCCTAATCGCCGGCGAGCTGCAGCCCGACTCGGGCAGCATCACCATAGGGGCTAACATCCGCCTGGGGTACCTGGCCCAGGAGCAGGAGATCCTGGACCTGGAGAGCACCCCCTTCGACGTTATCCGAGAGGCTTCCGGCAGCAGCGATCAGACCCAAGTGCGGGCTTTCCTGCACCGCTTCCTCTTTGCCGGCGACGATGCCTTCGTGCCCGTCGGCAGCCTCAGCTTCGGCGAACGGACCCGGCTCATGCTGGCGCTCTTGGTGGCCCAGGGCTGCAACTTCCTGCTCCTCGACGAGCCCATCAATCACCTGGACATCGCCGGGCGGGAGCGCTTCGAGGAGGCATTGCTTCAGTTTGGGGGCACCATACTGGCCGTCGTCCACGACCGGACGTTCGTGCGCCGGGTGGCCACACAGGTGTGGGAACTCAGGGAAGGCCGGCTCAAGGTAACCCAGGCCACCGCAACCGGGCCCGAGGATGCCCGTTGACGGGCGGAGCGGCCGAAGCCTAACCCCGGCAGCGACGAAAAGGCCCCTCCCGTGGGAACGAGAGGGGCCGAGAAGGCGCGCTGCGCCCTTACCCGTTAGGGCCGGAACCCGGGCACCGGGCACTGGGCCGGCGAGGTGGGTGCGGGGCAACCCCAAGGGGTCTGGTTATCCATCCCCGGCTGCACCCGGAACATCGGCTGGCCCTGAGCCGTGTCTCCGGTCGCGCACACCAGTGAACCGTCCACGTAGAGCTCCACCCGGTAAGGGTGCCCCTGCAGCCCATAGCGGTCCACGTCCACGGGCATCCCGTCTATCTTGAGGAAGCCCGACTCGCTGACAGGGCCCCAACCGTGCGGATTGATGTCCATCCACTGCCCGTTTCGGAGGCGGTAGACCTTGATCCAGGACACCCTTCCCGGAGGTGTGGTGCAGGTGACGATGTTGCCGCCGCCCGGCAGCACCTCCTCGTCAATCCGCTCCCAGCTGAGACGGGCGAAGGCAAACCCCAGGTGATCGAAGTACTCCATGCGGATCGAGTGGGTACCGCCCGCGAGCACAACGTCCACGCTATGGGCAGTGCGCGCCTGCTCGCGCCACTGGTCAATCACCAGGACGTTGTCAATGTAGAGCCGCACACCATCGTCGGTCTCGGCGGTGAAGCGGTAGGTCCCGGCCATCAGCTGGATCGAAGCCATCCACCGGGCGGAGAAGTCGTCGGCGGGAATGCGCGGATCCGGAGAGCCCAGGCCGAAGTCGTGGTTGATCTCGGCCTCATCCCGCGCCACCGTGGGGGTACCGGCCAGGTCACGGTTGGCGAAGTACTCGGCTCGCCATGGCCCCACCGGTGGCGCCCCCGCTTGCAGGAGCTCCCAGCTGAGCTGGATCACCGCCCGCTCGGTCGCCTCGAAGTACTCCAGGCGCAGGTTGTGCTGGCCGGCGGTCATGAAGCGATCCACCACGTAGGTCGTCGGTGCCTGTATGCGCCACTGATCTATCACCAGTTGGTCGTCAATCCACAGCCTGGCTCCATCGTCCGTCTGCACGGTGAAGCGATGTAGGCCGGCACTGAAGGTCTGGGTGCTCGTCCAGCGCACAGAGAAGTTGTCTGCGGGCACTTGCGGCCCCGGTGAGCCGAACCCGAAGTCGAAGTTGATCTGGGCGTCATCTCGCACGAGCACCGGGGCTCCTGCTAGGTCGCGGTTGGGGAAGTACTCACCCCGCCACGCCCCTGGCGATGAGGGCGCCGGCTCCAGTAGCTCCCAGGTCAGCCGGATCTGGGCGAGGCCGGTGGCCTCGAAGAACTCCAGACGCAGCCTATGCTGGCCGGCGGACATGAAGCGATCGGCCGTGTAGCTGGTGACCGACTGCTCCCGCCACTGGTCTATCACCAGTTGGTCGTCAATCCACAGCCGGACCCCATCGTCTGCCTGCACGGTGAAGCGGTGTACGGCGGCGCCGAAGATCTGGACACTGGTCCAGCGCACGGAGAAGTTGTCGGCCGGGACCTCCGGCGCCGGTGAGCCGAGCCCGAAGTCGAAGTTGATCTGGGCATCATCGCGGACGAAGACGGGGAGTCCGGCCAGGTCCCGGTTGGGGAAGTACTCACCCCGCCACACGGTAAGTGCCTGAGCCGAGGCCGGCACTGATGCGGGCAGGCTCGTCAGGCACGGCGTCAGAACCAGCACTAACAGCAACAACACACGAGCAGCGCTCTTCACCACTAACCTCCATTACCAACAGTAAAGGCGAACCGGTCATGTCGGCATGACCCGGCGTGCGTCGGCACACAGCTATCAAACACCACTGTTAACACACTAGCGCGACCCGACCCTCCGGTCAAGTACTCGGGAATTCGAGGGCGGTTGCATCTGCTGCCTCGGACCTGCCTGATCGCTGAGGCGTGCGCGCGCCTGTTGGTGACACGTGAAGCGTGACACGTGACGAACTGCCGTGCCGCAGTCCGGTAGGGGCGGACGACCCCGTCCGCCCTCTGGGGGCGGGGAGCACACCAGTTGCCGCGTCGGCGCAGGCACGGCAGTCCCGAGTTTCGTTCGGGGGCTACGTCCGGCCGTAGATCCCTCGCTTCGCTCGGGATGACAGAGTGGGTGCCTTGGGACGACGGAGTGGGTGTTTCGGGATCACAGGGTGGGTGTCTCGGGGTGACGAGCGGGCGCCTTGCGATGACAGGGGGGCCCCTCGGGATGGCGAACCCCTCACGTGTCACGCTTCACGCCTCAGGTCCTCCAGGACTCCCCGCTCCTAGCCCGAGCTAACCTCGGCTCGGCTCCGTGGTAGCGCCCCCGCTGGGCGGGGTGGCCGACCCAGCCTCAACCGTGGGCCTCTCCGGTTGCCCCAGGCAGAGCACCGCTCTTTGGGCGCTGTCGGTGTGGTATTCGTACTCCTGCCCTTCCACCTCCAGCACGACCACGTAGCCCGGGGTGATCACCTGGGCGTACACCATGCCCGGTTGCGGGCAGCCCAGGCTGGCATCCGGCCACTCCACCTCCCGGACCTCCGTGACGGTTACCTCGGCGTCCGGCGGCAACTCCTGTCCTTCCGCCAAGTCCGCCACCGCTGCCAGCACCGGGCCCACCGCCTCGGCCGGGACAAGGTCCAGTCCCCGCACCACTACCGGAGGTGTGGGCATAGGCGAGGCCCCGGGCGTGGGAAGCTGGGTCGCGCGAGCCGCCGTAGGCGTGGGCGACATCGCCGGCCCGAGCGGACCACAGCCGACCAGCAGAGCTACCGCCGCTAGCACAGGCACTGTTCGCAACCGCACCGATCACCTCCAGAGCAGGACCTCACGTCCCGGTTGGGAGTGCTAACCTAACCCCTCACCCCCCCGCTCAGGAGAGGGGAAGGGGGTGAGGTTCTCTCCCCATCCTACCAAAACCTGGCTCTGCCGCCGAGAGCGCCGGGCAGGGGGCTTGACAAACATCAGGCGACCTGACATTCTATGGGCCGTGGTCACTGATCGTTATCTTGCATTGCGCTGCTTATCACTCTGTGAGCCAATATTGATGGAGGTACTGTTGTATGTCTAAGTTTACCATCCCCGTTCTAGTGCTGTTCCTTGCCGCGCTGGTGGTCGGCTGCGGCACTACCGCGGTCGGTTCGCCGACCCCCGGTCTGGGCGAGGCCACGCCTACTGCAGCCGCTGAGGCAACCCCGACCGCCGCCGCCGAACCTAGCCCCACCACGGCCGCCGAGGAGACCCCCACCGCTGAGGCTGAGGCCAGCCCCACCGTAGCCGCCGAGGAGACTCCGACAGCAGAGGCTGAGGAGACGCCTGAGGCTGAGGCTAGCCCGACGGTAGCAGCCGAAGAGAGCCCGACCGCCGCGGCCGAGGAGACACCTGAAGCCGAGGCCAGCCCCACCGCTGAGGCTGAGGGTACCCCCACCGGTGAAGCCGCAGAGACCCCCGAAGCTGACACCACCCCCACCGCTGCGGCCGAAGGAACCCCAGCCGCTGTGGCAGAGGGTGACCCCGAGCATGGCGCTGTCCTCTTCGAGACCAACTGCAGCGGCTGCCACGGGCCCGAAGCCGGTGGAGGCATTGGCCCGGCTCTGGCTGGCGCCGATGTCACCTTTGAGCATGTCCTGGAGACCGTCCGCACAGGGCCGAGCGACATGCCCGCTTTCCCGCCAGAGCAGCTTAGCGATCAGGACGTGGCCGACATCCTGGCTTGGGTATCGAGTCTGTCGCCGTCCTAGAGATCAGCTCTCAGCGCCCTCACCGATGGCGCGGCGGGCGGGGGCCACTGCCCCCCGCCGCGGGGTGTTGGGTTCCCCC
>JBMNTK010000192.1:0-7638 GCA_050945695.1 Anaerolineae bacterium | reverse complement strand
TCCGTGTGCACGGCCTGCTCCCCCGATCGCGGCGCTCTGGTGCCGGAGGCCTGGAACTCTGGACGCGGATCCCCAGCCCCCGGTGCTCGGCACCGGCCATGCATTCCGCCAAGCCTCCACTCCGCTCACGGGGACGGCCGGCGCGTGGATCCGCTTGGCCTTTCACCTGGTACTACACGCCAAGACAGGAAAAGTTTCAGGGAGAAGAGGAAATGTGGGACCCCGCTCCGGGAGCCACCGGCTCGTCCCAGCCGCCCCAACCGGCAGGGAAGCGGGGCCGCGCCCGGGGGCCCGGGACGCCGGCCGGCGGCCCCCGAGCCGGTCACAGAGCGACCTTGATGACGATCTTCTCCACCCGCTCCCGGCGGTTCTCATGGCCCGCCGTGAAGCCGAGGCCGTGCCCGTCGGAGGGGAACAGGCAGGCGACCTTCCCCGCCGGGAGGGCGATCTCCACCACGCGGTCGTTGACGTGGTAGAAGGCCACGTCCCGGGCCGCATCGTAGGGCTCGAGGACCTCCAGGTCGTCCAGGTGCGCCCAGGCGAGCCCCTCCGTTCCCCGGTGGATGTACTGGATGTCGCAGTACTTCCGGTGGGACTCAAGCTTGGCGCATTCCGGCGTGGTCTCGTAGCACATCAAATTGGCGAAGATGGCGTCGCCCTCGATCTCGACCCGCCTGGACGAGCCGGGCTCCAGCGACGAGAGCGTCTGGAGCGTGTCGTCCTTCCCCGCGACCGCCCGCTGGAGCCACTGGAGAGCCCGCATGAACCGGGGCGACTGCGGCAACTGTTCTGCAACCTGATGGATCGAGCAGTAGATCAAGACAGGACCTCTTTCCTCAAAGATTTGCGACGGCCTCCCGAGCGCTCCCGTTCGGGGTACCGGCAAAAGTGCGACCCTCATAACTTCGCAAGCCGCGTCAGCCAGCCCTTTTCGCCCGGCGCCGCAACAACATCCCCAGGGCTCGCAGCCGGCGGCCGTTGGCCCACTCGACAAGGAACTCGGCCAGGGCCAGCGGTAGGCTCTTGGGATCGAAGAGGACCAGAGCCCGCAAGGGGGTGGTGGCGGCCGACTCCACCGCCATCTTGAAGGCCGGGTCCTCCGGGTCTGCCTGGACGCCCAGGTGCTTGACGGCCTCCCGCTTCAGCACCCGGTAGACGAGGCGGAGGAGCAGGCTGGTCTCCTGCATCTCCCGGACCGAGCTGGTCATGTCGTAGGTTCCCCGGGTCTGGGGGACGTCCTCGGGGTAGTCCGGGTGGATGGTGATGAAGTCCTTCTTGGACGGTACGCCTTTCAAGGTGTAATACCAGCCGCTGCAGGGCGTGCGGGCGGGCTCGACGCCCTGCAGGTGGATGGTCGCGCTCAGGCGGATGTCCTGCGAGCTCGCGCCCACCTCCAGGTCATAGCGTCCCGCCTCCACCACCCACTCCCGGCGCACCGGGTCGTAGATGGCAAAGCTGCTCCTGTCCAGGCGGAAGGAGACCTGCCCGGTCTCGCCCCGCTTGAGGTGGATCTTGGAAAAACCTTTCAGCTCCCGCACCGGGCGGTACGCCCCGCCGGTCTTGGGGGCCACGTAGAGCTGGACCACCTCGGCGCCGTCGTACTCGCCCGCATTGGTGATGGAGGCGGTCACCTCGACGTCGTACTCGCCGGTCCTCCGCACCTGGAGGTCTGAGTACTCGAAGCGGGTGTAGGAGAGGCCGAAGCCGAAAGGATAGCGCACCGGGACGCCGGCGGTCGCGAAGTAGCGGTACCCGCAGTAGAAGCTCTCCAGGTACGCCGCCTGCTTGGGCGGCTTCAGGTAGTAGCTACTGCTCACCACGTCTTCGTAGCGGAAGGGGTAGGTCTCGGCCAGCTTGCCGCTGGGGTTCTCCTTGCCAAAGAGGAGATCGGCTGCGGCGAGACCCCCGGCCTGGCCGGCGAGATGCATGTGGAGAATGGCCTGGACCCGATCGGCCCAGGGCATCTCGATGGCCGATCCGCCCGCGAGCACCACGACGATCCGCGGGTTGGCCCGGGCAAGCGCCTCCACCAGGGCCACCTGGTTTTCGGGAAGGCGCATGTGGGGCCGGTCGAAGCCCTCGCCCTCGTAGGCAGGCGGCAGACCGATGCAGAGGATCACGGTGTGGACCTTCTGGGCCAGGGCGACGGCCTCGTCGACGAGCGCCTGATCCGGCAGATCCCGCAGGGTGTAGCCGGCGGCGAAGGGAACGCCGGGAACATACCGGCGGAGGCCGTCCAGGAGGCTGTCCAGGCGGGTCGGGACCACCTGGGAGGAGCCGGCGCCCTGATACCGGGGGGTTCTCGCGAGCTCCCCGATGACGGCCAGCGACTCGCCAGCTTTCAAGGGAAGGACGGGGCCGTCGTTCTTCAAGAGAACCGCCCCGGCCGCGGCGATCCGGCGAGCCAGCTCGTGGTGCCGCTCGAAGAGGTCCGGGGGCAGTGAGGCCTTGGTGCCCCGGGTGGTCCGCTCGATGAGGGTCAGGATCCGGTCGACGCTGGCGTCGATGAAGGCTTCATCCAGGCGGCCGCTCCTGACCGCCTCCAGCACCTCCCGGTCCCAGCGGCCCTGGCTCCCGGGCATCTCGAGGTCCGTGCCCGCCTGGAAGGCGGCAACGCGGTCGTTCATGGCCCCCCAGTCGGTGACCACCACGCCGTCGAAGCCCCACTCCTCCCGGAGAATATCCGTGAGCAGGCGGCGGTTGTCGCTGCAGTAGGTCCCTTCCACCTTGTTGTAGGCGCACATGACGGTGGCGGGCCGGGCCTCCTTCACGGCGATCTCGAAGGCCGGCAGGTAATACTCCCGCAAGGCCCGCTCGTCCACGAGCACGTCCGTGCTCATCCGGTAGAGTTCCTGATTGTTCAGCGCGAAGTGCTTGAGGGAGGCCCCAACCCCCTGGCTTTGGACCCCCTGGATCCAGGCAGCGGCCATCTTGCCGGCAAGATACGGGTCCTCGCTGAAGTACTCGAAGTTCCGCCCGCACAAGGGGTTCCGCTTCATGTTGACGCCGGGGCCCAGGAGGACGTTCACATCCTGCAGGACCGCCTCCGCCCCCAGGGCCTCCCCCATCTGGCGGATCAGGTCCAGGTCCCAGGTGGAGGCGACGGCGCTGGCCGTGGGAAAGCAGGTGGCCGGGAGGCTGGCGTTGGCCCCCAGGTGATCCACCCTCTCGGTAACCTGCTTGCGCAGCCCGTGGGGACCGTCGGACAGGAAGATGGAGCGGATGCCGTGGCGGGGCATGGCCTCCGTCGTCCAGTAGCTGGCCCCGGAGCAGAGCCTGATCTTCTCCTCCAGGGTCATGCGCGCGATCAGGTCGTTGTGGCGAAGCACCCTTGCCCCTCCTTCCGGCCGCGGCCCGCTCGCCCAAGCGGGAGGCCGGCCGGGCCCTGCCCCGAGACCCAGGGCGACTCCCTGCCATTCTCCTTCGGTTCGACCAGCCTGTGACCCTGGGCGCCAGCACGGAGGAGATCGGGAAGGTCAAGGCCAATGAGGGATCGGAACCGCGCGCCTGCAAACCAGACCTCATCCATCGAAGGGGGATCACTCATGCCCGCGCCCCGGCTCCTTCTCGTCGTACTTCTCGGCCTCTTGTCGCTCTCCGTGACCTGTTCGGCGGCGGCCCCGCAGGTGGTCGCCACCGTTCCTGAACTGGGGGCGGGCGCGGTCGATCCCCAGTCGAGCGAGATACGGGTCACCTTCGACCAGCCCATGGACCCTTCCAGTTACAGCTGGGTCACCCTGGGCAGCCGGTTCCCGGAGGTCGCGGGCGATCCCTATTGGGCCGATGAGTTCACCGCCGTGCTCCCTGTGACCCTGGAGCCCGGCCGGGACTACTGGCTCCTGATCAACTCCCCGCTGTATGGGGGGTTTCAGAGTCAAGCGGGCGAGGCAGCCGTTCCCTACCTCCTGGCCTTCCGAACGGCCGAGCCGGGCGGGGGCGCCAGCCAGCCGAGTCCTGTGCAGCAGGCCCGAAACGAGCAGGCTTACGACCAGCTCCTCGAGATCATGACGACCTTCTACGCCTACAAGGACCGCCTGAACATCGACTGGGCAGCCAGGCTGGCTTCCAGGCGCGACTGGCTCCTCCAGTCCCCGAACGACTTCATCTTTGCGGCACGGCTGGTCGCCCTCTTGCGGCCCGCGCAGGATCCCCATCTCACTGTGACCGTGGAAGGCCAGCGGCTGCCCACCTTCCCGGCGGCTCCACCGGCCAATTACAACGTCCAGGCGGTGGTCCAGGCCCTGACCAACCCGCGGCTCTGGTCCAACGTCGTCTTGAGCGGCGAGCGGGGCGACGTCGGCTACATCCTGATCTCCAGCTGGACGGCGGAGGCCGCCCAAGCCGTCGCGGCCGTAAACGACCTGCGCCAGAAGCACGCGCTCATCATCGATGTGCGGCCCAACTCGGGCGGGGACGAGCGAGTTGCCCAGCAGGTAGCCGGGTGCTTCACCGACCACCCGGTGGACTACGCCCAGGCGCTCACCCTCGACCCGGAAACGCGCCAATTCACCCGCCGCTCCATCCGGACCCTAGAACCCAACGCCGAATGCCCGGCGTACACCGGGCGAGTGGTGGTCCTCATGGGGCCTCAGGTGATGAGCAGCACCGAGAGCTTCCTGTGGATGATGCGCGAGACGGGGGCGACCCTGATGGGCGCCCGTTCCTACGGGAGTTCGGGCAACCCCAAGCCCTACGAGCCGGCCAACGGGGTGATCCTGTCCGTGCCTCAGTGGCAGGACATGGACATGGAAGGGCGGCTGATCGAGGGAGCCGGGGTCGCCCCTGATGTGCTGCTGGAATTCCCGCCGGAGGCCTTCGCTGTGGGCGACCCCCTCTTTGAAGCAGCCCTTCACGCCATCCAGGGCGACCCTTCCACGTTCTAGTGCGGCCGTGCCCTCAGCCCTCATGCCTCTCCTTACCGGTAAGGGCTGTAGTTCAGCCGGCTCACGGCCGCCTTGGCCGTGACCATTCTTCTCCTTTTCCTCCGGGTGCCGGTGCACCGGGGCGCGCAGGAGCAGAACCAGGTGAGCTACTTCACCAACCTGCGGGAGGGGCTGGTCTACGTCAAGGACCGCGGCTTCCGCGGTCAGCCCGTCACTCCATGAGTTGCCTCAGATACTGGTACAGTTCGTCGGTAAGGCCATAGTTGAGCCTTCCGCGTTCCCTGGACGCGTGGAAGGACCAGACCGCCTTCCGCAACTCGGGGTGGTCGCCGACGAAGCGATCGGCAACGGCCTTCCAGTACGCGACGCATTCCATCGCATCGGGGTGCGTCTTCGGCAGCCGCTGCTCGTAGCAGTTCCTGAGCTTGCCGATGAAGGTCAACCAGCCGCTGGCCAGGTCGGACCCGGCATTGGCGACGTAGCGCTCCTTCAGCTGCTCGAACTGTTCCCGGCTCAGGTACCGGTCGGCTGATGCGTGGATCGCGGTCAAAACCTCCCGGAAATCCTCGAGGGATGGCTGGCCGTGCTCCTCCAGAGCTTGCTTCACCTTGAGCAGCTTGGCCATGAGCACCTGCCGCCGGGCCATCTCCTCTTGAAGGCGCGCCCGGTGCATCTCAAGGAGCGCCAAAACGTCTACGTCCTTCGCCGTGGTCAGCTCCAGGATCTCGCTGAGCGAGAGCCCCAACTCCTTCATGGCAAGGATGCTGTAGAGCTGCGCCACGCTCTGGATGTCGTAGAGCCGATGACCCGACTCAGTGATCCGGGCCGGGCGCAGCAGGCCCAGCTGGTCGTAGTGACGGAGTGTCCGGACCGTCACACCTGCCAGGCTGGCCAGTTCCCCGATCTTCAAATAGCGGCCCAGCATCCTCGCCCCCTCTCATCCGGCGGCTTCACGAGACGGCCATCTTTCGCCTCACGACCTCTTCCAGATCCTCCCGCTGGAACACATACACCTTCCCGCACACACCACATTCGGCCGTCTCCGTCCGATTTTCCTGGATGGCCCGCGTCAGATCCTCCGTGTCCACGGCCATCAGCAGCCCCAGGAACATCTCCCTTGAGCAGTGGCAGGAGGCGTGAACGGCCTGCTGCTCCACGATCTCTGCCCAGGGCGAAAACACGTCGCTGATCCGCTCCCACGCCACCGTGCGCAACCGCGGCCCATCCCGGCGCAGGCGGCTGAGTACCTGGTCCACCTGCTCCCTGTGAGCCAGCGGGAGGGGCTGGACCATGCACCCTCGGAACGGCGCTGCATCCGTCCACGTCATGAAGACCGTCTCCGTCTGCTCGCTCTTGCTGTAGAAGTACGAGAAGAAGGCGTCCACCGCATGCTGGGTCAATTCAACGGTTCCGGTGAACATCCCGCCCGTCCAGCTCCCTCTCGTCATGGAGAGCGTCGCACCCTCGCCAACCAGGTCGGCTACGTCCCCGTCAAACGAGCAGAGCTTGGGCGAGAAGAGGCAGTGAACCGCGCCGTGGCCGTCGATCTCGCAATGGGCGCTGTACCCTTCAGGCTTGAACCGCACCGCCACGGTCGCGCGCTGCTCAGGCGTCAAGAGACCACGGAGCAGGGCGCAGTTGGCAAAGATCTTCACATAGAGCTGCCTGGCGGGCTCGGCCCGCATCGCGCGCAAGGCGCTGAAGCGCAGCACCTTGGTCACATCCACAACGAAGAGCCTGATCTCCCTGTCCACCGTCAGGAGCTTGAGCAGGTTCTTCTCCATCCCCAGCACCTCCGTGACGTCATGGTACAACATGACGTAACGTGAGGTTCAAGCCCCTCGGGCTGGGAGATGATCCACTTGCTTCGATTGACAGGGCAGGACGGGCACACTATGCCCATGCTGGCACGCTTTCTGGTGTACGGGGCCCTGGGGTGGATCGTCGAGATCTTGTGGACTGGGATGGGAAGCATCCTCCGGCGCGACCCGCGCCTCACGGCCACCACGTACCTCTGGATGTTCCCCATCTACGGCGGTGGCGGGTACCTCTTGGAGCGGATCTACCCGGTGATCGCTGAGCAGCCGTGGGCCGTTCGCGGGCTCATCTGGATGCTCGCCATCTTCAGCATCGAGTACGCCACGGGCTGGCTCATCCGCGAGGCCGTGGGCCAGTCCCCTTGGAACTACACCGGCGCGCCCCTGGCCGTGGGCGAGCTCATCCGCGGCTGCTTTCCCCTAAGGCACCCGCCCTTCGTGCGATGTCCCGTGACAGCCGCCGCCGATTCCCGGGAAACCCCGGAGAACCGGCGGCGGCCAGGGAGAGAGCGGTACCATCACGCACTCGCCTCGGGCGTCCACGCCGCAGTGACACATCAACAGTCACGCATCAGATGAAGCCGAACACGGGCGGGAAGACCACGACCACAAAGGCGCCCCACCAGGCGTAGACCGGCAGGTAGTCCGTGTGCCACCGTTCCAGGTCCGCGAAGGGGCCGCGTCCCCGCAGGAAACGGATGTAGAGCACCGCGGACCACGCCAGGTTGACGAGGAGCACCACGTTCTCGCCGAGCGCGGCCACCCGGTTGGGGCTCCACCCGAACTCGGAGATGCGGCCGGCGATGGCCGTCAGGGCCACGGCGTCCACCAGCAGGGCGGATCGCGTCCCGTCAAGAGGTGTAAATTCGGTTCCAGCGTGCTAGGACGGTCAACTAGGCTTGACTCGCATCCAGCAACTCCGTTGGCTCGGGCAACTC
>JBMNTK010000191.1:0-7645 GCA_050945695.1 Anaerolineae bacterium | reverse complement strand
CCTGTGCCAGGCCATACGCGGCCAGCATCATGGGCTTAGTGCCGCCGGTGAGGTTGTAGACCGCCGACTCGCCCCAGCCCCGCTCGGTCAGGATCTCCGTCAGGCGCTCTCGCACCGCACCGATGTCGTAAGGGGGCACCTGCAACCGTACCACTTCGGCCTGTAGCAGGGTCGCAAGGCGCTCGCCGGTGGCTCGGGTCCTGTCTGTCTCTACCAGCACCACCGCCTTAGGTCGTTCGTAGCGGCAAGCCAGAAGATTAGGAATGGGCTGCTCGCCCACCAACGCCACCATCACCGTGTCGTCCATGCTCGCCTCCTCTACTTGGGCGCCACGAAGTATCCGTACCCGGCGCTGGTCTTGGCGCCGGCACCCAACTCGATCAGCCCCCTGCGCAGCCAGTTCTCCGCCTGAGCACGGCGTTTGCCGGCCTCCTCATCCATCCGCCCCCGCCAGCCCACGGCAAACGCGAACTCGCTGCCCGGCGCCACGACCAGGAAGTTCACCGGCCGCGGGTTCTGGTCGTCGCTGGGAGGCCTATCGCCGCCGCCGTAGTAATCGGGGAAGTGCGGGTTCATGATGTCGAGCTCGAGCCTGGCCGGCCCCGTCGGCATCCCGTCCAGGAAGATGGCGCCACCGGCCGCCTCCGGGGTCCCGAAGATGTCCCGAAAGCGCTGGGCCACCTCGGGCACGGGCACCTCACCGAACTCCTGGGCCCAGTTCTGGGTCAGGTCGCCGGGGGCGCTGAGGACCTGGTCCAGCTTGCCAAGGTCCTTCAGCCGCGCCGCGCGCGCCACCGCTCGCAGCCCCGAGGCTCGAGCCAGGCCCTTCAGCCCGCTGCCCGGCAGGATGGGAAAGCCCTGGCGGCTGAAGGTGAACCCCACCTCCAGGGCGCCCCCGCTCCCCAGCCCGGTCACCAACCGCCAGTCGGTGCGCAGGGTGAACACCCGCCCCTGCGCCCGGGCCACCACCGCCCGCCAGCGCTCCAGGCAGGCGGCGATCAGCTTAGGGTCGACACGGTTCACCACCCGGGCCAGCGCGGACCAAGCTGTTCGTCGGGGATCATCCCGGCGCCCACGCTGTACGTTCTCGTCCAGCGGATCCCCCCAGTTGGCCACGAAGCGGTCGAAGACCAGCCCGACGTTCAGGGGCGTCGGCGCGCCCTGCACCCTCTCCCAGGCAGCGCTCACCTGCTTGGGCAGCGGGTACTCGAGCACCGGCCCTCGCCCGTGCCCGGGGGCGTTTCGGGCAGGTGGGCGCACTCTGCTAGTGGCCATTGTCGTCCCCCGTGGGCAGCTCCGCCTCGGCGAAGCGCTTGAGCCATTCGCCGAAGGCCATCGCCTCCGCCGTCGCCCGCCGGTACTCCTCACTGGTGGCCTCGTTTACGACCCACGCCAGCAGGTCGTTGCCCTCGACTCCCAGCTGGCTCGTCACCCAGCCTGATAGGTGCCGCAGCAGCATGGCATGGCCGTTGCTCCCTGGCTTCCCGTTCTTGAAGCCCTTAGCCCGCAGGAAGGCGAGCGTCTGGCCCAGGCCGTTGCCCTTCAGGTCGGCACTGATGCTGCGGGCCAGTCGTCCGTAGTCACCAGGGATCTTGCCGCCCGCCTCCTTGGCTTCCCCCACACACTCCCACGCTCGCTTGGCTCGGTCCTGCTCCAGGCTCCTCTGGCGGCTGTTCATCGCTCACCTCCAGCGCTCAAGCGCAGGGCGACCCAGCCCTGGCCGGTGGTCTCGTCTCCTCCTAGTTGGGTGCGGGCCAGCTCGCACTGCTCCAGTTCGGCCAGCACCTGCTCCCCGGTCAGCTCTACTCCGCCGTTGCGGGAGGCAGTCGCCAACAGTGGCGCGTACAGGAGCGAGTCGGCGGGCAAGCTCTCCACGGTCCACAGCGCCCCACTCTCGACCGTCTTGGTGACGGCATCCAACCTAACGTGCGTCTGCACTTCGGTGGCCTGCAGGGTGAAATCGCGGAAGGCGTCGTCGGGCAGGATGGCCAGCTTGCGCGGCAGTTCCCTCGTCCAGTAGTCGTAGCCCTCTTCGGGGAGGGCATTCTCGGCCAGCCAGTTGCCCAGCGCCCCCACCAGCGGATCCACCTTGGGGGTGAAGGAGTAGTCCTCGAGGACGACACTGCGGCCGGCCGTGAGAGCGTCGCCGCTCACCCAGACCTCGTTACCCTGGGGTCCTTGCTCCCCGAAGTCGGGCAGGTCCAGCCCACTGAGGTCCGCGTGCCGGCGGAAGCGGGCCAGTACATCGGCACACGTGGTCCAGGCGAACACCCCGGCCAAGGAGCGCACCGGAAACAGCAGCAGCCGCGCGTCTCCCGGTGACAGGGCGCCGGCGTAGTTCTGCCCCTCGGCGCCGGTGCGGCCGAACAGGGTCAGCACCAGGGGGTCCTCGTCGTTGCCGTTGCACCGCCCTCTCACCAGTGCCCGCAACCGGCCCTTGATGCTGCTGGCCTGCACCAGAGGATACTGGGTTGCCCGCTCACGCTGGATGGGCAGGTCCACTGCCCCCAGGCCACGACCGGTGCCGGCGTGAAGAGGGGTCTCGACGTAGATGAACAGCATGCGCTTGGCCTCGTACACGGCTAATCCCTCCATTCGACGACGATGACTCGTCCGAAGCCGATCTCGCCACCCCATTCGGTGATGGCCTGGTTAGTGAGGTCGGGCCGAAGCCAGGCCGGCCCCGGCGCGCTGAAGTAGTAGACGCTTCCGGCCGGCACGAACCGACGGCTGGCCTTCTGCTTGCCCTGTGCCCAATCGTAACCGCCGATGGTCTCGTAGCCGGTGAGCGCTGCCGCCTCCAGCCGCACCTGCCCCTGGAAGAAGCGTTCCCAGTCCGCCGGGCGCCAGCCTTCCTGGAAGTAGGCGGGGGCAGCGAAGTAGACCCGGAACCGGTCCGGCAAGCGCTCGGTGGGGTCAAGTCCCGGCCAGGCCAGGGCCGCGGTCTGCCGGAAGTGGGCGGCTCGCCCCTCGCCCCCGATGCGCATGTAGCCTTCGGCCGGCCACCCCTCGTAGCCCTGCACGTCCACCCACAGCCCCACGCCCTCGGCGGGCTGCACGTACTCGACCTCGTAGAGCATTTCCGGCACGGTGGCCCGCGTGGTCGAGTCGCGCTCGATGCCGATCCGCGGTTCCAGCGCGTAGAGCTCCCTATCGGTCAGGGCGGTGACTGCCTCGCCGGCCAGAGCCTTCTCCAGGTCGGCCTCGCTCAGCCAACGGCCCCGTCCCTCCTTCTCGGCCTGGCCCTGAGAGAAGAGGAGCCGGGGCAGCCTGTGCCGGCTCCCGGCGACCACGCCGGGCGGCAGAGTGCCCACTCGTAGAGGTTCGGTGGTCTCATCTGCTAGGACGCGCACGTCCGCGGGGACCGGGAAGTAGCGCTGGAGCCCGTTCCCGTTCCGGCGGGCAATGAGCGGCCCCCGCATCCGGAGGCGACCGTAGTCCTCGGCGGTGCCCACCGCTTGGGCGATAGCATTGGCGCAACCCAGGTCCACCCCTTTCAGCACGAGCTCGTGGGAGCGTATCGCCCCTTGCAGCACCGACGGATAGGGTGGGAAGAGGCTACGGGCCCGGTGATCGCTGCCGGCGTTGAAGGGACGGCCATCGCGAAACAGCCAGACGTCCACCGGCTCAAGGAACAGCTGCATTGTCTCCTCCCCACTCCCCGGCCAAGAACCGGGCAATGATCAGCCAGTCCGCCAGCCCCTTCACCCCCTCAGGCAGCTCCGCTGCCCAGCAGTTCAGACGGCACGCCAGGTCCTTGGGGCTCGGTTCTGCAGGCGCCCCCTCGTACCGGCTCAGCAGGCGCTTGAGCTCTGATCGCAGCATGTCGCCGGGGCCCTCGAGCGAGTAGGCAAGGCGGGCCACGTCGTACGCGCATCGGCCGGAGAGGCCCCCTCTCAGGTACTTCACCACCTCCTCTAGCCGCGGCATCACCGCCTCCCATCGGCCACGGGCGGTGGTGTGCTCCCCGCCCCGGCGCATGAGGGTGACGCAGACGGCTCCCTTGTCACGGACCTTCTTGGCCTGACGCTCTGCCTCCCGGGCTGCCTCCAGGGCCGCATCCAGAGGGGAAAGGTGATGGGCGATGGCGATCCCGGCGGAAGCAGTCGCGTCGGTAAAACGGTTGAACTCGCAGGCCAGGGCGTGCGCGAACCGCAGCGCTGATCCCGCCGGCGCCAGGGCCAACACGTCATCGCCGCCGTTGTAGATGACTCTGGCCTGATGCTTGGCCGCCAGTCCGCCCACCTTGCTGGAGAACTCCGCCAGCGAACTGCCGAGGCACTCGTGGTCAGCGCGCGCCTTGGGGCCATCCAGAAGCTTGGAGATGAGCTCGCCCATGGAGTCTCCATCCAGCACAATGACGGCATAGTAAGGAGATGGGCTAGCCTTGGCGGCATGGTAGAGCTCCTTGAGGGCCGAGCGCGGTCCCTCCAGCGCCGCGGAGTCCAGGGAGACATGGTAGCTGTTTCGAAGCCGCTGAGGGGCGAGGGTGTCCTCGAAGAGGAGGTCCCCATCGTAAGGCCAATCGTGGTCATAGGCGCGCGGTTGGTAGAGGTAGTCCCCTAGGACGCTCTCCAGTTGCTCTCGGTACCGTGCCAGAGAGGGGCCGGCTCGTTCTTGGGCTACATCCAGGAAGCGCGAGGCGGCCACGGTGCTGGTGGAGTCGAACGACGCGCCGTGCGGCCAGAACCGCTTGATGGCCCCGATGGCATCCAGCCGCTCCCGGCCATCCGGGCGCAGCATGGCGCCGGTGACGCGTTCCGCGGCGGCCGCCCAGTAATCGCGCGCCTTCTCCCCTCGGCGGTGCAGCGCCTGGCGCCTCCCGCTCAGCGCGTCCTTGTCGCCGGGCTCCTCCGCCGGCGGGAAGACGCGGCTGCGCTTGCTGGCGTCCACCACGCTGCTGGCCAGTCGATAGGCGCCGGAGTAACCGTCGCTTCCTATGGGAGCAGCAGCCCAGAAGCACTGCCAGAGGTATCCGGGCGCAGTCTGCCGGTCCCAGATAGCCCTCCAGACCGGGTCGTCGCGGCCGGGGATGCCCCTCTTGGTCATCTCGTCGAGGGCTTGCTGGGCGATCTCCCCCCAACGCCTATGGAGTGCTTCCTCGGCAGCTCGGCCCACCTCGGCCGCCCGATCCCCAGGCACCACGGCCACGAGCTTGTTGGGAATGTCCTCAGACCGATCGGCCGCATGTTTCGCCGGGTAGACGGGGTTGCCACCGGCATCAGTGATGGCCCTGAAAGCAGCCGCCGCCAAGGACGTCAGTATGCGGCTGCCCGCATAGAGGTCGCCCGTGCGCCGCGCCTCGGAGATGAAGCTCTGAACGGGACTGAAGGTGAAGATGAGGACTGCGTCGTTCATGCGAGTCACCCCCGTTGTCCTGGACGCTGCCGAGAGAAGTTGTCCTTGAGGAAACGGTCTATGCGTTCATAGTCCGCCCCAGGGAAGGCCGAGGGCACAACAGTGCACAGGAGGCCATAACCAGTGCCGATGCGCACCGGCCGGATCCACAGCGGCGACGCCTGCCGCGGCCTGATCCCTCCAAAGGCGCGGTGCTGGGGTACGCGGCTCATGAACTCCGTAACGGCCTCGATGGCGGATGCGGCCTTCAGATCGAACACCTTGACCGAGACTGGGCCGCTCAGGCTGGGGAACCGGGCCGGACCGTCTGCGCGCTCGGCGACTGCGACCTCCCGGTCCCGCGCGAGAGCACGAGCGGCCTTGCGCGCCCCGTTGATCGCTTCCTTGGCCCGCTCACGCCAACCGGCATACGAATCCGGCGAGGGTGCGATGAGATCCGGTGCGCTGGACTCCACCACCCGCAGGGTCCCGTATCCCCTTCGCGAGCGCAGGCCTACGCCCCCGCAGGTTAGGGCCAGGTCGAGGGCAGCGCAGGCTGTCTGCAAGGCTCGCTTGGAGCCCCGCTCAGAGAACCGTTCCAGCGCCAGGCAGAATGTCTGGCCGGGTGCGAAAGCCATGCGCTGGCCGGAGTTCCTGGAATCCTTGTGGGGCAAGACGGGATAGGGGCCCGACCGCAATTGGCCGCTCAGGCGAACACCGATGGGTGAGGCACCGCCGGTGCTGCCGAAGACCTCCGCCTCCAGGGCGCGCAGGCCATCCACGTCCGAGTCTCCGATAGCGCCTCCCAGCGCTGCCCGCAGCCAGTAGCGCATCGCCCCACGGAAGGACGGTGGGCGAAGCTCCGGTTCACCGGTCGGGTCCGCTCCATGCAGGAACAGCGGTGTCACCGTCTCGAGAGTCAGGGTCAGCTTCGTCGGTTGAGTCATGTGCTGCCTCCCAGCGCACCCAGTGCCGATCAGTCCGGTTCTTGGGGAGCGACGTCAGCCCCCGATCACGTACCAGCCATCTCCTTTCACTGCGTTCTTGCCCGCATGAACGAGCGTCCCCCACACCAGCCAGGGCAGGAAGGGACTCCAGTCCGCCGCCTCATACGTGGCTCGGCCCACCAGCCCGCCCAACTCTTGGCCCCGCCCTAGCCGGCCGCTGTAGCCCCGGACGTCCTGCCAGCGGGTCCCGTCCTCCACCATCCGCACCCCCTCGGCCAGGTCGCGCAGGGCGCCGATGTCGTAGGGGGCCTCGCCGCCCCCGAAGTTCTCAGCCAGGCTCCTGAGCCGCTCCAGAAGCCTGTGCACCAGCGGCCGGAACTCCGGCGTCCTCACCAGCCGGCCCCGGTCCACCAGACGCAAGGGAGTACGGAACTCCAGGCTCAGCCGCCCACTCTGGGGCAGGCGCCTCGTTGCCTCCAGTACGTCCTCGTGCGTCACCGGCAGGGAGGGCACGCGCACCGTCTTCTCGCCCTCACGCAGGACGGCCACGCTTTCGCCGCGTAGCGGGTGGACGGCGTCTATGCGCACCACCTGGGCCAGGCCCCGCTGCCAGCGGCCGTTCTCCCCCTGGCGCCTCTGGCCGATGCCCTCATGGGCCAGGCGATCCAGGGCCAGCACCACGTAGGGGAAGAGCTGCCCCGCCTCCCCGGCCAGCAGCAGGTCGAAGCCGAACTCCTCGTCGGGCCGATACTCCGTCCTCTGGTCCAAGGGTGGGTTGATGACGTAGGGGCGGGGGGCATCGCGACCGAACGTGCCCCGATCGTCCAGCGTCTCGACCAGCCGCATGACCGGGCAGACGGTGTTGACGGGGCACTGGGAGCAGTGGGCGGCGGCCTTGTTGCCACAGAAGCCGGACCACTGAGCTCGAGGGTGGTCGGAGCCGCGGATGGCGGCAAAGAGCGCCCCCCGGATGGCCGAGCCCTTGTGTTCGTTGAAGTGGATGGGGGTGAGGGCGCGGCAGGTGATGTGCAGTTGGTGAGTGGTGAGCATGCTTCGGATCCTCCGCCTGGCTTCTACGGCGCCAGTCGGTCCGCGGTAGCCCGTAGACCGACTGGCGATCAGCTAGCTGTCGGTCCTCTGGTAGGCGGTGTAGCCACGGCTGGAGGAAACGACCCTGTATGGCAAGACCACGTGCTCGAAGACCCGGTCCCGGCCCCTTCTGATCGGCCTGTCCGAGTACACGCTTACCTGATCGAAAGTCACCTGAGGATCGCACTCATCCAGCATCTGGAGCACGCCCTCACGCGGCATCTCCGCCAGGGCCTCGCCACCGATGGCCACAAACCCGCTCGGCAGCTCCT
>JBMNTK010000190.1:0-7703 GCA_050945695.1 Anaerolineae bacterium | reverse complement strand
CCGCTCCAGCCGGGAGGGCACCTGGCTGTAGTGCAGGGGCGGCTGGCGGCCACAGAGCTCCTCGCCTAGGTAGGCCAGCCCCACCTCGTAGCCGGGCGGGTTCTCCGGGACGTACTCCAGCCGGCCCGCCCGGAAATACTGCACCAGGCGTTCCCGACAGGTCCCCGGCTCGGCGATGGGCGGCCCGATCAGGTCCCCGTGCTGCCGGTAGTACTCCCGAAACCGCTCGTGCACGCAGATGCCCTCTGCGGTGCAGACCGGCGGCTCCTGGCTGCGGACCTCGGCAGCCGGGCGCGACGGCCCGCACGCGGCCAAGGCCATCACCAGCACCAGCGCTGCCCAGCCCACGGCCAGGATCCGCTGCCTGGGCCGGGGGCCCGGCCCGGTAGGTCTCAACTGCTCTTCTTGGCCCGCTAATTGCATCAGCCTTGTCTCGGGAGCGCCGCCCGGTTGCCGCCTTGGTGCGCCCGGCGCCGGCGCCGGTATCCGTCGTCCGCCGCCTCGAGGTAGCCCAGTGAGATTCCGCCGCCTCCTATGCATTCTCATCGCTCTGTGCTTGGCCGCCTGCGGGGGAAGCCCCGAGCCGTCCTCGCTGGAGCCCTTCGCCGTCGCCTTCCCCGACGGCGACACTACCGCGCTGCCCGGGATCGAAGATCTCCCCCGCTACCACCTGGCCCTCATCCTCAATCCAGAATCCTCCACCCTATCGGGTCGGGCCACCATCCGTTATGTCAATCGCACGGCCGGCGAGCTGCGCGAGGTCTACCTTAGGCTCTACCCCAACATGCACATGTACGGCGGCCGTATGAGCATACTCCGCGCCGCCGTGGATGGCCACGACGTGCCCTTCGTGGAGACGGCTAAGGGCACCGACCTCAAGGTGCCCCTGCCTCGGACCCTCCCTTCCGCCAAAGCGGCCACCCTGGTCATAGACTTCTCGCTCTCCTACCCCGCCTCCATGGGCGAGTACGACTTCTTCGGCATTCGAGACGGCGTGATCGTCCTGCCCGAGTGCTACCCGGTGGTGGCGCCCCTCATCGAGGGAGAGTGGCGGCTCGACCCCTCCCCCGGCTACGGCGACGCTGCCTTCGCCGAGACCTCGCTCTACCGCCTGGAGATCACTGCCCCCGAGTCCTACGTCGTCCTGGCCCCGGGGGTGAGGGTCAGCCAGACCAAGGTTGAGTCCGGCGTCACCCACGAGTTCTACACCGGCCCGGCCCGCACGGTTGGGATTGTCGCAGCCGAAGGGTACCAGGCCCACGAGCTCCAGGCCGGATCGGTGAAGCTCACCAGCTACGCGCCGGCAAAGGACGCCACCGCCTCCAGCGCCGTGCTCTCCCACGTGGCCGCCGTCCTGGCCTACTGCGAGGAGAACCTGAGCCCATACCCGGGCTCCGAGCTCAGCATCATCCAGGTGCCGCTGGATAGGGCTCAGATCCATCTGCCAGGCATGGTGATGCTCAATCGCCGCTTCTACACCGACGACCGCGCCCAGGCCCTTGAGGCCGTGGCCCAGGCTGTGGCCCGCGAGTGGTGGGGCGGGCGCGTGGCCAGCGATCCCCTGCGCGACCCCTGGATAGACGAAAGCCTGGCCGCCTACACCGCCTACCTGTACCTGCGCCACGTCTCCGGCCCCGGAGGCACCCAGGCCCTCGTCGAGCGCTGGGAGTCCGACTACGAGGCCGCCGTGGTCAACGGCCAGCAGGGGCCCCTCGGGCAGCCACTGGCAGCTTACGGCAACTCTGCCCGGTACGAGAATCTCGTGCACTCCCAGGGACCGTTGTTCTGGCGCGATCTGGAAGTGCTCCTGGGGGAGACCGGCCTGTTGGCCACCATGCGTGAGCTGCAGGAGGCCGGCGCCTTCGGATACCTGAACTCCATGCAGGTGTCCACCGTCCTGGCCCGCCTGGTCGGTCCCCCCGGCATCGCCCTGGCCGACTCTTGGGGCATCAACCCGCAGTAGTCAGCCCGGCAGGAGCCCCCACTCCTCAAATAGCTGCCTCAGTTCGGCGAAGTCCTTCACCACCGCGTCCGCTTGGCCGTCGTCCTCGGTCCCGGAGACCCCGGTGATGAGCACGGCGCGCATGCCCATGGCCTTGGCGCCCTTCATGTCGGTGAAGCACAAGTCGCCCACGTGTACCGCTTCCTCCGGACGCACCCCCATGGCATCCAGCGCCCGCCGGAAGGCGATCGGATTAGGCTTAGTGACGCCCACCTCGTCGGAGAAAGACAGCCCCTGGAAGCAGTCCAGTACCCCCTCGAGCTCGAGGATCCGGCGCATCACCCTGCCCACCGTCAGTCCGGTGTCGGAGACGATCCCCAGCTTCACCCCAGCCGCGTGCAGATCGTGTAGCAGAGACTTGGCCCCGGGGACCATCTCCGGTGGGTGCTCGAGCATCACTTCTTCCATGTAGCGGCGCAGCGCGGCGCGCTCAGACTCCGGGATGTCGACTCGCATCTGGTCGAGGATCTGCTTCAGCCAACCCTCGGATGAGTAGGCCCGGCCAGCCCGCCACTCCTGGTCGAAGGTCTCCGCGCCGACCAAGTAAGCCGCCTCCACCTCATCCAGGGTCACTTGCAGACCCCGAGCCGACAGGACCTCCATGATCCTCTGCACACGCCGAGAACGCGCCTCACGGTGTCGGTAAAGCGTGCCCCACCAGTCGAAGGTAACGCCCCGTAACGGTTGCTCCACCCTAGCCTCCTCAGCTCCCAATCGGCGGCATTCTAGCCCCGGCCTGCCGCCAGGGCCAAGGTAGTGCCTTCACGGTGATCTCCCGGAGGACTGGGATGCCCCGGCACCACGGAACGCTCCTTCTTGCCCCCGCTTTTCCCCTTCTCCGTGTCTCTGTGCCTCCGTGGCCAACTCCCTTCCCCATGGTTTACATCATCAACGTTCGGTGGTATAATATGAGCACGTTAGGTGTGAATCAGGATACGGTACATCCGGATCCGTTGGAGGCATCAGGTGACCATCACTAAGGAAATGACCATCGGCGAGACCGTCCAGGACTACCCGCAGACGATCGAGGTGTTCCTCCGTCACGGCCTGTTTTGCCTGGGGTGTGCCGCCGCTCGGTTCGAGAATATCGAGCAGGGCGCAATGGCTCACGGTATTGACGTTGACGCCCTGATCACCGATCTCAACGCGGCCGTAGAGGCCGAGGAAACGCCGGCGGAGTAGGGGCCGGACACAGCAGAGGGGGAGGCGGCGAGCCCCGCGGAGAGACACCGTCGGGGCTCGCCCAGTTAACAGGCTATGGCTAAGAGACGAATCGTCCTTGATGGCGACCCGGTGCTGCGCCGGCGGGCACGTGCCGTGCGCCGGTTCGGCACCCGGCTGGAAGAGCTGGTCGCCGATATGTTCGAGACCCTGCGCGAGGCCAACGGCGTCGGGCTGGCAGCGCCCCAGATCGGCGTGTCAGAGCGGGTCATCGTGATCGAGATACCCGAGGACCACGAAGAGGAGGCCTCGGCAGGCACCACCCTGGCCCTCGTCAACCCCGAGATCGTCAAGGCCCGGGGTGAGCAGACCGGGCCCGAGGGCTGCTTGTCCGTACCTCGCTTCTACGGCGATGTCTGCCGAGCCGCCCAGGTGACGGTCAAAGGCGCGGACCTCAAGGGCCGAGAGGTTCGCTTCAAGGCCGAGGGCTTCCTGGCGCGCGCCCTCCAGCACGAGATAGACCACTTGGAAGGGATCCTCTTCCTCGACAAGGTGGAAGAGGGGACGCTGCATTACGTGGGTGACGAGGAGCTCGAGGAGCTGGCCGAGGGCGAGGCCAAGCCGGCGGTATCCACCGACGCCTGAGGCGCCCCCGGCAATTCCATACTGATCACAAGGGGCAGAGGGTCCGTCCGGACCCTCTGCCCCTTTCTCCTGCACGGCGACTGCCCCCTGCCGGCGGGGCCTCACTCAGACCCGCCACCAACGATACTCGTATACGTGCCGGACACCTTCCGGCTGACCCCTCGCGCTTCTCGTGCTACAATCCCCCCTGCTGTTATCGTCCTCTTCGTGCCTTAGAAGGATTGGTTATGAACTCCAAACACTACGACTACCTTGTCATCGGTACCGGTTCCGCGCTGACAGCCGCCGACATGGCCCTGTCCCATGGGCTCAAGGTAGCCGTGGTAGACAAGGGGCCCGTGGGTGGCACCTGCCTGAACGTGGGCTGCATCCCCTCCAAGCTGCTCATCTACCCCGCCGACCGCGTCGCTGAGATCGAGGACGCGGCCCGGCTAGGGGTGTACTCCGAGATCCTGCGGGTGGACTTCGCCGCCATCATGAAGCGCATGCGCTCGGTGGTCATCCCCAGCCGCGAGGAGATTCGCCGGTCACTGCACTCCGTGGAGGGCCTCGACTTCTACGAGGGCGTCGGCCGCTTCGTGGACGACTACGTCCTCGAGGTGAACGGCCAGCGCCTGCACGCCGACCGGGTGGTCATCGGCGCAGGCGCCCGCCCGGCCATTCCCCCCATTGACGGCCTGGACGAGATTCCCTACCTGACCAACGAAACCCTCCTCGACCTCGAGCAGCGGCCGGAGAGCCTGATCATCGTCGGCGGCGGGTACATTGCCGTCGAATACGCCCACTTCTTCGCCGCCGTCGGCACCAAGGTCACCATCCTGCAGATGGACGAGCGCCTGCTCATGGAGCAGGAACCGGAGGTGTCGGACCTGCTCAAGCGCAAGCTCTCCCAGCGCATGGCCGTTCACACCGGCGCCCGGGTGGTGGCGGTGCGCCCCAACCGGCGCCGCATTCAGGTAATAGCGGTTGACCAAGCCACGGGCGACGAGCTCGAGTTCGAGGGGCATGCCGTCCTCTTGGCAGCCGGGCGGGTTCCCAACAGTGACCTGCTGGCGGTAGAGAACACCGGCGTGGAGGTGGACGAGGCCGGTTTCATCAAGGTCAACAACCGCATGGAGACCACCAAGGAGAACATCTGGGCTCTGGGCGACGTCGTGGGGAAAGCGATGTTCAAGCACGTGGCCAACGAGGAGGGCTACATCGCCGGCAGCAACAGCCTCCACGACGAGAAGCTGGAGATGAACTACCACGCCATACCTTACGCCGTCTTCACCTACCCCCAGATCGCCTCGGTGGGGCTAACCCAGCGCGAAGCGGCCAAGAACCACCGGCTCCTCATCGGCTACGCCCGCTACGCCGAGGTAGCCAAGGGCGAGGCCATGGCAGAAGAGGACGCCTTCGCCAAGGCGGTGGTGGACGAAGAGACCCGAGAGATCCTGGGGTTCCACATCATCGGGCCCCATGCTCCCATCCTCATCCAGGAGGTCATCAACGTCATGGCGGGCCATGGCAAGATCGGGGAGTTCTTCACCGCCATGCACATTCACCCCGCCCTGCCGGAGGTGGTGCAGAAGACCCTCGCCAACCTGAAGGAACCCGAGGAGTGGCCCCATCCCCCCTTTCCCGACCGGCGGCCAATCTGAGCCGTAGTAGCCCATTGCCACCTCGTACCGTGGCCGAGGAAAACCTGCCCCCCTTGTCAGGGGAGACCGCGTGCTGGAGATGCGGAGCACCCTTCAGCCCGGCAGGCGCCACATACGCAGACGCGGGTAGGGGCGGTGCGAAGGGCTTCAGCTCGGAGCCCCGCCCGCGGTGGCGGGCTCTCGCCGGGGGCTCAATCCCCCGGCTACCTAGGCGAAGCCGGCCCTTCGGCCGGCTGGGGATGAGCCCGCCCACGGATGCACCGAACGGTGTAGGGGCGGACGCCCCCGTCCGCCCCCGGGGAGCAGGCTCCCCTCCCTTTTTAGGGGAGACCTCCATTTGGCCCTGCCAAATGGCGCTGGTCGGGGGAGGGGTTCTCTCCCCCCTCTCCCACGTGTGGGAGAGGGACCGGCACTCGGCTAAGCCGAATGCCGCGGGTGAGGGCTCCCAAAAAAACGGCCGGGACTCATCAGCCCCGGCCGTCTTCCGCTTAAAAGACAGGAGCCTCAGCCAGCTTTTCTGTCCTACGAGCTTCTCTCCAGCCTACTTGTCTCCTCTCGGAGTAGCTCCTCCGCCGGTTCAGCTCTGCTTCCTGCATAGGCATTCCGCTGGGCTGTTCCCTGTTCCGCTTGGCTACTGCCATCCCTATCGCTAGGTCTGGCCCTTGCCTTCGGCTTCAGGGCCGCCGCTTCGGTTCGGCTTCGGGTTTCACCCCGATGAAGGATCACTCCTTCGTTGCCGTCCTGGTTCGGCGTACCGGCCTCGGTGCCTTTCGGCTGCAGTCCACTCGTAGTGCTTACTCGACTGCTTGAGGCTCCCTACTGGTGTTAGCTTTCGCTTCCACCAGTGTAGAAGCAGTATACGCCAGCTCCCGAATCCTGTCAATAGGTGTAACATTAAGAATTGCGACGAACATGCACAGGGTTCCTACCCCTCGGCAGCGGTGGCTTCCCTCCCAGTCTGAACTTCCCCAGGCCGGACCCGACGCCCAAGCCTTACCTCCGCTTGACCCCCGGCCTGCCCCTCCCCTACACTTGCCCTCGCCCGCCCTCGCAGGCGCGGCCATCCACCCAACCGAGGCACCATATGCAGGATGAGTCCAGGTTAGGACTGGCCCTAAAGGAGCGCGTGCTCGTCGCCGATGGCGCCATGGGCACCATGCTCCATGCGGCCGGCCTCGAGCCCGGTACACCCCCAGAGCTATGGAACCGGGATCGGCCCGAGGCCGTTCGTGCCGTCCATGCTGCCTACGTGCAGGCGGGCGCCGACGCGATCCTCACCAACACCCTGGGTGGCACCCGCATCAAGCTCTCCCGCTTCGGGCTCGAGGATCAGGTGGCCGAGCTCAACCGGCTCGCCGTCCAGCTGGCCCGCCAGGAAGCGGGGCCGGACCGGTTCGTGCTCGGTGACGTCGGCTCCACCGGCGTACTACTGGAGCCACTGGGGCCCCTGCCCTTCTCCCAGGCCCGGGACGCCTACGCCGAACAGGCTGAGGCCCTCGAGGCGGGGGGAGCGGACGCGATCATCGTGGAGACGATGATTGACATCGAAGAAGCGCGGGCCGCCATCCAGGGCGCTCACCAGGGCTGTTCCCTGCCGGTGATCTGCACCTTCAGCTTCGGCCCTCGCGCCCGCACCATGATGGGCGCCGGCCCCGAGCAAGTGGCGGAGCTCTGGCAGGAGGGCTTGCTCCTCATCGGGGCCAACTGCGGCCACACTCTAGAAGACACCCTGGCCGCCATCACCCAACTGCGCCAGCTCCTCCCTCAAGCTCCCCTCATGGCCAAGCCTAACGCCGGCGTGCCCGTGCTGGGCGAAGACGGCCGTACCCATTTCAACGTGGGCCCAGAGGAAATGGCATCCTTCTCCATCCGATACCTGGACGCCGGGGTCCGGGTCATCGGGGGTTGTTGCGGCAGCACGCCAGAACACATCGCCGCCATCGCCCGCGTGGCGAAGGCGTACAGCTCAAATGGAGGCACCCATGCCTGATGTCACCGCCGGGGACTTCCGCTACTACGACCTACGCAGCCGCATCAAGAGTAACGATATCAGCCTGATCTTCCCCGGCTGGGAGCCCGGCAACGAGCGCGTGGCCGTCCTCACTCCCCACGACGATGACGGCGCCCTGGGGGCGGGCTACCTCACCATGGCCGCCCTGGCTAACGGCGCCGACGTCTTCGTCCTGGTCTTCTGCGACGGCTGGGCCGGCTACAGCACCCCCGAGGAAGCCTCAACCATCGTCGAGGTGCGC
>JBMNTK010000189.1:0-7714 GCA_050945695.1 Anaerolineae bacterium | reverse complement strand
CGACCTGGAAAGCCACTACCGCCACGTCCTAGAGAGCCTGGGCCGAGAGCCGGGGCTGCTGGGCGTCATCTTCCGCAAGGCTCAGAACCGCATCCAGGATCCGGCCAAGCTGAAGCGCCTCCTCAGCCTCATTGACGGCGAGGAGTGGATGAGCCTAGACGCCGACGTCAAGGGCGACATCTACGAGGGACTGCTGCAGAAGAACGCCGAGGACACCAAGTCCGGTGCCGGCCAGTACTTCACCCCCCGGCCTCTCATCAAGGCCATCGTGGAGGTCATGCGCCCGGGACCCGGAATGACCATTTGCGACCCGGCCGTCGGCACGGGCGGGTTCCTGCTGGCCGCTCACGACTACATCGTCAAACACCACCGGCTGGACCGCGACCAGCAGCGGTTCCTGCGTGACGGCGCCCTGCACGGCACCGACATCGTGGATGCCGTGGTGCGCCTGTGCGTGATGAACCTGTACCTGCACGGCATCGGCGGCGAGGAAAGCCCCATCAGGACCGGTGACTCCCTCATCTCCGACCCCGGTGACCGCTACGACATGGTGCTCACCAACCCGCCCTTCGGCCGCAAGAGCAGCATCACCATTGTCAACGGGGACGGCCAGGCGGCGCGGGAGACGCTCGTCTACGAGCGGGACGACTTCTACGCCACTACCTCCAACAAGCAGCTCAACTTCCTCCAGCACGTCAAGACTCTGCTCAGGATGAACGGGCGGGCGGCCATCGTAGTGCCCGACAACGTCCTGTTCGAGGGGGGAGCGGGGGAGACGGTGCGAAGGCGGCTGCTCCACGACTGCGACGTCCACACCTTGCTGCGCCTGCCCACCGGCATCTTCTATGCCCAGGGCGTCAAGGCCAACGTCCTCTTCTTCGACCGTAAGCCCGCCAGTGAGGACCCCTGGACGCAGAAGCTGTGGATCTACGACTTGCGCACCAACATGCACTTCACCCTGCGCACTAACCCCCTGACCGAGGAGCACCTCCAGGACTTCGTGCGCTGCTACCACCCGGAGAACCGCCACGACCGCCAGGAGACTGAGCGCTTCCGTGCCTTCACCTACGAGGAGCTAATGCAGCGGGACAAGGTGAGCCTGGACATCTTCTGGCTCAAGGACGAGAGCCTAGAGGACCTGGAGAACCTGCCCGATCCCGAGGTGCTGGCGGCCGAGATCGTAGAGGACCTGGAGACCGCCCTCGAGCAGTTCCGAGCCCTGGAGGACGAGCTGGGAGACTAGAACCCCTCCAGCGCCCAATTGCCGCAAAAGATTCCCCTCCTTCCGGCCGATATATGGACAACAGCACCGGAATGGAGGACAGTCATGCACCGCTCCGTGATTGTGACCGTGGTCGCCATCTTGTTGCTCGTTCCTGCCATCGCCCTGGCCCAGGGCACCTCCTCCGAGCCCGTCGAACTGTCATTCACCGACGGTGGTGCTCAGGTGGGCATCACCGACACTATCGCGAGCGTCGCCGCCGTCACCGTAGAGCTGAACGGGCAGCAGTACCTGCTCAAGGTGCCGGTGACCATTGACATTGACACCGCCGTCCCGCTGACCAGCAGCCTGGTCACCGTTCCCGCCTCGGCTCGCGTGGGCCAGCTGGGCATAGAGATCCTGGAGGTGGAGGAGTTCACCGAGGAGACAGAAGTAGCCTTCCCGGGGTTCTGGGGCGGAGAGAAGGACCTGGCGCCCAGCAGTGAAGAGAACAAGCTGGTAGTGATCGGCTTCAACATAATCAACGCTGGTGTCGAACGGCGATCGCTGGACGGGTACAACACTCAGGGTGTAGACGAGACCGGCCGGCTGTTTGAGGAGACTGGGTTCAGTTGCGAAGACGCCAACCCTGGCGGCACCGGGCGCTGCGTAGCTGTGTTCGACGTGCCGTCAGACGTCAACATCGTCGCCCTGGACATCGAGGTGACCGACCATCGGCAGATACCGATTGCCCGCTAACACGCGCGCGACCCATCGCGCCGACACGCAGTAGACACCTACGCCAAGGCCCCGAGGCACAGTCTCGGGGCCTTGGCGTGAGACCGTCCCCTACACCCCCTGATAGTCCAGGGGCTCGTCGTCGCAGGCGCAGGTGATACCCTCGGCCGTCTCCACCCAGAAGTGATTGCACCCACGGCAGCGCAGCCAGGCCCCGGTGCGCTCGTCCCTCAACAGCCGAGGCAGGGCCCCTTCGATCTTCATGGCGGTGTTGTAAAGTGCCTGGAGCTCAAGCACCAGCCGGCTGGGACGCGCCTTGCCCCAGGGCTGCGTCTCCACCGTCAGGACGTCGCGGTAGCCGGCCGCCTCCAGCCCCTGGAAGACGTGCGTCCAGTTGATGGTGCCGTAGGGCGGCTGCAGGTGCAGGTCGCTGGAGGTGTCGTTGTCGGCCAGGTGGACGGTGACGATGGTCTCACCCAGGGCCTTCACCACGTGCGGCACCCCCTCGCCCACGTGGGCGTGGCCGCAGTCGAAGCAGGTCCGGAGGGCCGGCGAGTTGAACTCGTCCACCAGGGCCCGCTGCCGCTCGGCGTGCTCGTAGGAGTGCTGGGGAAGCATGTTCTCCAGGGCCAGCACCACCCCTGCCTCCTCGGCCAAGGGGACCAACTCCTCCAGGCTGCGCCGGGTGCTCACTTCCTGGCCCGGGATGCGGGACACGTCGTGCACCCCGCGGCCCGGGTGAACCACAATGTAACGGGCGCCCACCACGCTCGCCCGCCGGATCAGGTCCTTGTGCCCCTCGACGCCGTGCCGGCGCAGGCCCTCGATCGCCGAGCCGATGTCGCCGGCATCCCCGAACTGAGCATGGATGGAGCGCCAGGGCAGGCCGGCCTCGGCGTACTGCCGTGCCAGGTCGCCCAATTGGGCGTCACTGGCCGTGAAGGGAAGGTAGCTGACCTCGACGGCCTTCGCACCCGACGAGGCCATGATGGGAAGCGCCTGAATCAGGCGCTCGTAGTTCAGGTTGAACAGCGACATGCCGATGTCCATACCGATCTCCTTTGACGCGTGACGAGTGACACGTGAAGCGTGATACGTGACGGCGGTGGTCACGAGTCACTCGTCACGTGTCACGTTTCACGTGTCACGTACCGCGCCTCACTCTGTTATACTCAGCCTCGGAGCGAATGCCGGGGCGCAGAATAGCCGCTGGGTAAGGGCGGGGTCAAGGAGCAGCCAGGCATCTAGTTGGAGAGAGCATGTCTCCTGTGGAAAGCTTTGGCAGGATTCTACTTCTGTTGGGCATCGTGGCAGTCGTAGCCGGGCTGATACTCGTCGTCCTGGGAAGGGGCTTCCTTCTGGACCGGCTTCCCGGTGACATACGGCTGGAGGGCCGGGGATGGTCCTGCTGGATACCCCTGGGCCTGTCTCTTCTGCTCAGCCTGGTGCTGACGGTAGTCCTCAACCTGGCCGTGCGCCTGCTCAACCGCTAGGACGGGTTGAGCTCACCCCGCAGCAGTCTCTCTAGCGTGCACGCCACCCCGTCTTCATCGTTGGTGGGAGCCACCCAGTCCGCCACCGCCTTGACCTCCGGGGCGGCGTTGCCCATCGCCACCCCGATGCCGCTTTCGGCGATCATCTCTACGTCGTTCATCTCGTCGCCGAAAGCGATGGCGTCTGCCAGGGTGAGTCCCCACTGGGCCATCAGCGTCGCCAGCCCGGAGGCTTTGGTCACCGGGGCAGCCACCACCTCCCCCCAGTCCCCGCCGGCAGTGATGATGAGCCGGCACGAGGGTGGCAGGTGCTCCACCAGCGGTGTTACCTCTCTGCCCGGCCCGAGGTTGACCACCATCTTCCAGGGGGGCTCGTCCAGCACCTCACAGATGCGGGGCACCGAACTAGCCTCCGGGTAGTCGGTGGGCCGGTTCACGTACAGCCGATCCCCCACGTCGGCGTACAGGATGCAGTCGGGGTAGTGGGTCTCGATGTGATTGGCCACCTGGAGCGAGTCCTGCACGGGGATGCGCTGGGAGTGGATGCAGGCGCCGTCGAGGATCACCTGAGCGCCGTTGAGGTAGACGGCGGGGCCGTCTCGCAGGAGGGGAGGCAGGGACCGTCGGGATGAGGCGAGCCGCCTGCCCGTGGCCACGACCACCCTCATGCCCTGGCGGATGCACTCCTCCAACGCCTTGAGCGTCCGCTCAGAGACCTGACCATCGGACCGCAGGAGCGTCCCATCCAGATCCACCGCGATTACCGCCACCATGCAGACTGCCCCCCTATCGCTGCTATCGCCGCCTATGATACCCAAGGTCCGCCTTCGGCGCCCATCGGGGGTCTCACGCAAAGGCGCTAAGGCGCAAAGCCACTTGTCCCTCTGCCCTTCGCGTCTTGGCGTCTTTGCGTGAGACCCATGACCTTCACGTAGGAAGGCATCCCCCGCGCTTGACGTTCCCCATTGCCACAATGATGATGCCGGCAGGATCGGGAAAAGCCCCCGGCCTGGAGGATAGGATGGCTGTACTACGCGACTATACCATCTTCTCTGGCACCTCCAACCCTGCCCTCGCCCAGGCCATCGCCCAGATCCTGGGCGTCCCCTTGGGTAAGAGCCGGGTGGAGCGCTTCCCGGATGGTGAGATCGAAGTCGAACTGCTCGAGCCTCCCCGCCGCAAGGAGGTCTTCATCGTCCAGCCCACCTGTCCGCCGGTGAATGACCACCTCTTCGAGCTGCTCGCCTTCACCGACGCCTGCCGCCGAGCCGCGGCGGGCCACATCACCGCCATCGTTCCCTACTTCGGCTATGCCCGGTCCGACAAGCGCCACGAGCGGCGGGTCTCCATCAACGCCAGCCTGGTCGCGGCCCTCATGCAGGCCGCCGGGGTCGGTCACGTGGTGACCGTGGACCTACACGCGCCCCAGATCGAGGGCTTCTTCTACGTCCCCACCGATAGCCTCAGCGCCGTAGCCGTCCTGGCTGACGCCCTGCGTGAAGACCTGCCCGAGGGCCCCGTGGTCATCTCCCCCGACGAGGGACGGGTGCGCATGGCCACCCGGTACGCCGGAATCCTGCGGGCCCCGGTGGCTGTCCTGCACAAGGAGCGTCACAGCGGTGCCGAAACCAGCGTCCTGCGCGTGGTGGGCGATGTCCGCGGGCGGCACTGCCTGGTGGTGGACGACATGATCTCCACCGGAGGCACGATCGCCTCCAGCGTGGAGGCCCTTCTGCAGGCAGGAGCCCAGCCCGACATCACCGTGGTCGCCACGCATGGCCTGTTCGTTCCCCCCGCCCAGGAGAGACTCGCCCACCCGGCCATCAGGCGCATCTACGTCACCGACACCGTTCCGATAGACCGAGAGCGATGGCCCCAGGTGCAGGTGGTCTCGGTGGCCCCGCTCCTGGCCACGACCATCCAGCGGTTCCTGGCTGATGGATCGATAGGCGACCTCCTCTAGCCCCGCACCCGCGCCTCTGGCGGTTGACGCGGATTTCCCCGCCCTATACAGTGGCGGTGCTCCAGAGCGCTCTGCGCACAGAAAAGCAGTCAGACAACGGCAGAGGTAGGCGGTACGGCTCCGCCAGGCGGAGCCGTCTACTTGCGCCTGCCCGCTGAGTGCTGCGCGTGCGACCACTGTCGGTCTCTGGAGTTCGGCAAACACCACGGAGGTGTATGATGGATCGGAAAGGCACCAGCAGGCGCGGTTTCCTCAAGGGCTCGGTCATCGCAGGGGCGGGCGCTCTGGCAGCGCAGGGCAGCGTGGCAGCCGCGCAGGAAGCCGCGGCCGATGCCCCGGTAGAGACCTACGACTTCGATGTCGTGATCGTGGGCGCCGGCGCCGCCGGCATGTGGGCCGCCCTGGAAGCCCAGGCGGCCGGTGCTAAGGTTGCCCTGCTCGAGAAGCACGACACCGTCCTCCTGGCCGGCTGCGCCCTGTGCGGCGGCTGCATCCTGGCCAGCAACACCAAGGTGCAGAAGGAAGAGGGCATCGAAGACACCTGGCAAGCGCACCTCATTGACCACATGCGCATCAGCCGCATGACCGCCAACCCCGAGCTGGTGGCCCTCTACGCCCAGATGAGCGGTGAGATCTGCGACTGGTTCTACGATCGGGGCGTGGAGTTCAAGCTCGCCCAGTTCGTCATGAACCACGAACTGCCGGTCAAGCGGGCCCACTGGACCCAGATTGACGGGCAGAACGCCGGTGGCAAGCCCTTCGCCGAGAACCTCATCGCCGCCATCGAAGAGACCGACGTCGAGGTCTTCTACCTCACCCCGGGCAAGAAGCTCATCACCAATGACGAAGGAGCGGTGGTGGGGATCCTGGCCGAGAACGCTGACGGCGACACCGTCCAGTTCAACGCCAAGGCCGTGATCCTGTGCACCGGTGGCTTCCCCGCCAATCACGCCATGCTCACCCAGTACCACATGGCCCACTTCGAGAGCCTGGGCTACGCCCCCGGCGCCTCCGGAGACGGCATCAACATGGGCGCCGAGCTGGGTGCCATCCTCGATGACATGGACCGCGCCGGTGCCTTCCAGCTCATCGCCGGCGGCATCCTGGGTGCTTGGCCTCCCGGCAACGTCCTCAACGTCAACATATGGGGCAAGCGCTACGCCGGCGAGCACTCCGAGTACATGATCACCATCCCCGCCATCCACGAGCAGCCTGACCGGCTGGGCTGGATGCTCTTCGACAGCGAGATCGCGGCCGCCAACGGCTGGACGGAAGAAGTCCTGGCCGACGCCCTGAGCAAGGGGCTGATCGCCAAGGCCGACACCATCGTGGACCTGGCCAAGTTCCTGTTCGTGGACGCGGACGCGATGGCTGCCACCGTCGAGGCCTACAACGCCATGTGCGAAGCGGGCGAGGATACCCAGTTCGGCAAGCCGGCTGAGCTGCTCATGCCCCTGGCCACCGCCCCCTTCTACGCCGCCCGCCTGTGGCCCAGCCGCCCGATGACCACCTACGGCGGCATGGTCATCAACACCGATGCCCAGGTCATCGGCTCGGACCGCAAGCCCATCGTCGGCCTCTATGCTGCCGGCGACGACACCTGCGGCCTCTTCGGGAAGAACTACCCCGGCTCGGGCACCGGCATCGGCTCGGCCATGGCCATGGGCCGCATCGCCGGCCGTGCCGCCGCTGCCTTCGCTGCCGGTGGGGATGTGATCAAGAGCTAGCTGCTCCTGGCCCGTACGTTGGCTCCGCCCCTGAGCTGGCCCGACCACGGCCCAGGGGCGGACGCCTTCACGGCGCTCGTCTTTTTACGCAAATACCGCGCCTGGCCCTCTCAAGGCCGTTCAGCGCGATGCCGATACCGAGACGGCGGTTGGTGTTGGCGTTATGCTGCGGCAAGGGAGGTCTACCATGACTGGGCACGTGCTTGTCATCGAAGACGATGTCGAGCTGGCCAGGCTCATCGCTGCCACGCTGCGGATGGCGGGGCTGAAGGTGGATCTGGCATATCGCGGCGAGGAAGGTCTGGAGAAGTGGCGCAAGCTCGACCCAGACCTAATCGTGCTGGACATAATGATGCCGGGGATGGATGGCTGGGAGGTCTGCAGCCGAGTGCGCCAGGAGAGCTCCGTGCCCATCCTCATCTTGAGCGCCCGCTCATCAGAAGTAGACATGGTTCGCGGCCTGACCCGCGGCGCCAACGACTACCTCTGCAAGCCTTTCGGCGTGCTTGAGCTGACCGAAGCGGTGAATGCGCTGCTCGAGGCCTCTGAGTACCGTCGGCCGGGGGCACGCTCTGCCTAGGGGCCCACAGCG
>JBMNTK010000188.1:0-7742 GCA_050945695.1 Anaerolineae bacterium | reverse complement strand
AACTGCCTCGAAGAGCACCTTCCGAGTCACCTGCGCGCGTGACGCTACGCTGTCTGCCACTGTGGCTGGGGCGAGCAGGAGCGCTAACTTGCACGCGGCCAGAGCCGCCGGATCGTACAGGTTTGTGAGAGCCTCGTGGACGTCTTCTATCGTGATCTCCGTGGTCTCGGGCATTCGGCCCCAACCTCCTCGACTACGGGAGCGCCGGCCTCAGGGTGCGAACGTGGCTGCGGACGACCCCACAACGAGCGCAACGCTGCCGGCGAGCAGCCTCTTGGCAGGATATGACCATGACAAGGTGTCACAAAGCTGTCAGCGACTTGAGGAGAGCATTGTATTAGACTGCATGGAGCAACGCTACCCGCGGAACAGGATCACCCACCTGCTATCGGCGCCCCGCGAAGCGAGGGCAGTGTCCACACAGGCGGTCTTCCGGACCCGAGCGATAGCGAACTCGCGAGTCCAGAGAGGAGGTAGCCATGAGAGGCAACTGGAGCAGACGTAGGTTTCTTCTTGCCACAGGAGGCATAGCTGGAGCCGCCTTGTTCTCAGCGTGCGCCCCGGCCTCCGCGCCTGGTGTCAGCGAACCGGCGGTAGAGGCTGTGGAGACAGTCGCGCCGGGCGAAAAGGTAGCAGAGGCACCGGTCACAATTCAGTTCTGGACGCCCGGCGGGGGCCTATTTGCCGAGCAGCATGATCCGGAATGGGAGGCAGGAGCCAAGATATCGACGGATACCGAGGGCAAGGAGCAGAAAGAGTACTGGCCTTGGATCCGAATCTATCAGATGCAGCAGACCTACCCCCACGTGACCGTCGAGTGCCAGACGTTCGGCTGGGGTGAGTACTGGGAGAAGTTTGACGTCGCCTTCGCTGCTGGGGTCGTTCCTGACATTATGCTCATGACCCCGGATAGGATGCCGAAGTACTCCAAGGCGGGCGGGTTGCTCGATCTCTGGGATATCTCCGAGACGCTTGGGCTGAAGGCCGAGGACTACTACGAATCCTCCATCGAGGCATTCACTACTGTCGAGAACAAGCTTGAGGCCTGGCCCAATTCCACCTATGCCCTTGGTTTTGGGGTGAACTTGGGCAATGTCAGGGAGCAAGGTGTGGAGGGCATGCTACCTCCCGGGCCTGACTACCAGCTCAAGAGCTTCGACGACACTATGGAGCTACTGAAGGCCCTCACCTATGAGCGAAACGGCCAGCAGGTCTGGGGCACGATCTGGACTGGTGGCGGCGGCGCAGTCAGTCAGTGGCCATATACTGGCTCTGTTGTCTGGGGCCATGGGGCAGACTGGATCTGCGACCGGGGACGTGCGGATGAGGTCTGTTTGGACACGGAGGCCGGCATCGCCGCTATCAAGTGGATCGAAGACTCCATCTTCACGCACAAGGTGGCACCCGAGGGAATGGCAGTTGCCACTGGCAACGAGATCAACGACCTCTGGTTCCGTAGCCGCCTGTCCCTCTACCACAGCGCCTGGGGTGGAGGCATGCAGGGCCAAATCCAGGAGGTGAAGAAGCTGCAGGAGGCAGGTGAGGACGTGCCGGACCTGGAAGTGCAGCTGATGCGTCCACCGGCAGTTGAAGGGGCAGAGCCTGCAGTGGTGGCAGATCCCACTGGCTTCTCCCTGCCCAAGACCAATGATGCGGTCAAGCAGCAGTGGGCTGCCGAATTCATGCGACTGATGGTAACCGGGGACGCCGTTGATGACGGCCGCCCGTATTACCTCTCCGCCCACCTTGCCACCGCCAAACAGCAGCAAGAGCTTGATCCCTATTTGGCCTATGAGGCCGAATACCTCATTCCTATCGGCCGGCCGCGCGGTGCCCATCCGAAATACGCCGAGATCGCCAATCTCTGGCAGCAAGAGATTCAGGCTGTACTGGCAGGTACCAAGCATGCCGACGAGGCCGTGACCAGTTTCGCTGAGGCAGCTCGTATCGCTCTCAGAGAGGCCTAGCCTCCGTCGCACACTCTCGCTAGCAACAGGGGCGGGTGCAGTTGTTTGCACCCCCCCACCTCTGTTTTCGGGAGAACGTGAGCATGTACGATCGTACCCTGCCACCGGCCGCAGCTAGAGCAGTACGGCCTCCCGCCACCGGCCGAGCCTCAGTGCAAAGTATCGCCTGGAGCTACTTCTTTCTGCTCCCCAGCATTGTCCCTTTCCTGGTGTTCACTGCTTTGCCCTTACTGCAGTCCATCGTGATGAGCGTACAGAACGTGCAGGTACGAGGGCCTTCGGCCTTCGTTGGTCTGAGCAACTTCGCGAACGTAGTGGAGAACCCCATCTTCTGGAAAGGAGTCGCCAACTCCGCCATCTACACTGCGTTCGTAGTGCCCATCTGGCTGGTGATCGCGTTGTTTCTCTCCGCTCTGGTCTTCAGCCTGCCACTACGGCTGCACGGACCGGTCAAAGGTGCCTTCTACCTGCCCGGAGTAGTCTCAGGGGTAGTTATCTCGCTTATATGGTCCTTCGTCTTTCATCCCCAGAGCGGCCTACTTAACGCTCTCATGGATGTCTTGGGCCTTCCCCATCAGTATTGGCTTGGCCACCCGAAGACAGCGTTGGGATCCCTCATATTCATGTCGCTGGCGGGTGGTGGTGGAGGCAGCATAGTGCTCTTCACCGCCAGCATGGCCGCAATCCCCTACGACTTGCACGAGGTGGCCATGGTGGACGGCGCCACCCCAATCACCCGGTTCTTCCGCATAACCCTGCCTTTGCTCAAGCCTATCATCCTTTTCATGCTCATCACGGGGACTATCGGGTCCTTCCAGATATTCGAGCCCGTGCTGATCCTCACAGCGGGGGGTCCGAACTACGCTACCACTACCGTTGTCTTCCAGATCTATCAGTACGCTTTCCAGTACTTCAAGTTCGGCATCGCGTCGGCTCAGGCCCTCTTGCTAGCGGTCGTCATCATGATCATATCGGTGATCCAGTTTCGCCTATTAGCCAGTGACGTGAGCTACTAGAGATGGGGGTGCCTGTGGTCTCGCGCAGATTGGCCATTCTTCCCAGTAGCAGGAAGAGACAGCGTCTCATAGATCGCTACCTCAACATCTGGTTCGCGCTGCGATTGCTCGGTTACGGGGTCCTGCTTATCTGGGGTGTGATCTCCTTGGTGCCCCTGCTGATGATGTTCAGCCTAGCCATCCGCCCGCTGGGCGAGGTCCTGCTGTTCCCGCCCAGGCTCATACCGGCTAAGGTGACGTTCGAGAACTTCTACCGGATCATCTACGGGGCTGCCACCGCGGAGCAGTTCCCTCGCTGGGTGTTCAACAGCTTTTTCATCACCGTGCCCCCTCTCCTTCTGAACCTCCTCTTCCAGGCCATGGCTGGTTACGCGTTCGCCAAGCGCCGATTCCCCGGACGCGAGATCATCTTCTGGACCCTCATGGGCGTTTCCATGCTCCCGAGCCAGGTGACAATGGTGCCGATCTTTCTCCAGATCGTGCGGCTGAAGCTGATGGACACCTATTGGGCCATCGTGCTACCAGGCATCGGGGCCGGGGCCGCTTTCCTCATGCGCCAGTACCTGAGCACTCTGCCAGATGAGCTCTTCGACGCCGCTCGCATAGACGGCGCCAATGAGTGGATGGTGTTCTCGCGTATCGTCCTTCCTCTGGCGAAGCCGCCTTTGGCCTTCCTGGGTATCACCGGCTTCATCGGCTCTTGGAACAGCTTCTTCTGGGTCCTGCTGGTAACCACCTCGGACAGATTCCGAACCCTGCCCGTAGGTCTGGCCACGCTCTACATGCGCAATCGCGACCGGGTGGACTACGGCATCGCCATGGCTGGCAGTGTGGTTCTGGCTATACCGCCGATCATCGCCTTCTTCGCCTTCCACCAGTATCTCCTTCAGGGCGTGCGCATCGGGGCACTCAAAGGATAGCCGGGATGCACGGAAGTGGCGCCTCAATCCAGGTGACCGCGTTCGGCGGCACCCGGTGGAGCTGGACATGACGCCCCGCGAGCGCATGCTTTGCGCCATGCGTAGAGAACCGGTTGACCGGCCACCGCTGACGCCGGACTTCTACCTCATGTTCCCTACGCGCTTCTGTGGCTTGAGTATCTGGGACGTTTGGGGGCCGCGCGCTAGTGTGCCGCTATGGGTAGTGCGCCTGGCAACCTTCCGTCACTTTGGCTTTGACGCCTGGTTGGACGCGGGCATTGGCTTGCCCGTCAACGCGGAGTACCACAGGCGCGAGATCTGGGCTGATGATGAGTCCTACGAGGTAGAGACCACGATCGAGACGCCCAAAGGCTGCCTCACCGAGCGTGTGGTGTACCCCAAACACGAAGGCTCGTGGGTCACTAAGTACATGGTGGATGACCCTATCGCCGACAGCGATAAGTTGATTGCCATGTACGAGGTTGACAACGGCAGCCACGCAGATGACCGCCACTTCCAGGAGGTGCGCCGCGGCGTAGGCGATCACGGTGTGGTTTTCTGCGACGGCGGCCAACCCCCTATCAACGCCTGGTGTCATCTGCGCGGTAGCCAGAATGGACTCGCCGACGTTGCCCTCCTGGGCGACTTCCTGAGGCCCATCTTCGAAACCCTGGAAAGGCGGACGCTAGCAACCACAGAGGCGGCCTGCCGGGCGGGGGCGGAGGTGGTCTCAGGCGGAGGGTCGTACATCACCAGCAGCCTGATAAGCCCGGAGTGGTACGCTCGCTACGTGGTGCCCACCCTCCGCAAGCAGGCCGAGATCTGCCACCAGTATGGCGTGCTCTTCGCCGTCCAGACCAACGGTCGCTCGCGCGCCATACTCCCGCTGATCCGCGACGCCGGGGTAGATGTGCTCTATCCGCTGGAGCGCCCACCCCTGGGAGACGTGTGTATAGCAGAGGCCAAGCGCGTCATCGGCAACCATGTCTGTCTTATGGGCAACGTTGACCCCGTCCACACGCTTCTGCGAGGTACCCCCGAGGCGGTCAGACGGGAGGTGCGAGAGATCGCGGCGGCCGCCGGCGCCGGACCGGGTGGACTCGTCATTAGTACCAGCGATCAGACGTGCCGGGACACTCCGGAGATCAATCTCTGGGCCTACCGTGAGGCGCTCGAACCGTGATCTGTCCCGTAGCGAGCCGGCATTGCCAGGTCAAAGGGCGAGAGCAGTGACCCGCAAAGAGGCATTCCTGTCAGCCATTGCTGGTGGTACCTCCCGATATCGTGCCCGTGGCGCTTCTCATTGGGGAGCGCTGCGCCCACAGGATCAGCGGCGTCACCGATTGACGAGACTCCTTTCAGGTGCGCCCGATGCTCGACTCGTGCCTCCACGTCGGCCTCAGCGGCGACCTGCCCGATGGCCTGAACTCGTGGCAGAACGAAATGGAGCGCACCGCAGAGAGCCGCGGCACCAGTGATTGGGTGATCCGCACGGTAAGCCGGGCGTTGGTGGGCAGAACGGTCAAGGGCATGACTCTACACAATCCCATGGTCGGCATTTCCACGGAGTACCCGGTGAGGGGCGAGGATGCCTGGCGCGCCTGTCTTGAGTACCGCGGGCTCTACCTCGAACACCTGGGCTCGCCCAACCTGAGCACCCGGCAAGAGGCAGCTGGATGCGTGGGCGAGTATGGCATGCCCAGTGTCGGCCTGGAGTCAGTTTACGGAGCCATATGCGAAGTCCGGGGCATGACGGACATCTCCTCGGACTTCTATGACTGCCCGCACGTTCTCGAGGAAGCGGTTGCCGTCCAGCGTCAGATCACTCGACGCCGCCTGGAGGGGTTCGCCGCCTGTGACGGCCCGATGGGCTGGCTCAACACTGATAGGGCCACCGGCGGCCATGTGCAGCCCAAGCGCTTCGAGCGATGGGTCCTGCTAAGGTAGTTCAGGCGCCCAATCACGTCCACTATAGCCTAGGGCCATGCCCACAGGCAGGGGATCTGGCACGGCGTCTACTGACCTTCGGGGTCGTGCCCTGGAGTGAAAATGACACGCGCAGGGTCTGCGAGGCCCCGCGACGCGTTCTTGAGCGGCGCTTGGGGTAAAGCGCCGCAGATACAGCAACCACGGGAGAGGGAGTTGACGCCACGCGAACGCATGATTGCCGCTATCCAGCATCGTGAGCCGGACAGAGTCCCCATCACCATGGACTTCAACCGAAGCACCGCTCAGGGCATCATGAACGTCGGTGGGCCCTCGGCCCTCGAGCGCATCATGAAGCACCTGGGCGTAGAGACGGAAGAGGAGCTGCGCGTCCGCCTCGGACACGACCTGCGCGACGTGCAACCCGCCTGGAAGTCGCAGGACGAGTGGAAGGACAAAGAGCATTGCGGCTGGGGGCCGGCCCTGCGTCAGGTCAGAACCATGGCCGACTTCAGGCGCCTCTGGTGGCCCAGCCATGATCAGGTGTGGGACTACTCCAGCTTCGAGAGAGACCTGGAAGAGGTCCTGAATCTACCCCAGGAGTACCTTGTCCGCGGCCCCGGCCCGCAGTTCTGGGAGTTGTACCGTGGCTGGCTGGGTATGGTGGATGCCCTGATCCTGCTCAAGGAAGATCCGGAGTTGGCGCAGGCCATGATGCGCAAGATCATGGACATCTACGTCGACCGCAGTGTCTACGTGATGGAGAACTGGGGCGACCACATAGACATGCAGTGGGGCGGGGACGACCTGGGCATGCAGGACCGCCTGATGATGTCCCCAGAGACCTTTCGCGACGTCCTCAAGCCGGTGTACCTGGAAGGGCACCGACGGGCCAAAAGCGTTCGACCCTGCTATCTCCATTTCCACTGCTGCGGCTCCATCCCGGAGATCATCGGTGACCTCATAGAAACCGGCGTGGACGTGCTGCACCCCATCCAGCCCAAAGCCCGGGGAATGGACCGGCGCGTCCTCAAGCAGCAGTACGGCGACAGGCTGACCTTCCACGGCAATGTGGACACGCAGGAAATCATGGCCTTCGGAACCCCTGAACAGGTGCGTGCCGAGACGCTCGAGTGTTTCCGGGCCTTGGGCCAGGGGGGCGGCCACATCCTGGCGCCCTCACACACCATCCAACCGAACATGCCCGTCGAGAACGTAATGGCCTTCTTCGACACGGCCCTGAATGAGTGCTGGTACTGATCTCGCCCGCCTGGAGGCTAGCCGCATGCGTATCGTCCCCAACACTGACCTGAGTGAGCTCTTTGTCCCTGGGCCGCTGAACAACGCTTGGCAGCTGCTTCGAAGCGGGGATGTGGCCGCCCTGGTTGATCTGGTCAAGCCTCGAGTGAGGTCCCTCTTCGTTCTGGGGCGCTATGGCACGCCCCAACAGCTGCTTTGGGATACCGACGACCATGGCACCCTAACTGGTCTCTGGGGCATCTATCTGTCCTTTGCCTACGATGGCAGGCGCTTCTTCCCCTTCCGTCCCATGGCGCGCGATTTCGCCGGGAACCGGCCCGAGCGCCTGGTCGTGCATGCAGACGGAGCGTGCCTGGAGATGCACCAGGTTGCCACCTTCGACGCTGAGGGCGAGCGGGGACCGGCCGTGGATCTAGTGACCGCTTTGGATGCCGACCGACTCACCTTCTCTGTGAGCCTGCCCGAAGGTGCACGCGATGGGCGCATACACTGTCGCTGGTATCCTCTCTATGGCAGTTGGAGGGTGGGCGAAGAGTGGCAGCCTGTGGAGTACTGCGAGTACGGCCTTACTGGCGAGTTTCATCCCCACTTCCGCCAACTGGTCGGCCCGAAGCTGGCTCTCCGTGATCGGCTGGCCCGTATGCCCCGCCTCT
>JBMNTK010000187.1:0-7761 GCA_050945695.1 Anaerolineae bacterium | reverse complement strand
CGCCGCCCAACTCCTCGGGCGTGTTGGCCGCGCGGTGGGCCCAGTTGGCCACCTCATCCTTGAGATCATTGAGCGTCCACAGCCCGTTGGCGGCCCGCTCCGCATTGCGGTAGGCCACGCCCAGGGCGTAGGACTGCTTGGCGGTGAGGTCGCGCCCCAGCAGGTAACGCAGGTCGTCGAGCTCCAGGCTGCGGTAGGCCACCTTCACGTCATCAGGCGACAGTACCCGCACCTGGGGCCGGTACTCGGCTAAGCCGTCTTCAGGCGGGGAGCGGAACTGGTCCAGGTTGCTCATCTCGGCCAGCGAACCGTATTCCCCGTGCGGGTCCACGATGAGGACGCAGGCGCGGTTGGTGGGCCTGAGCAGCTCCTCCACCACCACGGCTGCCAGGTAGGACTTGCCGCTGCCGGTGCCGGCGATGATGGCCAGGTGGGTGGAGGTGAAGCGGCTGGCGTCCAGCACGATGGGGACCTCGCCGGCGGGCCGGGTGAGAAGGCTGCCGATGTGGGCCCCGCCGGGCTCGCCCGGCCGGCGCCGGTTGAGCACGTCCTGGAGAAGCTCCGCGGGGGCGCGGTAGATGGGGTGGCCCACGCGCGGCAGCCGACGAGGGTTCATGAAGTCGCTCAGGTTCTGATCGAAGTAGCCCAGGACGCTAGCGGTGAGCTCGAAGAGCTCGTCGCCCTCCTCGACGTACCCGATGAACCCGGCCAGCTCGCCCGGCGCCACAGATGGGTGAGCCAGGAAGGTGTTGGGGTAGTTGCGGGCCTCGCGCCGCTCGTCAATGCGGCAGATGACCTGGAGGTCGCGCCCCCCATCCGTCAGGGTGTAGTAGACGTACTCGCCCACAGGCAGGGAGTCATCGCTGTCGGGGGTGATGAAGGTGAACTGGTGGGGTTTCTCACCGGGCCCTTTGGCCAGCCCCACGCAGGTATCTGGTTTGGTCACGGTCGCTCCTTGGGGCTAGGTGAGGCTCAGGACACGGAACTGCCAGGACAGGTTCTGGCGCACCAGACGTAGGCGGGTCCCCGCCGGCTCATCGGGGAAGGTCTCCTGCAATCTGGACAGCAGGTGCAGGATGGTCTGGGTCATAACGGGCGTGTTGCGGGCCATGCTGATGAGGAGCGGCAAGTAGCCCAGACGGACCTCGCTGCCGTTCTGGTGGAAGCGCTGCACCTGCTCGGGGGACATGCGCAGCACCTCGCTGTTGAGCAGGGGGGCAACCGGCGGCGGGTCGTGGTGGCAGACGTCTCCGTCTATGAAGCCGATGGCGATGATGCATAGCAGGGTGCGCGCCTCGTCCACGTAGTCGGGGCTGAAGACTGCCGTCTCCTCGGGGGTGCTCAGCCTGGGACCGAAGGCGGCGTACTCAGGGTTGTGGAGCAGGGTGTCGCATACCACACCCACGAGGGTGCGCCCATCCCCCAGGGCGACGGTGACGTAGGTGCCCAGCCCGTAATCGTCCGGGCTGGGCGGGTCGGGGACCTCCCCGCGGGTGTAGACCTGGCAGCGGTACTGGAGGTGCGACTCCGACGAAACGATCTTGCCCAACCGCAATGCTAGCCTCCTCTGCGGCGGCGCCTCTTGCTGGTAGCCTTGGTGGTGGCGCTCACGCGCAGGCCGGCATCCCGGCAGTACTGGGCAAACAGGCGGGAAAGCCTGGCCCGGTCGGCACTTGTGAGTACAGCGGCGTCGTGAGCGGCCTCAATGGCATAGGGGTAACCCAGCCCTATGATACACTCCGCCCGGACGACGTCCAGCACTCGGGCCAGTTGGTCCGGGTCCTCGGCCAGCCAGCGGGGGAACTCCAGTCGGGCGGGCCGGCCGCTGGCGGTGACGCGCAGGTAGCAGAAGGCGATCTGGTCGGCTAGAGAGGAACCGTCGGACCGCAGGTACTGGTCGAGGTAGGCGCGGGGACGGGCGCAGAAGTAGGTGCACGTACGGTCGCCCCAGTTCCTCAGAGCAGGGCCCACGAACTGAGCGTCGCTCACCCGCGCTTCCCGTGGCAGCAATCCCAGCGAGCGCAGCATGTGCGCAAGATCGCTGGCGGAAGGGTCGGCCGTGTAGCCGACTAGAGGCACGCGCAGACGCTCCGACTCCTCCAGGAGGGAGGAGATGCCGGCAACGTAGGCCTCGCGGCGGCCGGTGCCATGCTCGCCGGCGAAAGGTATCACCAGCGGGTCGTCGAGGAAACACACCGGCTTGGGATCGCGGCCGGAGTGCGCACGCATGAGCTCAGCGCAGCGCTCCACCTCCATCTGGAACCGCCGCACGTCCAGGCGGGCCCCCTCCTGACCGCTGGGGAAGAGCTCGTCGCCGACCAGGATCTCGAGCCGAACCTCTTTCTCGTGCTGCTCGGACTCCAGGTGAGGGTTGACGTACCAGCCCACCTGAGCGGCGGCCAGGGGCAGGTCATACTCGTCGGAGAGGGAGACCTGGGACCCGTCCACAGCGATGGTGACCTGGCCGCGCAGGGCCGCCAGCGCCCACTCTCGGGCCTCTCGGTGGGTGGCGAGGGTCAGGGGGAAAGGGACGGCCCTTTCCGGGCAGGACCAATGCTCGGCGGTGAGGCGCGCTCCCGGCCACTGCTCGCCGTCCAGGCGGTCTTGGGCCTCGGCCGGGTCGAGGGCGCAGAACCGCGCGTAGGCGCGCCGAGCTTCCCCGGCGACGTGAGCGCGTTCCTTCTGGGTTTGGAGCAGCAGGTCTCGCTTGGCTTCGAGGGCCTGGGCGGCCCGGACTGGGTTGAGCACTAGCCTCGCTCCAGGCGGCTCAGGCCGTCCTCCTTGCGCACTCGCACCACGTACTCCGTCACGCTCTCCAGAGAGTCATCGTGGCTGATGACGAAAAGCTGCTCCAGGTCGCGGATGGCGCGGATCTGCTCGGCCAGGCTGCGCCGGCGCTCCTCGTCCAGGTTGACCGTGGGCTCATCGAAGAAGGCCACGCGCACGTCGGAGACTTCGCGCAGAAGGGCGAGCCTCACGGCCAAGGCGGCGACCATCTGCTCACCGCCCGAGAGCTGCGCGAACTCCTTCACCTCGGCGCCGCGCCGTATTGTGATCCCGTAGTCCTCGTCCCAGGCCAGTGTCGAGGCGAAGTCGCCCATGAGCTCGGAGTAGGTCACCGAGGCGCTCTGGGAGACCCGGGCCAGCACCAGTCGGGCGATCTCCGGGCCGGTGCGACGGATAGTGTCTCGCAGGAAGGCAAGCGTCTGCACACCGGCCCCGTCGCGTCTGGCCTGCTGCTCGAGATCGTCCCGCTGCTTCTCCAGCCGCTCCAGCTCGCGAACGCGACGATCAGTCTCGGCCAGGCGTCGTTCTAGCTCGGAGGCTTCGGAGGCAGTGCGCGCCAGTTCTACCTCCAGCTCGCGCTCCCGTGCCCTCGCCTCCTGGTGCGCCTGTGGGTCGTAGCGCTGCTCGATATCCTGCAGGGCGGATTGAGCTCGGTCCAGGTCGGCTCGGGCGGCTGTGAGCTCCTGTTCCCGGGCCGCACACTCCTGGCTGCGGCGGGGCAGCTCCGCGGCCAGCGCCGAGACCCGCCTATATGTGTCGAAGGCGTCGCGGTGAGCGTCGCGAGAGGCAGCCGCGGCGGCCAAGAGGGCGTCGAGGTCCGCATATGCGGCCAGCTGCTCGTCAAGGCGCTGCCAGGCCTCCTGGGCGTCAGCCAGTTGGGCCTGCGCCTGGCTCTGGGCTTCGAGAAGCTCCTCGCGTTCGGCCACGAGCTCCTGGACGGCGAGCAGGCGGGCCCGGGGATCACCCAGGGCCTCCAGGTCGGCCGCGAGCTTTGCGGCCTGCTCATCGAGTTCCGCCAGCTCCGCTAGCTGGGCGGATAGGGCTTCGTATTGCAGCTGTCCCTGAGCGTGCTGCTCGCGCTTGGCCTTGCCCTCGGCCTCAACCCGCCGCAACTCGTCCACTGCCTGCTGTGCCTTGTCCACCGCTTTCTGGAGGGCAGTCTGTTGGCCCAGGAGGCGCTTGGCCTCGGCCCTCATCTGCTCGAGGGTCCTCTCCTCCCGCTCCACTTGAGCCCTCAGGTGCTCGAGGAAGCTGGCCGAGTCGTGTTCCTCGAAGGGGCGACTGCAGGCGGGGCAGGTGTCGGTCTCGCCGCGCTCCACGGCCTCCGCTGCCTTCCTCTGGGCCTCCAGCTGGGCGGCCAGGGTGATGCCCTGAGAAGACACGACGGCGAACTGAGCGCGAACCTCCTGCAGCTGGGCCTGGGCGCCCTCCAGCTGCTCGGGAGCGCTGGAGAGTGCCTTCTCCCGGGCCGCGAGCTGTTCGATCTGGCGGGCGATGGAGGCCTGCTCCTTGGCCAGGCGTGCCTGTCGGGCCGCCAGGTCATCGCGGAGGGCGAGCCGGGCCCGCACTTCGGCCAGCCGTGCCTCCAGACCGGCCTGCTGGGCAGCTGCCGGTCGCAGCGCCTTGGCCTCGTCCTCAGCCCGAGCCAGGCGGTCGAGGCGCTGGGCTAGAGCCAGGGCATCCGCCTCTAGGCGGGCCTGCCGCCGTTCGAGGGTGCGGCACTCCTCCCGCAGCCGGTCGCGCTCGGCCCGTCCCTGTTCCAGGGTGCGAGCCTCGGCCTCCAGTTCGAGGTACCGGTCGTGTCCCGTCTTGGACTCCTGGGCCAGATCGGCGGCCTCTTGAGCCTCTTGCTGGCGCCGCTGTGCCTCGGCGAGCATCTGCAGGGCGATCTGGTGGGCGGCATTGGCCGTGGTGAGCGCCTCGCGGGCTGCCTCCAGGGCTTGACTGTCTCGGTCCAGGGCCTCACGGGTCAGGCGGGCCTGCTCTAGCTCGCCGGTGAGGGCGGCCGCCCGCCGCCGGGCCTCGCCGAGCTTCTGCTGGGCGGCTACCAGCTCCTCGCGGACACCGCGTGAGTCCTCGATGCGCTCGCGCAGCGCCTCCAGCTTGCCGGAGGTCATGGCCAGGCGGTCCCGGCCCCAAGCCAAAGGACGAGACAGGCGCTGATAGGCGAGCTCGAACTCCTGCAGCGCAAGCAGCTCTTCGAAACGGGCCTTGCGTTGGTTGGGGGGCAAGAGGAAGTCGCTGGTGAGCTGCCCCTGGGGCACGCCCACGACACCCTCAAACAGGGTGGACGGCCTCACCCCGGCCTTGATCCCCAGGTGCTGGAGAAGCTCCGCCTGCACCTCCCTTACGCCCTGGGCCACCACCAGGCCGTGCGCGTCGCTGTACATCCGGGCGGTGGAAGCGCCCTCGCGGCGCAGCTCCCGGGTCACGGTATAGCGCAGCCCGTCCAGGCTGGACACGAAGCTGACGTCGATCCGCCCGTGGGCGCACTCGCTCCGGATGAGCTGCTCTTGCTTGACCCGCTGGGAGCCGAAGAGGGCGAAGCCGATGGCCTCGATCAGGGTGGACTTGCCGGCTCCGTTGGGGCCGCAGATGGCGTTGGTGCCCGGGGCAAACTCTACCTCGCCCCGCTCGTAGGACTTGATGTTCTCCAGGTGCACGGCCAGGATCACGGCCTAGGCCCCCTCGTCCTCACCGATGGCGGCCGGCTCCGACAGGACGTGCTGGAACACCGTCTCTTCCGGCGTCCCCGCTAGCGCCATCTGCTTGACCTCGGCCGCCAGGCGAGCCAGGGCGTCGCTGCGGGAGCGGTAGCGGGAGTCCTGGGAGATGGCCTGACGGAGGACCTCCTGTTCCAGCGCCGCCCGGGTCAGCCCCGTCATCGGTGCTGTCGGACCCTGGGAGGGGACGGCGTGGTTTCGCACCAACGCCTTGAGGGCTTCGGTCGCCTCCTCGATGGCGAGGGCGACGCCGTTGAGGTCCAGCGCGGAAGGAGCGAAGCGGAGGGCGCCGTAGAGCCGCAGATCCACCACGGGAGCGCGCTTGCCGCCCGCAGGCACCTCGGCCAGGGTGTCGCGAACCGCCTGCATCACCGCCTCGGGTGTGGGCAGGGCGGTGACGTCCAGGCCAAGGCGGTAGAACGGCCGCCGAGGGCAGGGGTGGTGCTCCACCGTGTGCTGCCAGCCACCGCCCCCGCCGGGCGTGACCTCTACCGTGTACCAGCCACCCTGATCCTCGGCTTCGTCTGCTGCGACCGTCTCCAACGAACCCGGGTTATAGACGGGGGGCTGCGTGTCCGACCATTCGAACGGCTTGTGGCGGTGGCCAAGGGCCACGTAGTCCACCGCGCCGGCCAGGGCGGCCAAGTGCTCCTGGCGTAGGGGCTCAGTCACGCCCGGGATGGTGCCCTCGATGCCCGCGTGCAGGAGGAGCACGGTGTACTTGCGCTCCATCCGGGCGAGGGGTTCGGCCAGGCGGCCCAAGATGCGCGGGAGGGAGGCGCCTAGGTAGGGCAGCCCGACCACCCGTACGCTCTCTGTCTCGAAGATGGGGCCGGTGTCCTCTTCGGCCGAAGAGAGCAGGTCCTCGGCGGTGGGGTCGAAGTCCATCTGCCGCAGGTACCCGAGGTGATGTAGCAGCGTGAGCCAGGTCTCGGTGCCGTCCCGCCAGCCTAGGTCGTGGTTGCCGGCCACGGTGAGCACGGGGATGCCGGCCTCGCGCAGCGGTCCCAGCAGCTCGATGGCCTGCCACAGGGTGAGGGCGTCAATCTGGCGGTGGTGAAAGAGGTCGCCCGCGATCAAGACAAAGTCGGGGCGGTAGTCCAAGGCAGCACGAACCGCCCGTCCCATGGCCGCCGCGAAATCGCGGCCGCGCTCAGGCAGGCCGTACTGCTGATAGCCGAGGTGCGGGTCGGCGAGGTGAAGGAATCGGAACAAGCTACCAGTCCGGGAAAAGGGTTACTATACCAAGCTAGCACATATGTTTGCCTGGCTCAACTCGGTGCTGGAGCCTGTGCGTCTAGCCCGGGCGGGTGATGGTGATGGAGCCGAAGAGCCCGTCCTGGGTGGCGTCCGCGCGGCGACGGCGCACCAACTCCAGCACGGCTAGGAAGGTTACCACCACTTCGCTGCGGCAGCGGGCGCCGCGGATGAGCTCGGCGAAGGCCACGACCCCGTCATTCCATAGACGCCGGAGGACCAGGCGAAGCTTCTGGGGCAGCGAATAGGTCACCGGGCTGACCAGCTGCCCGGCATCCTCCGGCGCCTCCTCGACACGGGACAGGACCTGGGTGAGGGCGGCCAGCAGCCGATTGGGCGAGATGGGCTTAGGGACGAAGGTAGGCTCTTCGGGCAGGGTGGGTTCGCGGGCGAAGAGCACGGGGCCGGACTCTCGCCGCTCCGCTAACCACTGAGCAGCCCGGCGGAAGCGCCGGTACTCCTCCAGCCGCCGAACCAGGGCAGCGGCGATGTCCTCCTCGTCTTCCTCTGCCTCTTGCGGCGCTGAGGGCAGGAGCGTCCTCGACTTGATGAGCAGCAGGCGGGCGGCCACCTCGATGAAGGCGGCCAGCTCCGCCGCGTTGCGCTGATCGAGGGAGCGGATGTGCTCCAGATATTGGTCGGCCACCGCCGCCAGGCTGACGGCGGTGATGGCCAGCTCGCGCTCCTCGATGAGGCGCAGGAGTAGATCCACCGGCCCTTCGAAGACCGGCAAGCGCACCTGGTACGTCGGCTCTTGCCGGTCCGGGGCCTGGGTTACCTCAAGCGCCAAACTTGGCCAGCCTGCCGGCGTTCGCCATCGCCAGCGGCATGATGTCCACGGCCGGGAATACCCCTAGGGCCCCGGCAGCGCAGGCATTCTCCGAGAACTGGGTGACGGCGTCGGCGCGGCAGACCTCGCTGTAGAGGAGCGTGGGCACCGGGTGCCAGGAGTGCCCCTTGAGGCGGGCCGGGCTGGAATGGTCGGCGGTGATGA
>JBMNTK010000186.1:0-7764 GCA_050945695.1 Anaerolineae bacterium | reverse complement strand
CAGGCCGCTCACCTTCCCATAGGGGTCGGTTACCACGGTGACGCTTTTGTCCTTCAGGCGAAAACAGGACTGCCCATACCAGGTGATGTCCATCACGAGCCTCCTGGGGGCTCAGTATAGCGCCCCCAGGATCATAGCGAAAAGGCAACCCCTGGGAAGGAAAAGCCGCGGAGAGCGCCGGCAAGGCGTGCCTAGGCGGTCAGCCTCAGCCGCGCTCTATCCAGTCGGCAACGTCATCGAGGGTCTGAATGGGGATGGCACGGATGCCGCGCTCGCGGCAGTAGTCGAGCAGGCGGGCCTTGGCGAAGAAGAGATCGTCGGGCTCACCCTCGGCCTGGAAGCAATCGGCCATGCAGAAATCGGTGCTCCCATCGCCGATGTAGGCGATACGGTAGCCGCGCTGCTTCCACTGCCGCCAGACGACCGGCTTGCAGCCGGCACAGGGGGGCTTGAATCGCCGGCAGGTGGGGTCGGCATCATCGAGGAAGCGGAAGACCGGCCGCCCCTCCGAGTCGAAGCTCAGGCTATTGGCGGTGTAGGGCACGGGCAGCCCGCGCTGATGGAGGATGCGCTCGATGTAGTAGTCGAAGCCGGCGCTGAGGACGTGGAACTCCCACCCGCGCTGCTGAGCCAGCCGGATCAGGCGCTCCGTGCCCGGCGAGACGGTCACCGTCTCCAAGAAGGCGTCTATCTCGTCCTGGCGGTAGCCGAGGGCCTCGTACTCGAGCTCATAGCACTCGGTATGACTGATCTGACCGCTCTGCCACAGGGCCTCCACTTCCGCCCAGCGCTCAGGGATGACGTGGCAACACATGGTATCGGTGACATCCAGGACCGTGATGGTCCCGTCGAAGTCGGAAAGGATCACGTTCTTCATACAGCAGCAGCATTCCTTCGGCTATAGACCAGGGCCCCTCGGACCATGGTCATCTGAACCTCAAGGTCGCGGTCCAACACCACGACGTCTGCGTCCCGCCCGCACTCCAGGCTGCCCTTGCGGTCCTCGACGCCGATGCTGCGGGCTGGGTTGAGGGTAGCCATCTGCACGGCATCGGTGAGCGCCAGCTCCGTGGCCGCCACCAGGTTGCGCAGGGCCCTGTCCATGGTGAGGACGCTGCCGGCGATGGTGCCATCATCGAGCCGCACTACCCCCTCGGAGACGGTGATCGGCCGTCCATCCCACTCATGCTTGCCTTCGGGCAGCCCGGCAGCGGAGACGGCATCGGTAACCAGCGCCACCTTGCCCGGGCCCTTGCAGCGGGCGATGATATCAAGCGTGGCCGGGTGCAGGTGGATGTTGTCGGCTATGGCCTCGGCGGTGATGTCGTCGCAGGTAAGGACCGCGCCCGCGGCCCCCGGCCGCAGGTGATGAAGCCCCGTCATGCAGTTGAAGGTGTGGGTGGCATGGGTAAGCCCGGCGCCCACGGCAGCGATGACCTGCTCGTAGGTGGCGCAGGAGTGGCCCACGCTCAGGGTGAGCCCCCGGCGACGCCCTTCCCGGATGAACTCGAGCGCCCCCTCGACCTCCGGGGCCAGCGCTACTAGGCGCAGTTCCGGGCACACTTCCAGCCAGTCATCCAGCTCGGCCAGGCTCGGCGGGCGGATGTGGTCACGAGACTGGGCACCGGCAGCTTCGGGGTTCAGGAAGGGACCCTCGGCCTGGGCCCCCAGGAGCTCTGCTCCCTGGCAGGCCCCCACCGACTCGTGCACTAGGGCTAGAGCCTGCCGCGTGGCCTCCGGGGAGGCAGTGGCGATGGCGGCCAGGAACGAGGTGGTCCCATGGGAAGCCTTGAACGCGGCGACGCGGCGGAGGTCCTCAGGGGTAGTGCCGGGGCGGTTGAAGTCCACTCCCAGCGCGCCGTGGCAGTGGACGTCCACGAAGCCGGGGGCTACATAGCCTCCCTCTACGTCAATGACCTCGGCACTGGTGGGAATGGCCACCAATCGCCGAGGCCCCACTACCACTATCCTGGTCCCTTCCACGAGCACGGCGCCGTCGGTGATCTGACGGCTGGGGGTAAGAACCGTCCCCCCCACGAAAGCGATCATGCCGTGCTCTCTCGCAGCTCCAGCTCCGGTTGCACTAGGTCACGCAGGAGGCGATCTCGGGTCTCGTTGCGCTCCAGGAGGACCGACCCGCGCAGCAGGACGTCGTAGAGGGCGTGGCCGGGGAGGCTAAGCTCCTCCATGAGCTCGCCCTCGCTGTAGAGCATGACCAGGATGACACCGTCGCTTAGGCGGTCTACCGTCGCCCAGTCGAGGGTGCCATCGTCTACCACTAGTACGTGTTCGAGGTCATGGGTCATGGAACCGCCCTTCTCGCCCAAGGGATCCAGGCTCATGACCAGCAGGGGATCGTAGCGTTTCAGGGCCGCGACGAACTGGCGCAGGCGCTTGCTGCGTCTCTCCCCCGGCATGGTGTCCGTCCGCAAGGCCAACAGGTTATCTGGAAGCATGGTGTCTCATCCTGGCTCGCCGGTGCGAGATAGGTGGCTGTTGACCGCCTCAAGTAGCGCCACCTCATCCCCTAGGGGAAGACCCGGCGCCTCGAACAGGTACCAACGCTCGGTATGATACGCGCTCTCGCCAGGTTCCAGCAACACGAGTGAACCCAGGCTTTCCAGCTCGAGCATCTGAGCATTAGTATAGCATTCTACCGTACAACCATTGTCAGGGTATACGGCGAAGATGTCCACCGCGAATCGCTTGATGAACAGGTGGTTTTGGTTGTAGTAGGCGGCCCACCCGGAGTCGTTATTCACACCCAGCTTGATAGGTCCGGCAGCATCGGTGCGCTGATGCAGTAGAATGAGGTCCCGGCCCAGGACCAACCGCGGATCAGTCAGGTCGGTGTAGGGCCAGAGGATGAGGCTCCGGTTGGGGAGGAGGTTGTCGGGATCGCGCTCCTTGGCCGCTTGTAGGATGGCCGTGCCCCCCGGCGCCATGACCGACAGGGCCCAGGGTGCGGCCTCGACGGGCCAGAGGCCCTCGTTGGTCAGGATGTGATCTACCTCGATATAGCCCTCACCCATCGTCAGGCGCATGGTCTTCTGGATTCCGGTGGGTGGCTCGGTGGGCTGGACGACGGTCACCGAATCCTCGTCCACGTCCACCGTGCAGGGGTCGTTATCGGGGTAGTAGGACCGGGGCATGGCCTCCGGGGAGTGCCAGAGGCGATGACCGCCGTATATGCGCCATTCGCCATAGGGAGTGGGCTGAGAGGCGTCCAACTCCGCAAACTCGTTGCGCCCCCCCACGAAGCCCAAGCGGAGGACCCGCGGACCGATATCAGTAGCCACAATGGCCTCAAGCCTGCCGTCCGTAAGCCGGTAGTTGTTGGGACGGCCGGCGTACGTCACCATGTCAATCATGGTGCATCCCCCCGGGAGCCAACTGCATCGCGGCGCTATTCTAGCAGACATATGTTGAGTTGTCACCCGCTTCAGGGCACCAATTGGGGGGGAAAATGGCGCCAACTTGTGCCAATCTCAAATTCGCGCCGGTCCGCAGCAAGCATCTAGGCCGTTCCCGGTCGGGAACGGCCTAGATGTCTGTCTAGCCTGGCCGCTTACCACTGATAGCGGACAGTGTACTCGATGGTGGACTCACCGTCTGCGGGCACTTGCATCCGCCACTCCACCTGCTGGGCATCCAGTTCGGTGTGCTCGGCAGTCTCCTGGATGATCTCCCAATCGCTCCAGCGGAACAGGTGCTCAACCACCCGCACCTCGACCGCCTCTTCCTTGTGGTTGCGCAAGGTGATCCGGTAGCTCTCCTCGATGACCCGGTCGCCCAGTCTACGGAAGTCCGTCTGCACCCGCTCGCCCACGATGTCGAAGGCATCGCCGATGTAGAGCTGCACCTCCTCACCCTTGGGCGTGTGGTCCACGCTGTCCTCACCCAGCAGCAGGGGGCTGCCATCCACGTCTTCCTGGTAAACCCGGATCACGCCTCGTGGCAACTGGGCATCCACGCCCTCCTCTCCCGTCTGGAAGGAGAGCATGGTGCGCACCTGGCTGACGCCAGTGTTGGCCCCATACCCCGGGTCGTCCATCAGACCGCCCCAGTAGCCATAGCCGGGAGCGCCGTCATAGACGTAGAACCTCCGTGCTGGCACACCGGTGGCGGTGACGAACTCCACCTGCTTCTGCTGCCGGTCGCGGATGGTCACCGGCCGCTGGACCTCGTACAGGTGGTACTCGAAGAAGCCTCGCTGCTCAACCGCCGGGGTGGCCATGGGCCTGGGTGCCGCCATCTCTTCCTTGACTATGCCCGTGTCCATAGCCTGGGGCAGGGCGCGGTTGATGTCACCGGCTATCAGCTTGAGTCGGGCATTGGTGTAGGTGGCGCCACTGTTGTTGGTGAGGGTAACCCACCCATCCAGGTCCAGGCTGGAAGCGTCCTGAGCCAGCAGGATCACGTAGTTGGCCTGCCAGCCTATGCCGTTGGTCAGGTAGGCGATCTCCACCTGCTGCGTCCCACTCTGAGACGAATCCAGCAGCCACACGAGCGAAGGGCGGGTGATGAGGCCCTCCGGCAGGGAAGGAAAAGTGAAGTCTCGCACGCTATCGCGCCGGATCACCGTCACCTGCCCCTCGTCATCGCGCAGGATGAGGTCCCCGGCGCCGCTGAGGAGCGTCCCTTGATGAACGGTGCCATCCTCGGTGATGACTTGAATGCGCTGGTCCACGTACTTGCTAAGCAGCCGTTCCGGCCCGACCAAGTCATACTCGAAGTTCTGCTCCAGCACTACCGTCCCCGCGGGGTCGGTCAGGGAGCGGAAGTGTACGCTGGTGGGGTCGAGCCTCTCAGCCACGTCGGTGATGGTGACCGACTGGACCCCCTCTACCAGGTCGAGCGTGCGGGTGTCCTTCACCAGGGCGACCCCCTGGTTGTAGACGGCAATCTCTGGGCCCATCGTCCCCTCCTCCGGCACCTGGGCTGCCACCTGGCTGGGAAGAGACTGGTATCCCGCCGCCCCGGACAGGGCAACAGCCAGTACCAAGAAGACCGTCAGTAACGCTCGTCTGCGCATGCGCCTACCTCCTTGGGAGCCCAGGCGTGGTGGGGTGTTCTTGGCCGCTTTTGGTAGCCCCGGGCACATCTCCTGTCCAGTAGACGCAGGCCGAGGCGACGTGGTTCCAGCCAGGCGCAAGTGAGCGCTGCAATCGGCGTGCCGTTGGGGGGTTAGGCCCCCTGTGCAGCACTACCGCCGGTGCTATACTGCGCCGATTCCAGCACCGGGAGGCACGCGTGCAGGACCAGCCCGTCACCTACACCTACCGCACGGTATCCGGCCATTCCCTTCGTGCCGACGTGTACCGGCCGTCCGGCCCCGGCCCGCACCCCGGGATCCTGTGGCTGCACGGTGGGGCCCTGATCTTCGGCGCTCGTACCAACGTCCGGCCCTGGCAGGTGCCTCGGTACCTCGATGCCGGCTATGCCCTGGTCTGCCCCGACTACCGGCTGGCACCGGAGACCAGGCTGCCGGAGATCGTCGAGGACGTGTTGGCCTCGTGGGAGTGGATGCGGGAGGGTCCTCTCGGTCTGGACCGGGAGCGGCTGGCGGTGGCGGGGCATTCGGCCGGCGGTTACCTGGCCCTCCTGTTGGGTACCACCGCCCGCCCTGCGCCCCGAGCTGCGGTCTCCTTCTACGGCTACGGCGACATCGTGGCCGACTGGTACACCCAGCCCGACCCCCACTACCTCACCTATCCGGCCGTGACAGAAGAGAGGGCGCGATCACTCGTGGGGCAGACGCCAGTGTCCGAGGGGGCGTTCGAGCGTTTCGGCTTCTACCTCTATTGCCGGCAGCGGGGCACCTGGCCCCAGGAGGTGGGAGGAAAGGATCCGGCGAAGGATCCTGAGTTCTTCCGGCCCTACTGCCCGGTACGCAACGTCACTTCGGCGGCCGCCCCCACCCTCCTCCTGCACGGTGACGCCGACACCGACGTGCCCTACGAGCAGTCGGTGATCATGCACCGGGAGCTGAGGCGTCAGGGGGTGGAGGCGGAGTTGGTCACCCTAACGGGCGCCGGCCACGGCTTCGACCGCGATGGCGATGGTCTGCACTCCCCGTGCGCATTCGATGCCGTCCTGGGCTTCCTAGCCCGTCATGTAGGCAGCTGACTGCCATTGCCTGCCCCCACGCGGGACCTAGACACTGTGGCATCCCCAACGCCGACGTGAGGGTGATAGACGACGCCCCCATCATCTTTCGGGGCCGCGTGGTGACCGAAGGGATCCTGGTCTACTCAAGAGACGAAGCAGTCCGCGTCGAGTTCGAGGTCACTACCCGCTTGCAGTACTTCGACTACCTGCCCATACACACTGCGCTGCGCGACGAGTTGCTCAAGAACATCCGAGAGCGAGGGCTCCATGGTTGACCCGGAGAAGCTCCAGGGCCTGATCGAACGCCGCTGACCCGGGGATCGTCGCCTGCGTCACGAGGCTCCTGTAGGGGCCGGTCAGCGCGGCAGGGACGGCCACCCCAGCAGCCCTACCACGACCAGTATGGCCACGTTGATGAGCAGTCCGACCAGCCCTTTCCGCACGATCATCTGCGTGCTGCCGTCCCAGAACAGGACCATCACGACTGCCGAGAAGGCAGCCGACGCCAGGGCCAGCGGGTGCCACCAGCTCTGCCCTGCCAGCAGTCCCCCTCCCGCGGCCACGAAGCCGATCGTGGCTACCACGTAGAGCGCGGCTGCCAGTGAGCGGGTGGCCCCGTCCCCGATGAGCCCGGTGAAGAGCCAGGAGCGGCCGGTCCACCCCATGCTCTCCTGGAACTCCACCAGCCTGCGGGCCAAAACGAAGTACCACAGGTGAACCAGCCCGTGCAGTACCAGGAACACCCCAAAGATCGTTCTGGCCATCGCTTGCCCCCTACCGGCAACTAGGACCGCTGGCGAACACCCCAGTGATCGGCAGATCCTACGATAGTCTACCGCCTGGCTCAAATGAAAAGGCTGGCGGCCGGACAACCTGATGGTGTCCGGCCGCCAGAAGTGGTCAGCGCCTGGTCAGAGTCGCTTACGGCGTAGGCTCCGGTGGCAGGGCCACGTACTTAGCCGGGTCCCCGGCCACAAACGGGAGGCGGTAGGTCGTGAGGTAATCGTCACCCAGGAGGCGCAGCTGCACCATCCAGTTGCGCCAGGGCAAGTTCGTTCCCTCTTTCACCCCGTCGCGGTCGAACTCCTGGTGGTACTCGAACACCGCTGCCTGGAAGCGCTGCGTCCACCGCTCCACCCCGTCGGCGCACAGGCGCAGGGTGGGCGGCTCCATGGGATAGCCGAAGGAGTCCTCGCGGCCGTGGCTGTCGAAGTAGTCCTTGAACCCGATCCAGGTCCCATCCGGAGCGACGTTGGTCACCGCGTGGCCCAAGCCATTCGGCCCCTTAGGGAAGTACCAGTAGTCGGGGCTGTTCGCCTGGGCCGGCTGGGTCGGTGGGGCAGCGTCCTCCGGCAGCAGCACCTCCGTCAGCAGGCGCCGCTGGATACGGTACTCGGGAGCATTATCGGGGTGCCACTCCAGCACCAGCCGCTGGAAGTACTGCACGCACTGGGTGGGATCGGCGGGGTCGGCCACCACCGGTGACCGGGGCAGGCCCAAGTAGTCCACGTCGCCGTGGCCGCGCAGGTACTCGAGCCATGGCCCGGACACAGCGTAGCCCGTGTCCGCCACCCAGGCCTCCTCGGGGGTAGGTGAGGGCGGCACCAGCGCCCCCGGGACACCCCAGCAGGCGTCCACCGGCCGCGGGTAAGG
>JBMNTK010000185.1:0-7787 GCA_050945695.1 Anaerolineae bacterium | reverse complement strand
AGTTGGCCGAGCTCCAGGGTGCCATCGAGGCCTTGGCACGGGAGGAGCGCGAGGCCACGGCCCGCCTGCGGGCCCGCCAGGAGGAGGCGGAGCGGCTGGGCGCGGCCCTGGCCACGGCCGATCGGGACGAGGCGGTCATGGGCGAGCGGGAGAGGGCCCTCAAGGAGCGGTTGGGCGAGATGGGGCGTGATCGTCGCCTCATGCTGCGGGAGCTGGAGTCGGCCCAGGAGGAAGAGCGTGCCCTGGCTGATGAGGTCACCCACCTGCGAGAGGAGGCCCAGGCGCTTCAGGCCGAGGTAGACCGGCTGGAAGCGGCTCAAGCGGCCGAGCGGCAGCGACGCCGGGCAGTCGAGGAGCGTCTGGCGCAGGTCAGGCGGGAGCTCTCCAGCGCCTTGGCCCGGTGCACCCAGGCGGAGTCGGAGCGGGCCGCAGCCCTGCGCCGGGGGGATGAGCTGACCCGGCTGCTGGAGGAGACAACGGCCGCCCTGGAAGGGGAAGCGGCGGCCCGAGAAGCGCGGTCCGCCGAGGTTGGGCGGCTGGCGCAGGCGGCCAAGCAGGCCAGCCAGGCGCTGGCCCAGGCTCGCCAGGAGCTGGAGGAACGAAGAGGGGCCCTGAGCCAGGTGCAGCAAGAGCTGGCCCAGGCCCAGAGACGGGCTAGGGCGATCGAGGAAGAGGAGCAGGCCCTGCGGGCGCGCCTCTCCCTCCTGGCCCGGATGCAGCGCGAGTCCTACTACCCTGGTGTGCGGGAGGTGCTGGCGCTGGCCGAGGGGGACGCCGATTCGGGGATCATCGGCGCTGTGGGATCCCTCCTCCAGGTGCCGGCAGAGCTGGAGGTGGCCATCGAGGCGGCCTTGGGTGGTCGGCTGCAGCAGGTGGTGGTGCGGCGCTGGAGCGATGCCGAGAGGGCCATCGCCCACCTCAAGCGCCAGCGCAGTGGCCGAGTCACCTTCCTGCCCCTGGAGACCATCCGTCCCCCTTCACCGGTGCGGCTGCCCCGATTCGCCGGGCTGCTGGGGGTAGCTGCGGACCTGGTGGGCATCGAGCCGGGGTTGGAGACGGTGCGGCAGTACCTGCTCAACCGGATCCTAGTGGTGGAGGACCTGGCGGCGGCGCGGAAGGCACTGGAGTGGGGCAGTTCGGAGGGCCGCGGCTCCTTCACGGTGGCCACCCTGGGAGGTGAGGTGGCCCAGTCCTCGGGTAGTGTCACCGGCGGCGGGGAGCAGCGCAGCCGCAGCGCCCTCCTGGAGCGGGAACGGGAACGCCGGAGCCTCCCGGCCCAGGTGCGCCAGCGCCGGTCCGAGCGAGAGGCGATCCTGGCCCAGGCGCAGGCTCTCCGCTCCAGCCTGGAGGAGGCGGAGCAGGCCCTGGCTGAGGCCGAGGCGCGCGCCCAGGAGGCACGCCTCGCCGCCGAGGCGGCCCAGGGAGAGGACAACCGCGCCCGGCTGGAGCTGCGCCGGAGCGAGGAGCGGCTCCAGTGGCAGCAGGCCCGTCTGGCTGAGCTAGAACGGGAACGGGCCGGGCTGGTCCGGCGCGCGGAGGCAGCGGCAGAGAGAGCCGCTGCGGCCGAGGGCGAGCTGGAAAGGCTGCAGGGCTTGGCCCGCCAGCTGGAGGGGGAGCTGGCGGCCGGCAGCGAGGAACACGATGCCTCCGGCGGAATGGGCGAGCCCGGGTTGCAGGTTCAGCGGGTGCGATTGGGTGCGCTCCAGGAACGGGTGGGCCAGGTGAGCGCCGCCCTGCAGGGGGTCAGACAGCGGCGGGCCCGGCTCAGTGCCCGGCTGGAAGAGCGAGTCAAGCACCTGGGCGCCCTGCGAGAAGAGCTGGCCGGGGTCCAGGCAGCCCGGAGGGCTGCTCAGGAGCAGCGTGCGCAGCTTCGTGCGGCGCTGGAGGCGTTGGAGGCGGCCATTCGTCCGGAGCGGGACCGGCTCGCGGCTCAGCAGGGTCAGCGCGAGGCCCTGGAAGACATGGAGAGGCTGCGCCGGCAACGGCACCTGGAGTTCAGCCAGGTGTTCGGCCAGGCCGAGATGGCGGCCCGGCGGGAGGAGGACGCCCTCGAGGCCCTGCGGGCGGCGGCCCTCGAGGAGATGGACGAGGAAGAGGTGCGCCGGCTGACCGAGCTCCAAGGAGAGCCCGAGACCGACAATGGGCTATCTATGGAGGAGCTGGAGGCCCAGGTGGAGGCCCTCCGGCGCCGCTGTCGGGCCATGGGCGGCGTCAACCCCAACGCGCCCCAGGAACACGCCGAGCTTGAAGAGCGCTACCAGTTCCTGGCTTCGCAGGCGTCTGACCTCGAGCAAGCAGCCTCATCCCTGCGCCAGGTGATCGAGGAACTGGAGCAGACCATGGAGCAGCGCTTCCGCCAGACCTACGAGCAGGTGGCCGGCCGCTTCGAGGTCTACTTCCGGGAGCTGTTTGCCGGGGGGAGCGCCCGCCTGTCACTCAGTGACCCGGACGATCTGTCGTCCACCGGGGTGGAGGTGACCGTGCGGCCGCCCGGAAAGCGCAGCCAGGACCTGGCGCTGCTTTCCGGAGGGGAGCGGGCCCTGACCTCAGTTGCCCTGCTCTTCGCCTTGCTCGAGGCCAGCGGCACTCCCTTCTGCGTCATGGACGAGGTGGACGCCATGTTGGATGAAGCCAACGTGGGCCGATTCCGGCGGGTGCTTCAGAGCCTGGCGACGCGCACCCAGTTCATCATCATTTCCCACAATCGCCACACTATCGAAGCTGCGGACGTCATTTACGGAATTACGATGGGTGAGGATGGCACGTCTCGCACGTTATCGCTTATGCTAGACGAAGCAAAGCAGGTAGTAGCTGCTGGTTAGTCGAGTAAGAGGTGGCCAGGTGAGCTGGAAGGCTCTGACGGTCTGTGGATTGGCGTTGGTGCTCAGTGCCTGCACCCTGGGTGGCGCGCGAGCCGGACAGGCTTCCCCTAATGCCGGATGGGCCGTGACCACGAGCCCGAACGGGGCTATCGAGGTTGCCCATCCCGGCCAGTGGCGCCTATTGGAGAGCGGCGACGGGATGCTTAGCTTCCAGTGGGAGAAGGGGTGCGTGCTGGACCTGAGGCTGGCCGTGGCCTCCCGGCCCGCCGGTGAGTCCCAGTCGGAAGTGCTGGATGGGATGCTGGAGGAAGCCCAGGACCGCTACGAGGCCACCGGCGGTGAGGTGGAGGCGATGGGCAGGGAGGTGTGGCTGGGCCAGAACTTCATCTGGCACGAGCTCCACTACGTGGCCCGGGCGGGGAAGGACTGTCCCGAGTGCCGTAGCGGCTATACCATCGAGCTGCTGGCCCTCCCCAATGAGGCCGAAAGCCTTCGGGCCACCTTCGTCTGCCCCGGCTCTGACCCCCCCGACGAGGCGACCCAGCAACTGCTCACGGACGTCATCAACACGGTGGTCCTGGTGTCGTCGGGCGCCACCTAGAGGGCGGCGGCGCCCGACCTGCGCGTTACCAGCGTCACGAGCGGGCCATTTCGTTGCCATCCCGGCGGCCGCTCTGATAGAATCGCGCCGATACGCTCACCCACCTGGAGATAACATGGAATTCGTCCCGCTCATTCGCAGCGTCCCGGATTTCCCCATCCCGGGCATCCTCTTCCGCGACATCACCACCCTGATCAAGGACGGAAAGGCCTTTCGGGATGCAGTAGATGCTCTGGGCAAGCTCTTTGCCGACGAGCACATAGACAAGATAGCCGGCATCGAGGCCCGCGGCTGGATCTTCGGCGCGCCCTTGGCCTACAAGCTGGGCGCCGGCTTCATCACCATCCGCAAGCCCGACAAGCTGCCGGCTGACAAGATCCGTTGCGAGTACTCCCTTGAGTACGGGACCAACGTTCTGGAGATGCACCGGGACGCCATCGAGCCGGGTGACAAGGTGCTGCTGGTGGATGACCTGTTGGCTACCGGCGGCACGGCCCGGGGAGCCATCGGCATGATCGAGGAGCTGGGCGGCAAGGTGGTAGGAGCAGCGTTCCTGATCGAGCTCAAGGAGCTCAACGGCCGAGAGCAGCTCAAGGGCTACGAAGTACGCTCAGTGGTGGCCTACGACTAGCGTCCACCTACACTAGACGGGATTCCTTGGAGGGCAAGCAGCGACTGAGGCTTGCCCTTCCGTTTGCTCTACCATTGCCAGGGGAGGATCGGTGACCGCTGACATCGCCGAGGCTTATTTCCATGGGCAGGGGTTGCCGCGCTTCTGGGAGCGCTACCGCGCCCGGGCCCAAGACCTCACCGTGGTGCTCTGGGGCGATAGCCTGCTGGCCCGGGAGCAACACACTACCGTGGGCGACCTCGACCCCACTGCCCTTCCGCCCACCTTCCACTCCCGCAAGCTCGACTGGCACCTGTGGCAGTGCCTGGACTACCCCCGCCCCCGCTACTACCGCTTCGACCATCCGGGGTGCTTCCGCTTCCGTGGCCGCTGGGACCAGGCCCAAGACGACCCCGCCTGGGACGATACCGGCTACCGGCCGGGGCTCACTGCCTTCTCTTCTGACCCTGAGGCTGCCTGCTTCTGGACGCTGCCGGCTGACGACGCCCATGCGGCCTGCGGGCTGCTGTACCGCACCGACGCTACCGGCGCCGAGGTGGAGCTGCGGGTTGCCAGTGGGCCGGGGCGGGCGCTGGCGTGGGATGAACGCCGGGCTGACTGGGTCGAGGCCCATGGGTTTCGCTTCAGCCAGAGGCACGTGCAGACGGGTCCGCGCTCGGGCAACACCGGCTATCCGCGACGCCTCGACCTGCGCCGGGCCCCCGGCTACGAGGGCCAGGTGAGCTTCGCCCTGCAGCGGACGGGCGCGGAATGCGGGCGGCTGCTCCTGTGGGGGGCCGAGTGCTGGGACCCGCGGCAGGGGGTGCTCCGGGTCATCAACTCCGCCCGCGGCAGCCATACCCTGGAGATGCTGGTGCGCTCCATGGACAGCGAGGTCTGGGCCCACCGGCCCGACTTGGTGGTGCTGGAGCTGCCGCTCCTCAACATGGTGCACCAGCACCCTTGCGTGGACTACTCGGTGCGCTGGGTCTGGGACGTGGTCTGGGGAGACCGGCCGGGAGCGGAGAATGACTGGGCTCTGCGCCGGGGCGGGCCGGAGGCGCCCGACGTGCTGCTGGTGATCCCTCACCACTCTCGGCCCCACTTCGCCCCGGACGGCGGCTTCGCTGACCTAGGCGGAACGGACGCCCGGGAGATCTACCAGGCGGTGCGGGAGCTCATACGCCGCCGGGGGGACGTCCCCATGCTGGACATGGCAGCGATCTTCCTGGCCGAGATCTCGGCGGACCCGCGCTTCCCGGGGCCCTACCAGGCCATGGCCGGCTCCAGCCCCGACGGGCTCACCTACACCACCGATGACGTGCACCAGAACGACCGGGGCACGGCGATCTACGCTCGGCACCTGTGCCAGGCCCTCCTCGGCGAGGGATGCGCCTCGTGAAGGACGAGGAGGAGTTCTGGCAGGCACTGGATCGGCTGGTGGAAGGGAGCCGAGTGGTGGTGGATCGGCCCAAGGGCTCCCGGCACCCCCGGTTCCCGGAGCGGGTGTACCCGTTGGACTACGGCTACCTGGAGGGCACTACTGCTTCTGATGGGGCGGGGGTGGACGTCTGGGTGGGAGGCCTGAGGCCGACCCGGGTTACGGGGGCGGTGGCCACTGTGGACCTGCTCAAGAGGGACACTGAACTCAAGCTGCTGCTGGGCTGTGACGAGCAGGAGATGGCAGTCATCCGCGACTTCCTGTGCTCTGGGCCCATGCAGGCAGTCGTGCTCAGGAGAGGCTCCGCTTAACCCTATCTGCCGGCCCGGGATAGTCCGGGCCGGCAGATGTGACAAGGGTCGCGCCGCTCTGCTTCGCATTCCCCGCTGTCTGCTAACAGCAGGACCGCCAATTCACTCCCTTACTAGACTAACTCCTCAACTAACTTACACACTAACATAACTGGTCAACTACAGCGGCTTGCTCAGCGGCGGGCGATCCCTGTTAGGAGGCCTAGTGGCCACCGTCTATTCTGGCCAGAGTCTACCACGGCGCGCCCGCCGTACTCATAAAGCGCGGATGAAAGTATTGCGTAAGTTAGGTTAAGAGGGCAGCCCGGCGGGTGCCTGACCCTTCTGGTCCAGCTCATCCAGGGCCTTCCGCACCACCAGAGCGCTGCGGTGCAGGGCCTCCTGCTCCTGCTCATCCAGCGGCAGGGGGAAGGTGGCCATGACGCCCTCGGCGCCCAGGAGCCTGGGCAGGGACACGGTCACGTTCTCCACCCCCGCCACCTCGGCAGCCGGGGTGGACACGGTCAGCACCGCGCGCTGGTCTCGGATCACCACCTCCACTAGGCGAGCCAGGGCCGCTCCGATGCCGTAGTAGGTGGCTCCTTTGCCCTCAATGATGCGGTAGGCGGCGTTGCGCACGTTGGAGTCTATCTGCTCGCGCATGACCTGATCGAGGGGGATGTCCTGTTCGCGACGGAACTCCTCCAGCGTCACCCCGCTGACCCGGACCAGTGACCAGGTGAGCACCTCCGAATCGCCGTGCTCCCCCACCACGTAAGCGTGGACGTGTTGGGTGTCCACGCCCAGGTAGCGCCCGAGCAGAGCCCGGAACCGAGCGGTGTCTAGGGTAGTGCCGGAGCCGACCACGCGCGAGGTGGGCACCCCTTCGGCGGCGGCAAACCTAGCTGCCAGGTGGGTCATCAAGTCCACCGGGTTGGTGGCCACGATGATCACGGCGTCAGGGGCGTGGGCCAGGACCTGAGGTATCACCTCGGCGAAGACGGCGGCGTTGCGCCCCAGCAGCTCCAGCCGGGACTCGCCCGGCCGCTGGCTCACCCCGGCCGCGATGACCACCGCCTGCGAGCCGGCCAGGTCGGGGTAGCCCCCGGCGTAGACGCGCATGGGATGGGAGAAGGGGACGGCATGGAGAATGTCGTCGGCTTCCGCCTGAGCGCGCTTGTCATCCTTATCCACCAACACTATCTCTCGCCCCACGCCGCGCAGGACCATGGCGTACGCGGCGGTGGAGCCAACCTTACCACTGCCCACTATTCCGACCTTCACCTCGGCAACTCCTTAGGCTGAGCACACTAACGTCAGACGCTGCCGGCTTGGGCCGGCCGGGGCTGGTGCTCGGAGCGCCAGCGCTCCATGATGGCCAGCACCTCGGCATCGCCCACGTCGTACCAGTGCCGATAGACCTGGGCGACGGCCCGAAAGCCGGGAGGCGTGAGGACGACCACCACCTCATCCGCCAACCCACGGAACTCCTGGGCCACGTCCTCTCCCGCTACGGGAACCGCCACCACGATGCGTGCGGCCCGGCGGGCCCGGCAGAGCATGATGGCGGCGCGCATGGTGGCCCCGGTGGCCAGGCCATCGTCTACCAGGATGACGGTCCGGCCCTCTATGTCCGGCAGCGGCTCGCCCCCGCGCAGGACGGCCACGCGGCGCGCGGCTTCCTGCCGCTGTTCGGCCACGATGCGGTTGACGACGCTCTCTGGGAACCACTGGGCGGCGTAGTCGGCGATGTAGGTGCTGCCGTCCTCGGCTACGGCTCCGAAACCGGCCTCGGGGTTGCCAGGGAAGGGGAGCTTGCGGGCAATGATGATGCCGAACTCGAGGTTGAGAAGGGAGGCGACCTGGTAGCCCACCTCTACCCCGCCCCGGGGAATGGCGAGAACCACGGCGCCGGAGTCTCGGTAGGGCTCGAGGAGCGAGGCCAGGCGACGGCCGGCGTCCCGGCGATCTTCAAACATCCTGCTTTCGGCCATGGCTAACCTCTTGAGAGGGCAGCGTCACC
>JBMNTK010000184.1:0-7853 GCA_050945695.1 Anaerolineae bacterium | reverse complement strand
TGCCCCCTATCGCCTACCTCATGGTGGATGGCCAGGGCGACCCCAACACCTCGGCCGCCTACCGAGAGGCCGTCCAGGCGCTCTACTCCGTGGCCTATACCCTCAAGTTCATGCTCAAGGGTGGACCTGAGGCGTATGACTTCACCGTCATGCCCCTGGAGGGGCTATGGTCGGCAGACGACTGGGACGCCTTCGTCAGCGGCGATAGGGCGGCGTGGGAGTGGACTGCCATGATCGCCCAGCCGCCGCCGGTGACGCCGGCGCTGGTGGAGCAGGCGGTGGCCGATGCCAGGCGCAAGAAGGGGCCCATGCCAGGGCTCGAACGGCTCCGCCTGGAGACGCTCCACGAGGGGCTTTCCGCTCAGGTGCTGCACGTGGGACCTTACTCGGCCGAAGCCCCGACCATCGAGCGCCTGCACGGTTGGATCCAAGACAACGGCTACGTGCTTCGTGGTCGCCACCACGAGATCTACCTGAGTAACCCCGAGCGCAGCGCCCCTGAGCGGCTGAAGACGATCATCCGCCAGCCGGTAGCCGAGCGCCAGTAGGCCGTGCCATGCCCGGTATGCGCAGCAAGGAAGGCCCCTCCCGCATGAGGCCTTCCTTGTCGTCGGGATGAGCGAAATCCAGGTGGCCCCGTGAGGAGTGCGCGCTACTAGGCGCACAGTGGTGCGCCCAGGCCCCGTGTAGGGGCGGACGCCTCCGTCCGCCCTCTGGGGCAGGCACCGTGGCCTGCCCCTACCCGGATGTCGCTGGCCCCTGTCTGTCGGCCGAAGGCCCGGGGCGGCTGACGGCGCGCACTCCTCACGGGTCACGCTTCACGTGTCACGTACCACTCTCCTCTAGGCATAAAATGCGATCGTCCCGCTGCTAGATTGACACCCCCCACCGGTGCCCCTATAATCCCCTCCAGTTGAATAGCGCAGGCGATGGTGTCCCGAAGCCCGGATGCCAAGGCTTAATGGGGGAAGACCGGTGAGAGTCCGGCGCTGTCCCGCAACTGTAACCCCGAACTAGGGGAAGCCAGGATACCCGCCATCGCCCTGCTTTCAGCACCTGCGTGGACAGGGGGCGGAAGCACGAGCAGGAAGGCGGCGCACATCCGGCGTCCAGTGCCATCCTCTCGATGCCTAGCGACCCCGACCTCCGGTCGGGGTTTGTGGTGCCAGGCTACCTCCTTGCCCCCATAGCCCCGCAGGAAGATCATCAAGGAGGTGCGCCGTGCATCGCCGTCTGCTCTCACTCGTACTCATCGTGTCCCTGCTCCTGCTCACCGCGCTCCCGGCGTCCGCCCAGGCCCCGGAGGCGGTCAACTGGCTCCTCACCCAGCAGCGAGATGACGGAGGGTTCGGTGCGGAGGCGAGCACCCTCTCCGAGACCGCCGAAGTCGTCTACGCCCTGGCCGCCGCCGGTGAGGACGTGGCCGCGGTAACGGCCGCCGACGGTGCCAGCCCCCTCGACTTCCTGGCCGCCAACCTCGACCAGGCAACCACCGTGGGCTCCCAGGCTAAGGTCGCCCTCGCCTTCACCGCCGCCGGTCAGGACGCCTCCGACATAGACGGCACCAATCTCATCGCCGCTATCGCCGAGACCCTGGATGCCGACGGCAAGTTCGGCGGGCCGGACGCCACCCTGGTTGACCACGCCTACGCCATGCTCGCGCTGGCCTCTGCTGACCAGGAAGTGCCCTCCCAGAGCGTCGGATGGCTCCTGGCACAGCAGGCCCCCAACGGTGGCTTTGCCTGGAATGCCTCCACCGCCGAGGCCGATGTGGACAGCAACTCGACCTCCCTGGCCGTGCAGGCCCTCGTGGCCGCGGGTGTCGCTCCTGACGACCCAGCCATCGCTTCCGCCCTGGAATACCTCCGTGGCCTCCAGAACGAGGACGGTGGCTTCCCCTACCAGAAGCCTTCGCCCTTCGGCACTGACACCGACGCCAACTCCACCGCCGTGGTGATGCAGGCCCTGGCGGCGACCGGCCAAGACCTGGCCGACTGGGTGACCGAAGATGGCAACGGCCCTGACGATGCCCTCCTGGCGCTCCAGGACGATGATGGTGCTCTCGCCTGGCAGGCCGCCTTCCCGGCCCCCAACCTCCTGGCCACCGCCCAGGCCATCCCGGCACTGCTCGGGCGGCCCTATCCCATCGCCGTGACCCCGGCCGCGGCCCAGGCCGAGGTGACCGGTCAGCAAGCTGCCACTGCCGAGCCTACTGAGGCCGCTACCGCCGAACCGACCGCCACGGCCGTGCCCGCCACTCCGGCGCCAGTCATCCCCACCACAGGTGGCGTGGTGAGCAGCGCCCCTTGGGGCCAGGTCCTCATGGGTGCCGGCGCTCTCATCGCCGGGGCAGGATACCTCCTGCGGCGGCGCTTGGGGCGGAGCTAGAACGCCCTCTCAGCAAGCAGTGCTCGGGGACGGCCGTCCCCGAGCACTGCCTCTCGCCTGATCCGGCCAAAGAAACGAGGATTAGAACATGCGTCAATTGATGTCCCGGCCCACCTCCCTCAGCCGGCTCCTGCTAGCGGCGCTGCTGGTCGCCGTGGCAGCGGCTGCCTCCCCGGCCTCTACCCGGGCCCAGGCCCCAACCGCCAACCAGGCCGGCCTGATCATCGAGTACGGCGACGGCCAGGTGGATACGTTCTGCATCCCCTTCGAGGGGGAGAGCATAACCGGGCTGGAGCTGCTCCAGCAGAGTGGCCTGCCCGTTGGCGCTTCAGCCGGAGGCATGGGCACTCAGGTCTGCCAGATCGGGGAGGTAGGCTGCGAGCCGGGGCGCGAGCAGTGCTTCTGCCAGTGCCTGAGCACACCCTGCGCCTACTGGACGTACTTCTACTGGGAGAACGGTGCCTGGACCTACTCGCCCTTGGGTCCGGGGCTCCGCGAGGTGCGCAATGGTGACGTGGAGGCCTGGGTGTGGGGCGATGGCCGCACACTTCCCTCTACGCCGCCGGATGCAGCCTGTGCGCCGGCCGCCCAGGAGCAGCCCGCCGATGTGACCCCCACCAGCCCGGCTGAGGAGGTCGCCCCTTCCCCGACGGCACCTGAGGCAACCGCCGCCCCGGCAGCCACTGAGCCCGAGGCTCCCAGTTCCCTACCCTGCCCGGCTGCCGCCGTGGCGCTGGTGCCGCTGGCGCTCCTTGGCGCCCTGGCCTGGGCGAGGAGATAGCGGTGCTTCATCCGGTAGCCCTGACCCTCTGGGTGGTGGCTGCGGCCGCGGCCGCCCTGGGGACGCGCAATCCGATATACCTGGCGCTCCTGCTTGGGGTGGTCTGGGCCACCTACTCCACTGCCCGCCGCTACAACCCGCGGGCCCGCTGGGGCAGCATCCTCAAGCTGGGCCTGTGGGTGTGGGGGGTCACCATACCCTTCAACGCTCTGTCATCCCACATGGGGCGCTACGTCATCTTTACCCTGCCCCGCACTTGGCCTGTCATCGGCGGCCCGGTGACGGTGGAGGGGGTCCTCTTTGGCTTCCTCAACGGGTTCTCGCTGGTGCTGCTCCTCACCACCTTCGCCGCCTTCAACACGGCGGTGGAGCAGCACGAGCTCCTGCGGCTGGTCCCTTCTGCCTTCTATCACGCCGGCATGATCGCCTCCATCGCCGTCACCTTCGTGCCCGTCATGACCACCACCTTCGAGGACATCCGCCAGGCCCAGACGCTGCGCGGTCATCGCTTCCGGGGGTTGCGTGACCTACTGCCCCTGATCGCCCCTCTCCTGGCCAGCGCCCTGGAACGCTCCATCCAACTGGCGGAGGCCATGGAGGCCCGCGGCTACGGCAGCGGCATCCGTCCCCTTTCCCCGCGGCGCAACGCCATCCTGCAGATGGGACTGCTTCTGGGGCTGCTGGCCCTCACCGGCGGGCTCTTCGTCCGGGCCTATTACCCGACCGCCCGCACGCTGGGTGCCGGGCTGTCGCTTGCCGCCGGCGCTGGCATCGTGGCCATTCTCTGGTACCAGGGCCGGCGCGTGCACCGCTCCTATTACCGAGTGTGGCATTGGGACGTGGCCAGCCGCGTGATAGCCATGTGCTCGGCGATATCGCTGGCGGTCCTACTCACCGTGGACCGCTGGAGCGCCACCGGGCTGGTCTACTACCCGTATCCACCGAACGAGATCCTGCCGGCATTCGACCATCTCATCGCCTTGGCCCTGCTGATCCTCGTCGCCCCGGCGGTGATGTGGCAGCGTGCCATCCCTCGGGAGGCCATCCATGTCAGTGGCTAAGGCCTGTCCCCCGGCGGTGGCGGTCGGTGGCACGCAGCCGGGCCGTGCTGTCGCTAACGGTCCTGCCACTGCCCAGGCCGTGTCCTTCCGCCAGGTCACCTACCATTACCCTGATGCCGACCGGCCGGCGCTGAATCAGGTCGGGCTGGAGCTGCGCGAGGGAGAGCTGGTGTTGGTCATGGGCCCCAGCGGGAGCGGCAAGTCCACCTTGCTGCGTACCCTCAACGGCCTGGTGCCCCACTTCTATGGCGGGGTCTTCTCCGGGAAGGCCCAGGTGTTCGGCCGCGATCCTGCCATCGAGGGACCTCGCGGCATGAGTGACATCGTCGGGTTCGTCTTCCAGGACCCGGAAGCCCAGTTCATTGTGGACGATGTCGAGGGGGAACTGGCCTTCTCCATGGAGGCCCGCGCGTACCCTCGGCCGCTCATGGTGGAGCGGGTGCAGGAGGTCAGCCGCCTCCTGGGCATCGAGCACCTGCTCGGCCGGCGGCTCAGCACCCTCTCTGGCGGGCAACGGCAGCGGGTGGCCGTGGCCGCCGCCTTGGCCCTGCGCCCCCGGTTGCTCGTGCTCGATGAACCCACCTCCCAGCTGGACCCCATAGCGGCCGATGAGCTGCTCACTGCCTTGGTGCGCCTCAACCGCGAGCAAGGGCTGACCGTGGTCCTCTCTGAACACCGGCTGGAGCGGGTAGTCTCCTACGCTGACCGCATCATCTACTGTCCCGGCAGCTGCGCTCCCCTCGCCATCGGCACCCCCCGCGAGGTCCTGTCTCAGGTTCCCCTCGCCCCGCCCATCGCCACCTTGGGCCAGCGTCTGGGGTGGAGCCCACTTCCCCTGACGGTGGAAGAGGCCCGGCCCTACACCGGAGCCCTGCCCCCGTCCCACAACGGCCGCCGACCCCGCCCGGAGCCCGGGGAGGTCCGCCTGGCCGTTCTCGGCGTCCATCACAGTTACCCCGAGACCGTTGCCCTCCGGGGTGTGAATCTGGAGCTGCGTCGGGGCGAGATCGTCGCCCTACAGGGCCACAACGGCGCCGGCAAGACTACCCTACTCAAGACCCTGGTGGGGCTGCTGAAGCCCGAAAAGGGACAAGTGCTTCTGGACGGCACCGATGTAGCCACTCTGGGCCTACACCGGGTCATCGGCAAGGTCGGCTTCGTTCCCCAGAGCCCGGGCAGCCTACTCTTCCAGGACACCGTCCGAGCGGAGCTGGAGTTCACCCGCCGCAGCCACGGGTTGCCGCCGCGCGACCCCATGCCCCTGTTGGAGAGACTGGGCCTGGCGGCCTACGCCGACACCTATCCGCGGGACCTGAGCCAAGGGGAGCGGCAGCGTGTCGCCTTGGCGGCCATCCTCATCGCCGAGCCCGAGATCCTGCTGCTCGATGAGCCCACCCTGGGCCTGGACTACCTGCAGAAGGCACGGCTGGTGGAGGTGCTGGGCGAACTGCGGGACGAGGGCAAGTCTGTCCTCATGGCCACCCACGACGTGGAACTGGTGGCCGCCTGCGCCGACCGCAGTGTGGTCCTCAAGGACGGGCAGGTGCTCGATGCCGGCAATCCGGGTGAGGTGATGCTTCGTCAGGAAGCCTATGCGTCCCAGATCAGCCGGCTGTTCCGCGATGCTCATCGGCTGACGGTGGAGGATGTGCTGGCATGAAGTACCTCAACCACGCCATTCTGATCGCGGCCAGCATCCTGGGGATGGGCTCTCTGTTCATGCCTTTCTTCACCCCGCCGCCCGCCGAGCCGGTCGGCCCCATGGCCCACTCCAGCGATGCCCCGGTCATCTTCGTAATCCTGGTCCTCCTCTGCCTGGGTGCCGTGGCTGCCAACCTAGCCGGCCGGCAGATGAACTCCAAGGTCATGGCGGTCCTCGGCGTACTGACGGCCATGAACGCCGTGCTGCGGGCCATCCCGGGGCCGGGCGGGTTCAGCGCCATGTTCGTCCTGCCCATCCTTACCGGCTACGTCTATGGGTCCACCTTCGGCTTCTTGCTGGGCTCGCTTAGCCTGCTCATCTCGGCGTTGATCGGGGCCGGCATTGGCCCCTGGCTGCCCTATCAGATGCTCTGCGCGGGATGGGTGGGCATGATCAGCGGCTGGATTCCGCGGGTGCAGAACTCCCGGCTGGAGGTCGCCATGCTGACAGGCTGGGGGGTCCTATCCGGGCTGATCTTCGGGGCGGTGATGAACCTGTGGTTCTGGCCTTTCATCAACGTGCCCACTCAGGCTGGTCTGTATTGGACCCCCGGAGCCGGTTTGGTCGAGGGGCTGCGTCGCTATGCGGCCTTCTACTTGCTCACATCCGCCTGGTGGGACGCCATGCGCTCGGTCGGCAACGCGATCCTTATCGGCCTGTTCGGCCCGGCGCTGGTCACCACCCTGCGCCGCTACCAGCGTCGCTTCCAGTTCACCCTGGCTTGAGCCCGGATGGCGGAAGAGAGCAAGATTCGGGTTGAGGGACTCGCCGAGCGACCCTACAGTGGTCAAAAGGCAAGAAGTGTGGAGGTATCGTGTCCCAACTGGACGATTACCGGCTGGTAGAGGAGGCGATCGGTTACCTGGAGGCCAACTTCCGCCGGCAACCCAGCCTGGCCGAGGTGGCCGCCGCCGTGAACCTGAGCGAGTACCATTTCCAGCGGCTCTTTCGCCGTTGGGCCGGCATCAGCCCTAAGCGTTTCCTCCAGTTCCTCACCCTCGAGTACGCCAAGGACCTGCTGGCCGAGTCTCGCGCGCTGCTGGAAGTCTCCTACGAGACCGGGCTCTCGGGCCCAGGCCGGCTGCACGATCTGTTCGTCACTCTGGAAGCTGTCACCCCCGGTGAGTACCGCCGTCAGGGCCAGGGGCTGACCATCGAGTACGGGGTGCACCCTTCCCCCTTCGGTCGCTGCCTGCTGGCCGCCACCGAGCGGGGCATCTGCGCCCTCTACTTCCTCAATGACAGCGACCCGACTCCCATGCTGGCTGAGCTCCAACAAGACTGGCCCGAGGCACAGCTGAGGGAGAACGCCCAGAGCACCAAGAACCTGGCCGAGGCTGCCTTTACCGGCGATACCCCTCTGACGCTCTACGTCAAAGGCACCAACTTCCAGGTGCAGGTTTGGCGGGCGCTGCTGCGGATCCCGTTCGGGCAGGTGGTCTCCTATGAAGACGTGGCCGAGATGATCGGGCACCCCACCGCCTCCCGGGCCGTCGGGGGGGCCGTGGGCGCCAACCCAGTGTGCTACCTCATCCCCTGCCACCGCGTCATCCGCAAGACGGGCCACTTCGGCTACTATGGCGGCGGGCCCCTGCGCAAGCGGGCCATGCTGGCCTGGGAAGCCGCAGTCCGTGAGCGGCAGAGCGCGGACCGGTGAAGGCTACCTAGCCACTCTGGCGCGAGTGCGCCCAGGCATAGACAATACACCTACGCGATATGGATTCCTGGCTGAATCGATCCTAACGGAATTGGGGAATGTGAATGCGTCTTAGAGCTATAGCCTGTGAGGTACTCGCCCGACCCCTCTACCTGGCCGCCGTATACTCCCCCCACGTGGTGGACTTCGACCTCGTGGACAAGGGGCTGCACAACGAGCCGGACACGCTCCGCAATGCCCTGCAACAGCGCATAGACGCCGTTG
>JBMNTK010000183.1:0-7857 GCA_050945695.1 Anaerolineae bacterium | reverse complement strand
CCCGGCCCTGCCCACCTCCGCTCAGGTGGATGCGTTCCTGGCCGAGATCGCCTGAGAGCTCGGTTCCGCGAAAGCATGCAGCTGCGCCGGTCACCCCGGCGCAGCTTCTTCGTGCGACCCGCTCGGGCACAATCCGGGCTGGGGAACGTGCCGGGGGCGCCACATGCGCGAATACCGGTAGGGGCGGCGCGACGGGCGTTAGCCCGGAGCCTCGCCCGGTTCCACACCGGCCACGGGCGGTGTCCTCGCGATGGGACGGGCGGGGCTTCGCCGGCTCACACCGCCCCTACCCCGTTATCACCGGCGTGACGCTGGGCCGGCACCGCGTGCGATGATCCTGTAGGGGCGGACGACCCTGTCCGCCCCTGGGGCAGGCACAGTGGCCTGCCCCTACCCGGACGTCACCGGCGGCCGAAGGCCCTCAGGGGGCGGCGTCAGTCGCCCGCCCCCGCCGGCCGCGGACACGGTCAGCCGGCCGAAGGGCCGGCTTCGCATAGGTAGCCGGGGGGTTAACCCCCCGGCCAAGTCTCGACACCAGGACGCCCTGCCCCTACCTCAACGCCTCCAGGTTCTCGCTCACTTTCTCGATGGCGTCCAGGATCAGGCGGGCATTGGCCTCCCCGCCCAAGAGCAGGGTCTGCGGGAACGTGATCTGCTCCTCGGCGCAGAAGCGCTCTGCGACAGGCAGCTCCAGCGCCTCGTAGTCGGGAAGCGGCGTCTCGGGCGGGTACAGGGGCTCCACGGCGGTGCGGGCAAAGGCCGGCTGGTGGTAGAGCGGCATGCCGTACCCCGCGCTGCAGGGCACACCCTCTGCGCGCAGCGCCTCCAGGAACCGGTCGCGGTGGATACCGCGCATGTTCTCCCGCCGGTACCGAGCCACGTAGAAGTAGTAACCGCGCTGGGTAACCCGTGGATCCGGGGGCAGCGGGTCTATCCCCGGGAACTCCTGCAGCGCCTGGGTCAGCATCCGCCCGGCCTGCTGACGGATCTCCACCTCTTCCGGCAGTCGAGCCAACTGCCCTAGCAGAAGCGCCCCCTGCACCTCCGGCATCCGGTAGTTGGAGGCCAGGACGTAGTGCTCGTAACCCGGCTTGCCGACCACCCGTCCGATGTTGTGCAGCAGCCGGGCCCGCTCGCCCACACCGTCATCGTTGGTGAGAACGATACCTCCCTCCCCGCCAGCCAGGCTCTTGCTCTCCTGGAAGGAGAAGGCACCGGCGGCACCGAAGGTCCCCACCCGCTGGCCGCGCCACTCGCTGCCCTGAGCGTGGGCGCAGTCCTCTATCAGGGCCAGTCCCCGGGCCTCGATCACGGGCAGCACCGCGTCCATGTCCGTCGGGTACCCTCCGTAGTGGACCACGATAGCGGCCGTGGTGCGGGGGGTTACGCGGCGGCGCAGATCATCGGGGTCAACCGTCACCCGCTGAGGATCGGAGTCCACGAACACCGGTATGGCACCCACGCGGGTCACGGCGCTAGCCGTGGCGATGAAAGTGACGGCGGGCACCAGCACTTCGTCCCCAGGGCGTACCCCCACCGCCTGGAGCGCCAACTCCAGCGCTGCCGTCCCGTTGCACACGGCCACGGCGTGCCGGGCACTGTGATAACGGCCAAAGGCCTCCTCGAACCGCCCCACCTGGGAACCTTCGTAGATCCGGCACCAACGCCCAGAGAGTGCCTCCGTGACGGCAGCCACATCCTCGGCGGTGGCCCTAGGCCACTGCGGCACCACCAACCCTTCCGCGGCCTTCGGCCCCCCGAACAGCGCCAGTTGCGCCATGCCCATCCTCCTCAGCCTGCTCGCTCTATCACTCCGCCCAGACCTGCAGCGCGTGGGCCGTACCGGTGAGGCCGATGGCCGTCCAACCGGTGCTCTCCATGTCGCTGAAGCCTCGGTCGTAGTCCGGCCCCACCCCGGCATCCCAGGGCTGGAAGCAGCCCACGCTCTCCTGTGCCCCGACGACGCCCCGTATGGCCTCTTCCAGCAGAGGGGACACCTCCTCACGACGGTCTGGCACCGCCATTCCCGTCAGCGCCAGGCCCTCTGCCACCGTCCCCAGCGCCGGCAAGGAACGTAGCGACCCGCTCCAACGCTGGGCCACCTCGAAGTAACCCATCAGGGGTCGGAACCAGCCCCCGGTGGGCTCGGCCTGGTGTAGCTCGGCCAGAAAGGCCAGCGCCATCCCCACCTGGTGCGTCTCTCCGGCCGTGTCAGTGGAGTCCAGGTAGCGGGCCTGCGGCTCCCGTTCACGCCAGCGGGTAACCAAGGAGGAGCTGGCGCTATCGTAGACGAAGTAGAAGCGCCCGTCCGGATCCGGCTGCATATAGAGCATCTCGGCCAGCAGCTGGGCCGCCTGCCGAGCGCGCTCATACCACGACATCCTCAGCGCCACCCGCCCCGCCCAGGCGGTGGTGAACAGCTCGACCAGCCCATGGCCTTGGCCGGGGTCCATGTCGAAGAACCCGCCGCAGCGGTGCTGGTAGGAGAGCACCCTCTCCACCGAGGCTCGCGAAAGCAGCTCTGCACGCCCCCGGCGAGAGGCCGCCAGCAGAAGGCAGCTCGATCGCAGGAGGCTGCGCCGCCTCTGCCGTTCCGGCTCATCGAGCAGGTGGAACTCGCCCGGACTCACCCGCCAGTGCCTGACAGCGTAGTCCAGCAGCCGGGCCGAAGTCCGCAGGTCGCCCCACGATGCCGACGCCAGCACACCGGCATACCCATCGCCCAACAGCGCCGATGGCTCCGGCTTCATCGTCTCCGCCAACAGGGCAGCCTCGGCCCACTGCGTGGCCCGCCGCGCTGCCTCGACACACCAATAGCCCAGTACTCTTGCCTCGACCGGCACCATCACTACAGTATCGCCTCGAATCCTTCGGGATCGTTCAACAGGTGACAGAACTCGATGTACATCGCGGCTGACCAGCCGTAGTCCCGGATCACACCTATGCCGGTGTTGCGCTTGCGGGACAGGCTGGCCGGCGACCGCACGCCTTCTGGGTCGTAGTACTCGAAGAGGCAACCCTCCCGCTCGTACCAGCGGGCCACCTCGCCCACGGTCCTCTCCGCCAGCTCCAGGGCCAGGTCCCGATGCCCATACTGGAGCAGCCCCTCGGCCACCAGGTAGTTCAGGTTGAGCCAGGTTGGGCCTCGCCACATGTCATCGCTGTATTCGGGATGGTCCGCCGCCACACTCGGGACAGGCAGCGCCCGCCAGAAGCGCTCTGGGTCGCGCAGGGACTCCACCAGCCTCGCGGCCCGCTCCTCTCCAGGCACCCGGGCGTAGAGAGGGGTGAATGAGGCCACCGTGGGGACCTCCACCCAGTCGCTGCCGATGCGGTCCAAGTAGAGCCCATGGTCCGAGGACCACAACCAGGCTTCCATCAGCCGCCGATGGCTCTCCCTCAGGCTCAGCCAGGCGAAGGCGTCCTCACCTCGGCCGAGCACGGCCGCTATGCGCGCCATGGCGGCGCACTCGGCCGAGAACATGGCGTTGAAGTCAACCGCAGGCTGCAGCCCCGGCCGATCGAACCGAGGCGAGTTGTCCATGCCCGACTCGCCACAGTGGCACAGCACCGACTCCTCGTCCTTGCGCCACTCGAGCAATCCGTCCCCGTCCGCGTCCCGGTACTCCAGGTCCCAGCCCAGGTAGGCCGAGAGGCGTGGGTACGCCCACTCCAGGAAGGGCCGGTCGGCGCACAGCCGGTAGGTCCGCCAGCAGGCCCAGGCCAGGACCGGCGGCTGGGTCAGGTCAGACAGGCGGCCGGCGCCGGGCGCCATCACGTGGGGGATGAACCCGTCCGGCTGCTGGCGGCTGAGCACCGCCTCCAGCGACTCCTGCGCCAGCCGGCCCGATAGGCGACTGAGCCCCAGGGCATGGAAGGCCGAATCCCACAGCCACATGTGCCGGTGCGGCCAGCGATCGGGCGTCGTCCAGCGTACAGTTATGTCGCCTTGTGGCGAGTAGGTGTTGCACTTGAGGATGGAGAAGGCCTTGTAGTAGGCCCCGCGCCGGGCATCGTCCTCGAAAGGAGGCTGAGGAAGCCCTCGCAGGACTGCCAGCCGTGCCTCCACCATCTCCTCTGGCGACTCGGCCAGCGCCTCGTCGGCGGCGCGAGCAGCATCCTCTTGAGTCTCACCGAACGCGCAGGCGAACCGGTCCCCCTGCGCCCGCACGACGACGGTCCCGGCCGGATCGGGCACAAACGAACGCACCGGGGCGGCCGAGGTCAGCTCCGGCGCGGCACCGCGGCCGACGAGGGTGTACTGGTCCAGGAAGGCGCAGGTCAGGAACGGGCGCTCTTCACCTTCGCGGTAGAGCACCAGGCAGTCCCCTGCCACCACGCTGCGCCGGCGATCCAGTACCTGCGGGGAGTCTGGCCACCGAAGCACGCAGGGAGGGTTCACGTGGAGGTATACGCCCACCTGGTCGGGCAGAAGGGATCCGACAAAGGGCCGGTAGTAGTCGGTGTTGCCGTCCAGGCCCGAGAAGGCGAAGAGGCCGTTCCGCGCCCAGACGTTCGGGAAGATCACCGCGCTCACTGTGTCTCCTCCCACGCCCGCGTCATCTGGGCCCACTCGGGACGCCTGGCGCGGGGAATGCGCCAGTCTAGCCGGCAGAGGCGCCGGTGGTCAAACGCCGGCCTCGCGCCCGGATTCAGATCAGCGTGAGGCCAAACCTTTGTAGCACGCCGTCCAACTGGGCGATCAGCTGCCGCAATCCGTCCGGTGATGAGGACTCCCCCCGGACAGTGAGCAGCGGCTCAGTGATGGAGGGACGCACCAGGGCCCACTGCCCCTGCCACTCCAACACGAGCCCCGCCGATCGGCGGTCGGCCACCGCCTCGGGGAACGCCGCCTCCAGCGCGTCCAGCACCGGGTCCGCCGGACCCTCGAAGGGGAGCCGGACCTCGTTCAGGGTGTGTCCCCGGGGCAGCGCGGCTGCCAGTGCACTTAGGTGCCCCTTCTCGGCCACCAGGCGCGCCAGCCTGAGGGCAGCATAGAGGCCGTCATCGCCGCCCAGTTCGGCGAAGAAGTAGTGCCCGCTGATCTCGCCGCCGAAAGCCGCACCCTGCTCCAGCAGCTGCGCCCGGATGAGAGCGTGGCCGGGGTAGGACCAGGCCAGTCGTGCCCCTTGCGCTTCCAGCGCCGAGGCCAAGGTGCGCGAGGCCCGGACGTCCAGGATCACCGGAGCCCGTGGAGCCCGTTCGATCGCCTCCAGGGCCAGCAGGCCGGCCGCCACATCCCCCGGGGCCACCTGCCCCGTCTCGTCCACGAACACAACCCGATCGCCGTCGCCATCGAAGGCCACCCCCAGGTCGGCCCCGGCCCGCACCACGGCAGAGGCCAGCCCGGCCAGAGCACCGGGAGCGGTGGGATCGGGGCCTCGAGCCGGGAAGCTGCCGTCAGGCTCGGCGTTGATCTCCAGAACGTGGTGGCCCGCCTGCCGAAGCGCACTGGCCGCCACCCGGCATAGACTGCCGTTACCTGGATCCACGACCACCCGCAGGCCCCCGCTCGGACCGCAGAGGCGCAGCAGGGCCTCGCAGTACTGGTCCAGCCAGGGGTCAACTGCCGCGCGGGGCGCCGTGCCGACATCCGTGGGCCCAGAGGACGTGTCGAGCAGCGCCTCGGTAGCCGACTGCAGGTCCCCCCACTCCTCCGGCGACGGCGGGCGCCCGCTCGACGCCAGCAGCTTCAAACCGTTGTACGCGGGAGGGTTGTGGGAAGCGGTGACGATGAGCGTCAGGTCCGCGTTCAGCTCCCTGCCGACGAAGTAAGCGGCCGGGGTGGCCAGGGGAGACAGAACTGTCGCCTGAGGACGGCCCAGCCCGGCCCACAGGGCATCCAGCAGTGGTGGTGTGCTGGCCCGCACGTCACCGGCCAGGAGCAACGATCGCGGGCCTGGGTAGCGGCAGGCCAGGGCCCGGCCGATAGCCCAGAACAACCTCTCGTTTACGGCTTCCGGGTACCGTCCGCGCACGTCGCACGGTTTGAACGCATCGCTGGGGCTCATGGCGCCTACTATGACCTAGATGGCCCCGACCGTCGCCGGCCGTGGCTCGAGTCTGATACCAAAACGGGGCCGGGATGTCCACCCCGACCCCGTCCTCTCGCTGCAGGGGCTGCTACTGGCCCAGAGCCTCCGCCGTGTAGGCGGTGACGTACACCTCGAAGTACTCAGCGTCCTCGAAGTGGTCCAGGAAGTACCCCTCGAACTCCGACTCGTCGCCGGGCGCCAAGGGCTCATCCAGCTCGAGCCAGTCCATGGTGGCATTCACCACGTTGCCGTCGGCATCATACAGTATCGAGTAGACGGTGAGCACCACGTACTCGAGTTCCGTATCGTTGGCCACCGTACCATGGATGATGTAGAGCCCATCCTCGATGGCCGCCTCTGCGTCCAGCACCAGCAGCTCTACGTCAGGCGAAGGTTTGTCCGTGACCCAGAAGATGATCTCGTAGTCACTCAGGCGGTCAATGTCCACGCCCTCGAGCTTCCCGGCCTGCACCGGGATCCAGAAGCTGCTGGTCTCCCCAGGGGCGATGACGGGCCGGTCCAGGTAGTACATGAAGTCGCCTTCGATCTCGTTACCGTCTTCATCGTAGAGCCTGGCCTCCACCGCCACCAGGGTGGTGAGAGTCTCGTCCGAGACGTTGATGGCCTCGCCTACGATGTTGACCCCGCCGTCTGCAGTGATCCACCCGGCATGGCTGACGACCTCGACGATGCCTTCGCCGGGCAGGACCCCGTCAGACTGCCTGGCTTCCGAGGGATCCTCGCCCGTCGGGTACCCGGTCACGAACACGGAGTACGAGTCCACATCCTCGAAGTGATCGAGGAAGTAGCCCTCGAAGTCCATCGCCTCGCCTGGCTGCAGCGGCTCGTCCGGGGTGATCATGTCCAGGGTAGCGTTGATGACATTGCCATCGGCGTCGTAGATGGTGCTATAGACGGTCAGGACTCCGTAGCTGAGGGCGGTCTGGTTCTCCACCTCGCCGCGGATGTAGAAGAAGCCGTCCTCCTCCAAGGCCTCGGAGTAGTTCACAACCAGCTCGACGTCAGGCGAAGGGTCCTGCGAGATCCACAGGGTGAGCTCGTAGTCACTCACGTCCTGGGGGTCAACGTCGAGGTCGCTGCCGAAGATGAGCACCCAGAAGCTGCTCGTCTGTCCAGGAGCGATGGCGGGCCGGTCCAGGTAGGCCCCGAAGTCACCCTCAATCTGGTTGCCATCGGCATCCCAGAGGACGGCCTCGACAGACACCAGAGTGTCGCAGATCTCGTCGGAGACGTTGATCACCTCGCCCACGATGGAGATGTCACCGTAGTCATCCACCCAGGCCGTGTGGCTCACGAATTCGAAGGTCGGGCCGGTCTCCCCCGGGCCTTCGCTGGTGGATCGCTTGATGCCTCCCGACGACCGAACCTGGGATTCAGGCGCAACGGGAGCAGCGGTCTCCGGGGTTGCGGTGGGCTCCGGAGTCGGGGTGTCCTCAGGGGGAACGGGGGTCGCCGTGGCCGGCTCGGGCGTAGCAGTCGGCGCCGGCGTGTCAGCAGCCGGTGCCGGGGTGTCGGTAGCCGGCACCATGGTGGCGGTGGGGCTTTCCCCACCAAGGTTGATGTTGAAGCCGCAGCCCAGAAGGAGCAAGGCCAAAGCAACAACGAGCACAGAGACCAACTTCCCGCGCATATACCACACTCCTGGATCAGTCTAGGACGCCCGCCTGTCCCGGGGGGGACAAGGGGCGGGCGTCCTGTTTGGCAACAGCCTTCTGGGAACGGCTAGAGCGAAGCGGGGCGGTTGCTATGTAAGACTCGGCAATGGCGCAGTCCGACTTTAGGCCCTGACTGCAGTACTTGA
>JBMNTK010000182.1:0-7928 GCA_050945695.1 Anaerolineae bacterium | reverse complement strand
GTGAACGGCTGGAGGAGACGGTCAGACTGGCCGAGACGCTGGGCGCAGAGGTGGTAGTGCTGCACCTGCCGGCAAAGCTGCGCCTCCTCAACATCCGCGTGGGGGAGCACAGCTGGCTGCTGCCCCTGCTTTGGCAGCGCGACCCAGAGGGGATCAAAGACTGGATGCAGTCCGGGCTGGCTGCCTACCAGGACACCACCCCGGTGAGGATCGCGGTGGAGAATCTACCTGAGCGCCGGTTCCTGGGCCGCCGCATCGAGCCCATCTGGTGGAGCACCCTGCAGGAATGGCCCCACACGCACCGCTGGCTCGCCCTCGACACCACCCACTGGGGCACACGAGGCGTCAACCCCCTGGATGCCTACCGCGCCGCCGGCCCACGGGTGACACACGTCCACCTGAGTGACTTCGGGCCCCAGGAGCACCACCTGCCGGGCACCGGCCAGCTGCCCCTGGCCTCGCTCCTCCAGGCCATGGCCAGCGATGGGTTCTCCGGCACGGTATCCCTGGAGCTAGACCCGTTCAAGGTCGCCTTCACTGACCGAGCTCGCCTGCGCCAGCAGCTGGCCGAAGCCCTAGCCTTCTGCCGCGAGCACCTGCGAACCCCTGCGGGCTAGCTGCGACGCCGGGCCAGCATGTCCAGCATCTCCTCCAGGGCCTGCGCCGGGCCCGGCTCGGGCTGGGCCGCCCGGAGGGATGCTAGCGCCCGCCCATACCACTCTCCCGCCAGCTCCTCGCAGCGCTCACGGGCGCCGGAGACCTCGATCAGCTCCCGGGCTCGGTCCACCGCCCTATCGTCCCGTTCCGGGGCCCGGTAGAGCGCGGCCAGCTCGCTAGCCTGTGCCGCTGGCAGCGTCCGGAGGGCATGCAGGAGGGGCAGCGTCTTCTTCGCCGAGGCAATGTCGGAGGAGCCGGACTTGCCCGTCTCCTCTTCCTGCCCCCAGATACCCAGGACATCGTCCTGGATCTGGAACGCCATGCCCATCTCCATCCCGAAGGCACGCAGCCGCTCAGCCCGCTCCTGCTCCGCCCCGGCCACCGTCGCCCCCGACCAGGCAGCGTACGACATCAGGACCCCGGTCTTTCGCTCGATCATGGCCACGTAGTCGTCCCACTCCACGTCGTCCTGGGTCTCGAAGCCCATGTCGAGGTACTGGCCCTCGCAGATGCGCACGCACGTGGACTCGAACTCCTCGGCCAGGGAGAGGATCACCTCGGCCGGCGCCGTGCCCCGCAAGCGCAGCAGCGCCTGGTGAGCGGCAGCGTACAGCACGTCACCCACGTTGATGGCATGCGCTATCCCCCACAGCGCCCACACCGTGGGCCGGTGCCGGCGCAGGGGGCTGTTGTCCTGGATGTCATCGTGCACCAGCGAGAAGCTGTGGATGAGCTCCACCGCTGCCGCCACCGGCAGGGCAGCCTTCGCTTCGCCCCCGCAGGCCTCGCAGCAAAGCAGACAAAGGAGCGGGCGAACGCGCTTGCCCGAGTCGGCATGGACAGGCCGCAGCTGTTCGTCCAGCCAGCCGTGATGGTACTGCATCATGCCGTAGAGGGACTTGAACCGCTCCGAGGGGGCGGCTAGTATGTCTCGCAGCAGCGAGTCCACGGCGGGAAGGTGACGCTCGATCGCCGGGCGCAGAGTCAACTGACGTCCTCCGGTGCGGGATAGCGGCAGTGTACGCCGACCGCCCGGGTAATGCCAACCGCGCACGTGCTATCAGGGCCGGGCCGACCGCCGGCCGCCCGTCGTATCATCCAGGAGGGTAGCTACCATGGCAGTTCGCATTGGTTTCATCGGCACTGGCGGCATCGCCCAGATGCACATGCGCAACCTGCAGCGCATCGAGCAGGCGAACGTGGTCGGGATGTTTGACGTGGCCGAGGACCGGGCTCAGGCGGCCGCCGCCATGTTCCCCGGCTCGAAGGTCTATCCTAGCTACCAGGCTCTGCTGGAGCAGGCCGACCTGGATGCCGTCTATGTGTGCCTGCCCCCCTTTGCCCACGAGCGGCAGGAGATAGACGCTGCCGCCGCCGGCATCAACCTCTTCGTGGAGAAGCCCCTTGGCGTCACCCTGGACGGCGTCCGGGAGATCAACGAGGCCATCGCCCGGGCCGGCGTCATCGCCGCCGTGGGCTACAACTGGCGGTGGCTGGACATCACTGACCGGGCGCGGGACATCCTGAAGGACACCCCCATCGCCCTGGCCCTGGGCTACTGGCTGGGCGGAATGCCGGGAGTGCCCTGGTGGCGTCGCAAGGACCAGTCCGGCGGACAGATCGTGGAGCAAACCACCCACATCTTCGACCTGGCCCGCTACCTCCTGGGCGAGGTCGAGTGGGTCCACGCGGCTGGGTTCCAGGGGCTCATGACCGATATCGAGAACTACAGCACCGAGGACGCCAGCAACGTCACCCTCAAGTTCGCCTCCGGCACCGTCGCCACCATCACCTCCACCGACCTGCTGCCCTACGGCGCCGGCAAGATCGGGCTGGACCTGATCGGCCGCGACATCCGGCTTGAGCATGCCAACCGGACGCTGACCGTCTACCGGCGGGGCGAGCGCACCACCTACGACGCCATGGTTGACCCCTACCTGGTGGAGGACGAGACGTTCGTGCAAGCGGTGGCCAGCGGAGACCCCTCTCGCCTGCGCTCCACCTACGCCGACGCCCTCAAGACCCACCTGGTGACCATGACCGCCAACCGGTCCCTGGAGACGGGCAAGGTCGAGCCGGTGCCCGCCGCCTAGCACGTGCACGGAAAGGGACGCGCAGAGGAGCCATGCCCAAGCCCAACAAGACCATCGCCATGCGTCAGCTGGACAGTCTCGGCGTCCCTTACCAGGCCTCCTTCCATCAGCCCATCCACGACGCGGAGTCGGCTGCCCGGGAGCGAGGGATCCCGCTGTCGCAGATCGTGAAGTCGCTACTGGTGCAGCTTCCGGGGCGCAAGTATGCCCTGGCTTTGGTCCAGGGCGACCGCAAGCTCAGCCTCCACAAGCTGGGGACGGTGCTGGGGCAGAAGGGGCTGGAGATGGCCCCCCATGACGAGGTGGCCACGGTGACGGGCTACGAGCCCGGCTCAGTCAGCCCCTTTGGGCTCAAGCGCCGCTTGCCTATCGTCGTGGACGAAGGGGTGATGAGCCTGGAGCGGCTCAGCATCAGCGGGGGCCGGCACGACGCCGAGATCAGCCTCACCCCCGCCGACCTAGTCCGCGCGACCCGGGGGAAGGTAGCTGACATCACACAGTGAAGCGTGACGAGTGACACGTGACACGTGAACATGAGTGTGTCCGTCACGCTTCACGTATCACGTGTCACGGGTCACGTGTCACCCTACCAGTCGCCTGGCCTCCAGGACGTTCGGCAGGTGCTCCAGACGCGCCAGCGTGCGGCTGAGCTGGGCCATATTGCGGATCTCGAGGGTGGCCGTGATGGTGGCCATGTTCTCTTTCTTCTGGGTCACCACGTTGGCGGCGCTCATGTTGATGTCCTCGTCCGCCACCACGGCCGCGATGTCCCTCAGCAACCCGCCCCTATCCCAGGCGCGGATGTGCACCGACACCGGGTAGCGGTGGCCGTCGTCGCCGCCACCCCACTCCACCTCGATCAGCCGCTCCTGCTCGTTGCTGTTGAGGATGTTCGGGCAGTCCCGCCGGTGTACCGTCACCCCGCGACCCCGGGTCACGTAGCCAGTTATGTCATCTCCGGGCACGGGCCGGCAGCACTTGGCCAGCGTGGTGAGGATGTTGCCCACCCCGCGGACGTGAATCTCAGACACCGCGGCCGGCATCCGGACGTCAGGCGGCGGCTCCTCGACCGCGGGCTTCTCCTCCGCCTCCAGCAATCGGGTGGCGACCTGCTGGGTATTGAGGTCACCGTACCCAATAGCAGCATGCAGGTCATCCACCGAGTCGTAGCCCAGGGCGGCGGCCACCTGGTCCAGGCTACCCTGGTAGCCGAGCCGCTTGAGCTCCCGTTCCAGCATATCTCGGCCCAGGGAGATGTTCTGGGCGCGGTCCTGGCGTCGGAACCAGGTGCGGATCTTCTGGCGGGCCCGGGCGGTGCGCACATAGCCGAGGTCGGCATTGAGCCAGTCACGGCTCGGGCCGCCTCGCTTGGCGGTCAGGATCTCTACCTGATCGCCGTTCTTGAGCGTGTAGTCCAGCCCGACCAGCTGGCCATTGATCTTGGCGCCTCGACAGCGGTGCCCAACGTCGGTGTGCACGTGGTAGGCGAAGTCTATCGCCGTAGCCCCAGCCGGCAGGTCAATGATGTCGCCCTTGGGGGTGAAGACGTAGACCCGATCCCGGAAGACGTCCGTCTTGAGGCTGTCGAGGAAGTCGCGGGCGTCGGTGACGTCCTGGCGCCACTCCATGAGTTGGCGCAGCCAGGCGATCTTGTTCTCGAAGACGATGTCGCGCCGAGTGCCCGGCTCCTTGTAGCGCCAGTGGGCGGCGATACCGTACTCCGCCGTCTGGTGCATGCTCCAGGTGCGGATCTGCACTTCCAGGGGCTTCCCCCCTGGCCCTACCACCGCACTGTGGAGGGACTGGTACATGTTGTCCTTGGGGGTAGCGATGAAGTCGTCGAAGGTGCCATGTATGGGGCGCCAGAGCGAGTGAACCACACCTAAGGCAGCGTAGCAGTCCTGAACGGTGTCTACGATGATCCGGACTCCGCGCACGTCGTAGACGTGGTCGAAGTCCAGGTCCTTCCGCTGCATCTTCTTGTAGATGCTATAGATGTGCTTGGCTCGTCCGGTAACCTCGGCCTCGATGCCCTGCTCGCGCAGCCGCTGCCGCAGCATGGCCACGATCTGCTGGATCTCGGTCTCCCGGTCTCGGCGCCGCTCCTCTAGTTCCCGGGCCAGTTGGCGGTACACCTCTGGGTCGAGGTGTCGTAGGGAGAGGTCCTCGAGCTCCCACTTCATCTGCCAGATGCCGAGGCGGTTGGCCAAGGGGGCAAAGATGTCCAGGGTCTCCTGGGCGATCCGCCTGCGCTTCTCCTCGGGCATGGCGCCGAGGGTGCGCATGTTGTGGAGCCGGTCCGCCAGCTTGATGAGGACCACCCGGACGTCGTCCACCATGGCCAGAAACATTTTGCGCAGGCTTTCCGCCCGAGCGTCCGCCTGCGCCTTGGTGTCATCCTCACGGGTGATGAGGTCAATATGGCTGAGCTTAGTGACCCCGTCCACCAGAGCCGCCACCTCATCCCCGAACTCGCGCCTGAGGTCATCCAGAGAGACGCCCGTGTCTTCGACCACGTCGTGCAGAAGACCGGCAATGACGGTGCGGGTGTCAAGGCGCATGTCAGCCAGGATCTCCGCCACGGCAACCGAGTGCTGTATGTAGGGCTCCCCGGAAGCGCGCATCTGGCCCTGGTGGGCCGCGAAGGCGTACGCGTACGCCTGGGCCACCGCGGGTTGCTCTGTCTCAGGGATCTTGTCCCTCAGGGATCGCGGCAGGTCCTGTACTTCCTGAGCTGTCACCTGCTGTGGTCGTACTGGTGCCGTATCGGCAGTCATCTGCATCCTTCAGAACTAATTGGCGATGCTTAGTGAGAAGACACTTGCCTCTAGCCTACATTATACCCCTCGCCTGCCTCACGCAGAAATGGGGCTTCAGGGGGATTGCACCCGTCTGCCGAGGCCACCTAGGCGGCTGAGGGAGGAGCGGCACCCACCAAGGGGTCACCCAGAATCGCCTTGACGAGGGTGTGACTGCTCGGGAGCAGGCCGAACGGACTGTGCAACGTAGGCCAAACGGCAGGCCGTTGACAGGTGAAGTAGCCCCATGCTATCCGTCTACCGGGGGAGCTTGCCAGCTCAAGGGGACACATTCGGGCCGACTGCGGAGCGCGGGGCTGGAAGCCGCGGTTATGCTCCGAGAGAAAGGCGTGAGCGCGTCCAGATCTCTCACGTCCTCACCAAGTGGCGCGGATCCACTCTGCATGGTTGCCCTGAAGCTGCCCAGGCTCTTTCGCCATGCGGCCGATGCCTTGGGCATGGGGCCCCGTGGTGCAATGACCCGGCAAGTCTGCGAGAGATCGCCGGTCGGCTCATGCAGTGGAGATCCTTACCAGCAGAGGCGGCCAGTGGTCCGCTGGGACGGCTCGCCGCAAGATGGTCGAATGCGATTCAGGAGGCAGCAACTGAGTGAGGGCCTGCTGACGCCAGAGGAAGCGGCGGAACGGCTGGCAGTGAGCACCAAGACAGTACGCGACTGGCTCCGCTCCGGTAGGTTGAGCAGGGCGAAGGTGGGTCGGCTATAGCGGATCAGGCCGACAGACCTCGAGGCTTTCATCGGACAACCGAGAGAGGTGGAGTCGGAGATGAGCCGTAGCGAGTCGAGTCTGACAGTGAGTAGCGGCGGAGAGTCAGTAACCATCTCTTTGGAGCTAGCACGGAGGTTCTGCCCGGAGGAAGTAGCCGCTTTGCAGGCTACCCGGGAGAGGTTGGCACAAGCGCTCCAGCGAAATGACTCTGCCGCAGCAGAAAGAGTAGGACGTGAAATGGAGGAGTGCGCTAACGCTCTGGTGCAAGCCCTAGGAAGACGAGCACGGGAGCTGAGGCAAGATGAGGGCGCAAGCTGAAGCAGCATGCCGGGCTGACGCTGCGGGCACAACCCGCTACAGGCTCTTAGCGACTGGGAGAGTGTACGCTGATGAGGCATCGACTTGTCAACCTTGGCAACGTTCTCCTGGGTGTCCTTATTGGCGCACTAATGACAGGGCTGCTGTGGAGCACCAGTCCCGCCAGCGCTGTTTCCATTGTGCTCAGTGCTTTGGTCACCATAGGAGTAGTAGTGGTAGTTGAGCGGTTCCGTAAACCGGACCTCAGGCTAGAGGTGGCGGAGCCTGTGACAGACGCAAACGGCTGGCGGTTCGCCGTTGTTCACCTGAGAAACGCGAGGCTTCCCTGGATTCTCCAATGGATGTCAAGAGATCCTGCGATGGAATGCCACGGTACAGTCACCTTCTGCACTCTGGATAGAAGCCCTCTCCCCCCTGGGCCGATGCCTATCCGGTGGAGCAAAGACGAACAGCCCATCGGTCTACAGCACTTCATTGACAAGGAGGGCCGAAAACAACACTCCCCCCTCTTCCGTCACAGTCCGCGTCGCAGAGGCTTGAGACTGCTGTCGAGGGTAATAGATAGCACGATCGAGCATACTCGTGCCGTAGATCTCAACCCATTCCTGTCTCCTTCGGTTGTACACGTGTACCCCGATGAGGAGGCACAACTAGCGGTAGTAGTCCGACACAACGATACCAACGACTCTTGCTACGGATGGAGCAACCAGAACTACCGCTTTGGTGGTCTGTCTCCATGGGTACTCAAGAAGGGAGAGTATCTGGCTCACATCAAGATTACGTCCTCCTCTCGCAAGATCGACGACTGGTTCAGACTAGTTGATGACGGAACGCAGGCTGGTCTGCGACTAGAGCCAGACAAGAGGCCGAGAGGAGCGACAGCCCATCGTCTGAGAAAATGGTTCGGGTCTGTACCGGGAAACCGAGGAGCGGGCGCATAGGGGCAGTGCATACCCCGGGCCGCTCAGCCCGTCCAGGCGACGCGAGGGGCGCCAGTCGTGACTCCGGCAAACACGCAAAACACGGCCTAGATCACGTCAGAGCCGTGACCCAAGCCGTGTCTGGTGGACGGATCTCCAGGTCGGAGGCCCGTTGCGCAGTGTCAGGCCGCAGGGGTGGCCCGCTCGCCCAACCGCCTCTCCGTACCCTTCAGCAGCCGATGAACGTTGTCCCGGTGTGACACCCAAATGGCAACGGCTGCCACTACCCCATAGGCCAGCCACCAGGGATCGCCCCCGAAGGCCCAGTAGTAGACCAGAAGGGCCAAGGGCATCAGGGCGGCGGTGGTGAGCGAGGCCAGGGAGACGTACCTCGAGGCCACGATCACGATGGCA
>JBMNTK010000181.1:0-7929 GCA_050945695.1 Anaerolineae bacterium | reverse complement strand
TCCGTCTGGTTCGCGGGCTACGGAGTTGTGCGGTACGACGGTTCGGCTTGGCACCTGCATGACTTCAGTAACAGCGAGCTCCCGCCCGAGTGGGTCACCGCCGTCGCCACCGGCCCCGACGGCACGGTGTGGGCCGTCATCGATGACAAGGGAGTGGCGCAGTTCGACGGGACCAGATGGACGCTCTACGACCAGGCTAACTCCGCCCTGCCTGATACATTCATCCTGGATGTCGCCGTGGCGCCGGATGGAGTGGTCTGGTTCGGCTCCTACAGCGGCCCGACGAGGTTCGATGGAACCGACTGGACGTACTTCCCAGGCGACACCTCGTATGCCCCCGATGGCCCGCCCTACTTCCCGACCCGCTTCGCTTTCGGCCCGGACAACACCCTGTGGGTGACAAGTGACTCCGGCCTCGTGAGCTACGACGGCAATGTCTGGACCTACTACCGGCCGCCTGCTTATGGCTCCATAGGCGCCATCCTGGCGGACAGGCACGGCAACGTCTGGGTCGGAGTCGCACAAGGTGGCCTCGCAGTGCTGTGGGGCGGCCAGGACTACCTAGTCTCCGAAGGAGGCCGGTGGCTCGACGACCGCACCTGGCAGGCCACGTACCCCATCACTTCGTTGCTACAGCGTGGCGAGTACGCGGTCAGCGTCAGCGGAGCCAAGAGCCTGAACGGCATGACCATCCAGCCAGACTCCCGCTTCACGTTCTCCGTGGACTACCCCTCCACGATCACCGATACCACACCGCCGCCCGTGCCCAACCTGTATGCCAGCGGCGTCCTCGGCGATCCCTCGGGCGTCTACGCCCGCTGGAGCGCCGCCGACCGTGAGTCCGCGATCACCGCGTACCGCTACGCCATCGGCAGCTCTCAAGGCGCGAGCGACATCGTGGGTTGGACTGAGACCGCCGACACCTCCCTCAGCCTCACCGGCCTGGGGCTGCTCGACGGTCACAGGTACTGGCTGGCCGTCCAGGCCCGCAACGCCGGCGGCCTGTGGAGCGAGCTCGCCCACATGACCTTAGTCGCCGGGCAGATCTCGCCCGGTAACGTTTACCTGCCAGTGGCCAACAAGTAGTATCCATGCGTTCGACCGGGGCCGGCTCGACGCCGGCCCCGACCCGGCCGAGGAGCCGCCTATCCTAGCGATCCATTGACACAGTCGCTCACGTCCTAGCGGGACGGCCCATTGTGGATGACTTCATTGGCTCAGCGCGGAGGCACGATGAACGACGCAGAACGGCAGCGATACTCTCTCTACAGAGGCGCTGCGAGGCTCCTGATGTGGCTGGTGGTGATACCGTTCATCAGGCGGCTACTGCGCGGTGGCCGGCCACCGCGCGTGTAGCCAGATCCAGGACTGCGGAGTCCACTCCCCGGCACCGGGGCTACCGCAACTCCTGCCCCTGCCGGCCCCGGTGACACGTGTGGAGTGATGCGTGGTCTCCGCCCGTGAGGTCACCACCCCTCCCGAACGAAGCGAGGGTTGACAGGGGCCCCACGAGTGGGACTCGGGGCTAGCTGGCCTTCGGCCGGGTGCCGAGGGCCCCTCCGCCTGAACCCCCTTCCTCTCTGCGCTCTCGGCGGTCTCTGCGGTAGGATCCCCCTGGCGCTTGGACATTTGCTCTACCAGGGCTATAATCACCTGGTACGCCATTGTTGCGAGGTTCCTTCATGTACCAAGCGCCCCGGGGCACGCAGGACATCCTGCCTGAGGATCAACCCTACTGGGAGTTCGTGCGCGCTACCGCCGCCGACGTCTGCCGGCGCTACGGCTTCGAACGCCTAGACACACCCATCTTCGAAGAGACGTCCCTATTCGTCCGCGGCGTCGGTGAGGGCACCGACATTGTCGAGAAGGAGATGTACTCCTTCCAGGACAAGGGCGGCACTGACCTGACCCTGCGCCCGGAGTTCACCGCCGGCGTGGTGCGCGCCTACCTCGAGCACGGCATGCACACCCTGCCCCAACCGGTCAAGATGTTCAGCATCGGGCCGGCCTTCCGGTACGAGCGTCCTCAGGCCGGCCGGTTCCGCCAGTTCCACCAGCTCAACGTCGAGTCCATCGGCGAGCAGGACCCGATGGTGGACGCCGAGATCATCTCGGTCATGTGGTCCTTCTTCCAGGGCCTCGGGTTTGGGGGGCTGCACCTCCAGCTGAACAACATCGGCTGCCCGGCCTGCCGCCCGGCCTATCTGGAAGCGCTGCGCGGGTACTACCAGGCCCACATAGCCCAGCTGTGCCCGGATTGCGTGCGTCGGCTGGAGCGGGCCCCTCTGCGGCTGCTGGACTGCAAGGCGGAGGAGTGCCAACCGCTCATCGCCAATGCCCCCAAGAGCGTGGACTACCTCTGCCCAGAGTGCGCTGCCCACTTCGCGAGCCTGCGCTCTTACCTGGAGGCGCTGGGGCGGCCCTATCAGCTCAACCACCGGCTCGTGCGCGGTCTGGACTACTATACCAAGACGGTCTTCGAGGTCTGGGCGGAAGGGATCGGTGCCCAGAACGCCATCTGCGGCGGCGGCCGCTACGATGGCCTGGCCGAGGAGCTGGGTGGACGCCCGACCCCTGGCATCGGGGTAGCCAGTGGCCTGGAGCGCCTCGTTGCCCTGCTGCGGCAGCAGAACCTTCCCGTTCCCGAGCTGCCCCGTCCCTTTGCCTACCTGATCCACGTGGGCAAGGAACCGGCGGAACGCGAACCGGCCCGCGTCGCCGCCCTGCGGCTCAGTGAGGAACTGCGCGCCCGGGGCGTACCCGCCGAGACTGCCTTCGGAGAGCGCAGCATGAAGTCGCAGATGCGCTCGGCCGACCGGTCGGGCGCTCGCTGGGCGGTGATCCTGGGCGAGGCGGAGCTTGCCCAGGGGGTGGCTGCCCTGCGGTCACTGACGGACTCGGAGCAGCTCCAGGTACCTCTTGACCAGGCGGCCCAATGGCTGGCGGAGCGAGCGAACCGGCAGTGAACCCAGAAGGCCAACGCCGCTTCGGCATCCTCCATCATCCCAAGCTGCCCCACTCCCAGGACCTGGCGCTAGAGATCGCCCAGTTCCTAGAGGAGCGCGGGCAGCAGAGCTGGACGGGCTCGTCCTGGGCTCCCGAGGGCTTCGTCGAGCAGCTGGGCAGCACGGATCTCATCATCACCCTCGGCGGCGACGGCACCATCCTGCGCACGGCCCGGGTGTGCGCAGCCGCCGCCGTCCCCATTCTGGCGGTCAACCTGGGGCGCCTGGGCTACCTGGCCGAGCTGCAGCCGGCCAACTGGCGCCAGGGGCTGGAAGAGGTGCTCAAGCAAGCCTACTGGCTGGAGGAGCGGATGATGCTCGTGGCCGAGCATCACCGAGGGGACGAGCTGCTGCACGGCTCCCTCTCCCTCAATGAGGCGGTCGTCGGCCGGGGACGGCTGGCCCGGGTCATCCGCATCACTGCCAATGTGGACGGGGCCGAGGTGGCCCGGTACGTGGCCGACGGGCTCATCGCCGCCACGCCCACCGGCAGCACCGCCTACGCCTTCGCCGCCGGCGGCCCGATCATGCCCCCCACCATCCGCAACATCCTGCTGGTGCCCATCGCCCCCATGTTCGGGCTGGCTCGACCGGTGGTCCTCAGCCAGGGGGCGCTCGTGCGCCTGACGGTGGAGACCGACCACGAGGCCATCCTCACCGTGGATGGCCAACTGGAAGTCCCCTTGCAGAGCGGCGATCAGGTCACCGTGCGCGCCGCCGATTATGTAGCGTCGTTCGTCCGCCTGAGACCACCTTCGTACTTCTACCAGTCACTCTCCACCCGCCTCCGGTGCGTCTAGCCCCGGGGCCGCGGGTGCTGGAAAGACCACACCATGTTGGCCGAGATCACCATCCGGAACTTCGCCATCATAGATGAGGTCACCGTCCGCCTGGCCCCTCGCCTCAACGTCGTGACTGGTGAGACCGGCGCGGGCAAATCCATCATGGTTGACGCCCTGGCCGCCGTCTTGGGGGAGCGCACCTCGCCGGATATGGTGCGCGGCGGGGAGAGCAGCGCCCTCATCGAGGCCTTCTTCGAGCTCGACGAGCGCCTCGCCACCAAGCTGCAGCCGATCCTCGAGGAACAGGGCCTCACCGGCGATGACCCCACCCTCCTGATCCTGGCCCGCGAGATCCGCGCCGAGGGCCGGAGTATCGCCCGGGTCAACGGCCGGGTCACGGCCGCTGCAGTCGTCCGCCAGCTGGGCGAGATACTGGTGGACATCCACGGGCAGACCGAGCACCTCTCGCTGCTGCGTGTCCCCGAGCACCTCAACTTCCTCGACCGCTACGCTCACCTGGGCGGGCTGCGCGCGGAGATGGCGACGCTAACCGGCGAGGCCAACCGCCTGCGGGCCGAGATCGCCGCTATCCGGGACAACAGCCAGGCCCGTGAGCGCCGTCTGGAGCGCCTCCGCTACGAGGTGGACGAGATCGCTGCCGCCCGGCTGGCCCCGGACGAGGAAGAGGAGCTGCGCACCGAGCGCACCCGCCTGGCCAACGCCGAGCGCCTCACCGAGCTCATCGGCGCCGCCTACGACGCCGTGTACGCCGGCAGCGGGGAGACGCCCGCTGCCGCGGACCTGCTGGGCCAGGCCCTGGGCTGGCTGCTGGACCTGGAGCGCATAGACCCCTCTCTCAAGCCGGAGCGGGAGCGCATCGAGCAGCTGACCGAGGGGCTGGAGGATGTTGCTCGCGGCCTACGCCAGTACCGCGATTCGGTAGAGGCTAGCCCGGCGCGCCTGGACGAGGTGGAGGAGCGCCTGGGGCTCATCGCCAACCTCAAGCGCAAGTACGGCTCTACCATCCCGGAGATACTCGCCTACGCCGAGCGGGCCCAAGCGGAGCTGGCCCAGCTCACCGGCGGCGAGGAGCAGCTGGCCGAACTGGAGCACCGGCTGGACGAGGTCATGCGGTCCGCTGCCGGTGTGGCCGCCGAGCTGTCCCGGCGCCGAAAGGAGGCCGCCATCGAGCTGGCCCAAGGGGTGGAGCGGCAGCTGGCCGACCTGGCCATGGAACGGGCCCGCTTCGAGGTGGGGTTCAATCACCAGCCGGATGAGGATGGGCTGGAGGTGGATGGCGAGAAGCTGGCCTTCGATCGCACCGGGGTGGACCGGGTGGAGTTCCTGCTGGCACCCAACCCCGGCGAGCCCATGCGCCCCCTGGCCCGGATCGCCTCCGGGGGCGAGAACTCCCGCCTCATGTTGGCCCTCAAGACGGTGCTCTCTCAGGCCGACGATACCCCCACGCTCATCTTCGACGAGATTGACACCGGGATCGGAGGCCGCCTAGGCCACGTGGTCGGCGAGAAGCTGGCCGGGTTGGCGGAGCATCACCAGGTCCTGTGCGTCACCCACCTGCCCCAGTTGGCCGCCTTCGCCGACGTGCACCTGACCGTGGGCAAGGAGGTACGTGACGGCCGCACCCGCACGGTGGTCAAGACCCTCTCGCGCGAGGAGCGCCTGGCCGAGTTGGCCAATATGCTGGGCGGCATCAGCCCCGGTACTCTGCGCAGCGCCGACGAGATGCTCCAGCGGGTTCACCCCTCGAGCTGAGCCCCGGCAGCTCCCTTGACGTGCCCTCTCCGCCCAGGCATGATCACTCCGTCTGCAGTTGGCCCTCTCGCATTCGACGGAGGTATGGCATGGAGAAGAGAACCCTAGGCCGAACCGGGGAAGAGCTGTCTGTGGTTGGGTTCGGCGGCATCGTCGTGATGAACGAGACTCCCGAATCCGCCGCTCAGATCGTGGCTCAGGCTATCGAGCGGGGCATCAACTACTTCGACGTCGCGCCCAGTTACGGCAACGCCGAAGAGCGCCTCGGCCCTGCCCTGGAGCCCTATCGGGATTCGGTTTTCCTAGCCTGCAAGACGGGCAAGCGGGACCGCGAGGGTGCCGCCCAGGAGCTGAGGCGCTCATTGGAGCTGCTGCGCACCGACCACTTCGACCTCTACCAGTTCCACGGGGTCACCACGCTGGAAGACGTGGACCGCATCTTCGCCCCCGGCGGGGCCATGGAGCTGTTCCAAGAGGCTCGGGACATGGGGGTCGTCCGGTACATCGGCTTCTCCGCCCACTCCGAGGAAGCGGCCTTAGCCATGATGGACCGGTTCGACTTCGACACCATCCTCTTCCCCTTCAACTGGGTCTGCTGGCACCAGGGCGGCTTCGGGCCGACCACGCTGCAGCGAGCCCAGGAGAAAGGGATGGGGCTGCTGGCCCTGAAGGCCCTGGCCAAGCGGCGCTGGGAAGAGAACGAGGAGCGCACCTGGTCCAAGTGCTGGTACGCGCCCGTTGACACGCCCGAGGAGGCGGCCCTGGGGCTGCGCTTCACCCTCTCCCGCCCCATCACCGCCGCGGTGAGCCCCGGCCACGTCGAGCTCCTGTGGTGGGCCTGCAACGCCGCCGATAACCTCACGCCGCTGAGCGCAGAGGAAGAAGAGGAGCTGGCCCGCCGCAGCGAGGGCCTCAAGCCCATCTTCCCCCACGCCTAGAAGCGGAAGCCTGCTGCAACGAAGGCGGGGTGCCGCCGGGCACCCCGCCTCCTTGTTCGGGCCCGCTGCCGATCAGCACTTCCAGTTGATCTTGGCCGGGTTGGGCTCGTTCTCAACCGACACGGCGAGCAGGGCCTCCAGCATCCGCCCGCACTCCTCGGCTGCCGCCTGTTCCACCTCTGACCAGGGAGCGCTCACTCCCACAGCGTCGTACGCCACCGCCAGGGCGCCATACAAGGGAAGCCCGATGCAGTGCGTGGCTGAGTGGATGGTGGACGCGCTCTGGCCGATCGCCCTGGCGGCAGCCTGCGCCACCGGGTTGCCCTCAGCCTCCCTGGCGGCCGCATGGCATTCAGTGATTGCGGGCTTGGCCTGGGGCAGCTTGATCGCTCCCGCCAGCCACTCCCGGGCCGCGTGCAGCGCGTTCGCGGGCCGCGGATCGTCCGGGTAGTGCTTGGCCCACAGGGGCAGCAACACTCGCTCGGAGTAGTCCACGGCCCAGTTAGCCAGGGTAACCTTGCTCTGCGTCTCGATCTGCTTGACCAGCGCCTGTATGTAGGGGGCGTCCCAGTCGTTCAGCATCCTGCGCGCCCGTGCCATGCATCTCCTCCTAGAAGCCCGCGAATCGCGGCTGTCTACCTCCAAGAACGAGGAAAGCCACCTCAGACTGAGGTGGCTTTCTGTGTGTGGCTCTGGCGGAAGCGACGGGATTCGAACCCGCGGTCTCCGGCTTGACAGGCCGGTGTGCTAGGCCGCTGCACCACGCCTCCGCGACAGTAGTAAAGGTTACCACAGGCGTGAACTGGTGTCAAAAACCGCTCCACGGGGACGAAGCCCCAATACCGGCTTGAGGCCGACGCGCATGGGCCTGGCATCCCCGTCCTCGAGGGTTAGCGTCGGGCCAGGAGGGCCCTTCGACCCGCTTCCAACCAGCCCGTCTGATACCGGTCTAGGCCCGGGTCGCCCCACAGAGGGGTCCAGAAGAGGGCGAAGTCGAACTGCAGGTCCTCCTCCGCGCCCCGCACCAGCCACTCATCCGGGGTATCTTGGAGGGGCCGCAAGTGGTACACGTGCCGGCGCACCCGACGGGAGATCGAGCAACTTGGGATCCAAGCGCAGGTCTCATCCGCTGCACCGGGTGGCACGGCCGCCATGTCAGCAGCCCGGTAGGCGATCTGGGCGAAGCCGTCCCGTTCCGCCCGACAGGGAAAGCCCATGCCCCGCCGCACGATCCCCTCTAGCGCCGGCGCCTCAGGGTGTGGCGCTGCCCGGGGCACCACCCGCTCGGTGACCATGAGGTCCTGTGCGGGTAGCCGCTCGTCCAGCAGGGCGAGCTTGCGCACGATCCGTACGTCACTGAGCCCCGTCTCTTCCCGCACCTCCCGGAATAGCGCCGTCTCCACCGGCTCTCCCCGCTCCACGGTGCCGGCC
>JBMNTK010000180.1:0-7934 GCA_050945695.1 Anaerolineae bacterium | reverse complement strand
GGATGAGGCCCCATCCCGTGATGGCGTCCTCACTCCGCGCCACCTGGCGGCCGTTCCGTCTCCACCGAGCGTCTGACCGGATGCCCCATTGATGGGAGCCTGATGCCACTCGGCAGTCGTATCCTCCCGACCTGGACTGCGGCGACATCCCATACCGCCGCTTCCCAGTGACCGGCCCCGATCCACACCGCTTTGACGGCGACCACGACGGCATCGGCTGTGAGAGTGGCTAGCGGGCCGTGCCCTGCGCCACCATCTCGTCCAAGAGACGTTCGTAACGGCGGCGCACGTCGGCGGGGGTGCCTTCACAGCGCGCCGCGGCATCCGCCAGCAGCGAGCGCAGCTCCAAGTCGGTCAGCCCCAGGTCGCGAAGCTCTCGCAAGAGACCGCTCGCCGGCCGATCATCGTGCTCGAGGTAGGACCGCACCAGCCCCCAGGCGTACTGCCAGCGAAGCTCAGTGCGTCCCGCTTGGGGAGGTGTAGCCCCTGGGTGCCTCGCCACAACCGCTACCTCCTGTACCCGCTGATTGGAGTCGGTGCCGCCGGTGGTAGAGGGCCGCGGGGACACCGCCCCGGCAGCCTGGCAGCACGTACCTTGAGCGCCGGGCCGGGCTAGGACCCGCCGGCGCAACCGAGGTCTGGGCTCTGCTGTGGGGTGGGATGAGGAGGATGGCGAAGCAGAACACCGTCCGCAGTCTGACCTGCGGTGGCCGAGGCGGTCAATGGGAATACGGTACTATGGACTTGGTCTGGTCTACGTCAGCAAGCGGGTGAGCGTGGCTAACAAGCGCTCGGGCTGCTCGTCCTTGGTGACGAAGGCGTCGGCCCCGGCGGCCCAGGCCTCCGTCTCGTACGAGCTGTAGAGCGACAGCACCACCACCTTCACCTGAGGATGACGCGCCTTGATGATGCGGGTGGCCTCGATGCCGTCGAGTTCGTCCATCCTGGCATCCATGATCACCAGGTCGGGGAGGTGGCGCTGGACGTGCTCGAGGGCCTCCCATCCTGTGGCGGCCTCTAGCACTTCCATGGGTGGCAGTTCAGCCGTGAGCCAGGCGCGCAGGCTCTGACGGGTGCGAGCCTGGTCATCGGCGACGAGCACACGGGTTGGTCTGGTCACATCTATCTCCATCGTGGAATCCGCCCGCCGGCCAAGGGCGGCGGATCGAAAGCTCATCCAGCCTGGCGCGCCCGGAGGCTGGCCGGGCGTGCCAGAGCGCGAAGCGTACTAGCGATATCCCCAGCTCACAGACAGGACTCCCGGACTCTGGGCGGCGGTGAGCACCAGCCGGTACGTCCCTGCCGGGAGCCTGCGCTCCCAAGTTCCGCCGCCATCTCTACCGGTTCGGAACTGCTCGCCGTGCGTGATCACGTACCTTTCGCCCGCAGGACCGACCACGGCCAGGTCGAAGTAGGGCGTGTCTAGGTTCCGGAGCGAGAAGTTCACCATGATGTCGGCCTCTGCCGGGAGCTCAAGCTGCCCCAACTCTTCGGCCTCGTAGGCCCGCTCGGAGAGGTTGATCTCTGCCACGAGCTGAAGGCCCTCGGGTACGGCCGGCTTGGGTGCCAGGTCGCCCAGCGTGCAGCCGGCGAGGGACGTGATGACGAACAGCCCCAGGATCAGGGCCCAGATCGGGGCGAAGGACCGTCTCTGTGCGTGCATGGCGGATCTGGCCGACATCTGGTCATCCCTCCTGACAGCGCTTACCCGCTATTCGCCGCGGGCACGGACGTACTCCCGCACGTCAACGTTGTACACGATCTCCTCGGCGATGAAGGTGGCCCAAGGCGTGCCCTGGTCCAGCCAGATGGCGGAGGCGGTAGCGTCCAGGGTGGCTCCGCCGGCCTCGACGGTGGGACCGGGTTCGGTCGCCGCCAGCCACAGGATCTTGTCGCCGGCCTCATCCCGGTAGCGCATGGCCTCCAGGAGGCGCAACCGTCTGGTGGCGGGGTCGAACCGGACTACGAAGCGCTGCTCGCCATCGCCAAAGGGCACGATGAGCAGGGCGGTGTCGTCGTCTATCTCCTCCCAGCGGACTCGCGGATCGGTGAGCCACACCGTGGGGAGGAAGGCCGACTCGGCCCAAAGCCCCAGGTTGGCGGCTTGGTCGGTGTGAGGCCCTTCTGCAACTCCCACCACCGGGAGTTCCATGCGTCCGTGCCCGTCCAGGTACCACTCGTTGACCTTCATGATGGGGATGCCGAAGAAGGTCGCCTCGATGTAGTGGCGATAGCCCTGCCCGGCGTCGTGGACGAAACGGAAACGGCCGGGAAGGGCGACCCCGAAGGGCTTGATGCTGGCTCGGCCACTGATCACCGCCGAGGTGACGACTGGCGCTTCGCCGCCATAGAGAGTCTGATAGAAGCGGGCGACGGGTGCCGGCAGGTCGGCCGGCACGGTGAAGGTCTCCAGCTCAGGCTGCAGCTCCGGATAGGGCGCAAAGGGTCGAGGCTTGATCTGCAGTCCCAGCCAGCCCACCAGGAGGAGCGAGACGACCGCTGCTAGCGCGCGAAATACCCATTTGGCCATGACGTGTACTCCCTTGAGTCGCGCGGGTAGGCCCTAACGGGGCCTACCCTTCAGACCTGCCACCGACGTGAGCGCCGTGCTGGTGGGAAACCAGACTCCTGGCTAGGGCGTGCTCTGCCCGAGCACCGTGTGGACCATCACCTCGATCACCCGCTCCGGTTCCTCCACCCACGGGCTGTGACCCGAGTGCTCGAACCAGATGAGCTCGCGGCGGGGAGCCTCGAGCCGGCTCAGGTAGTCCTCGGCCAAGGCGGGAGGCGTGTTGACGTCGTGGCGCCCCTCCAGCAGGTAGACGGACACCTCCAGGCGCGGAGCCTGCTCCCTGAGATCCACCTCCCAGAGCTGCGGCCAGAGGACTTCCATCGTCTGCAGCAGGCCGCGGACGTAGTTCACCTTGTCGTAGAGCCCGTACTCGGGGGCTGCCAAGTCGGCCAGGGTGTTGTAGTTGGAGTGGATCTCCGGGTTCGCGTTCATGTAGGAGCTGAGGTACATGAGGTACTCAGCCGCCTTCTTGGCTACACCTTGACCATAGTAGGGGGGCGGACCCTGGCGGCGCAGCGCCTCGGCCTTGCCGGTGTCGCCGCGTTCCTCGGCGATCTGCAGCGCCGTCTCGTAACAGAATGTATCGGTCCCCAGGAAATCCACCACCTGGGCGGAGCTTACCAGGGCATGGTAGCTCTCGGGGTGACGCTGCACTAGCCAGACACCTAGGAGCGTTCCCCACGACTCGCCAAACAGGTAGATCTTGTCCTGCCCGAAACGCTCACGCAGGTACTCCGTCAGGGCCTCTCCATCGGCCATGTACTGCTCCGGCGTGAGTTGGGCGAAGTTCGCCGCTCGGTAGGACTTGGCCGCGCCCGGCTGGTCCCAGTTGACCACCACGAAGTGCTCCTCCAGGGGTGCCAGGTTTCGCCGGGTGGCGGCCAATTGGCTGCCTCCCGGTCCGCCGGCCAGGAAGAGAAGCACGGGCTTGGAGGTGTCCTGGCCGCGAATGGTGACCCACTGCTTGCGGCCGTTGAGCTCCACGGCCCGCAGCTCGGCCACCGAACCGGCCAGGGGACGCCCATCCGGGCCGGTGATCGGCGGGGTGGAGGCGTACCACTGCGACAGCGGAACCGCGATCAGGCTCACCACCACCATGCCCCCGAGAAGGGCCAGCCGGGTCCCGCCGGAGCCGGCGCGGATCGCGCCCAGCAGTAGACCTCCATCGGCCAGCACCAGCAGCACGCACAGGACGATCGGTACCGAGGTGATGAAGGGCAGGAGGACGATGGGCAACGCCGATATCGCGGCCACCAGCCCTGCCACCAGGCCCAACAGCCGGTAGAGGACGCTGAGGACGACACGGCTGCGAGCAGCCGTGTCGCTCCCAACCCCAACGGTCCTACTCACTCTCTGCTCTGCTACTGCGGTCATCTTCACTCCTGAAATGCTACTCAGTCGTTGCTCCGGGATCACCGTCTCGGTTCCGCGGACCCCGGATAGCTAGCGGACGGAGGCCACGAACCGGTCTACTGCGGCCTGATCCCAGTTGGCGCGGGGCATGGAGATGCTCACTATCGCCGGCCCGCCCCTGCCTCTGAACAGGGCGCTGGCAGCGAGGTAAGGCTGGTCCCTGCGATTGATGCTCTCAGTAATGACCAGAGTGGAGTCCGCCCCGGCGATACGGCACGCCCTTCGTTCCACGACTCGGGTGCGCGTGTACTCGTCATTGCCAGAGATCGGGCCGATCTCCCGCTCCAGCCTGGCCCAATCGAGGGGGAGGCTGGATGGGACCTGAAAGAGGTAGATGTGGCTGTGGTCATCTGTGCCGGTGTAGGCCACCACGGAGAAGCCCATCACCCGGGCGGCGCGGGCCTGGCCGAACCCGGCCGGCAGGTCGTAGTCAGCGATGCCGCTTCTGATGGCGTTCACCCGTCCTGGCTCACTGGCGAGTCCCCGTATCAGATAGGCGCCGGCCGAACGGATGGCCACCATTCCGGCGACGTTAGCACACAGACAGCCCATGAGTAGGGCGGTTGCCGTCAGAAAGATGACAGTACTCTTGCGGTTCATCCCTTCCCCCCGAAGCTAGAGCGCCTTGCCATGGGCCCTCAGATGTGACGCGCTATCGGGAGTCAGACTAACACCCGCACCCGGACCCTTTCATCGTAGATAGCTTCGGTCTTGGTCTCCGTGGAAATGCGTGGTGAGCGGGCTGGACGTCTACTCAGCCTTGCGGAGCGAGGTCGTCAAAATGACGTAGGGAAACCGGGCAGTCGGCAATGAACAGGGAGCTGCGCACCAGGCGCAGCTCCCTGGACAGATCGTGCTGGGGGGAGTGGGTGGGCTAGCGGTCCTCGAGCGGGGGAATGTCGTCCAGCGAGACCAGACCCTCCTTGAGGGCATAGAGGGCGGCCTGGGTGCGGCTGGCCAGGTGAAGCTTGCCCAGGATGTTGCTGACGTGCGTGCACACGGTGCGCTCGGTGACCACCAGCTGCTCGGCGATCTGGCGGTTGCTCAGTCCCTGGGCCAGCAGGCGGAGGACCTCCACCTCACGCTCGGTCAGAGGGTCGGCCGTGGGCGGCTCCTTGGCCGGGCGGTGCAGCTCCAGGAGGAGCTTGCGAGCGATGTCGGGCTCCAGGGAGGGCTCGCCCTTCGCTACCTGATGGATGGCTCGCACCAGCTCATCGGGACCGCAGTCCTTGAGCAGGTACCCCAAGGCGCCGGCCTTGATGGCCGGGAACACCTTGTCCCCGGCGGTGAAGCTGGTCAGCACCAGGATCCGGGCCCCGGGGACTTGAGCGGTGATGCTCCGGGTGGCTTCGATCCCGTCCACCACCGGCATCACCAGGTCCATGAGGATGACGTCGGGCCTAAGGTCCTGGGCCAACTCGATTGCCTGCTGACCGTCGGCGGCCTCACCCACCACCTCGATGCCAGGCCGAGTGGCCAGAAGCGCCCGAAGGCCCTTGCGCACGATGGCGTGGTCATCACAGATAAGTAGCCGCACCGAATCCGCCATCATCTGCTCCCCCCGATCTCTCAGTGCCAGGGCGCACTGGCACGTCCACTCTGACCCTGGTGCCGTGCCCGGGTGCGCTGTCCAGCGACAGCTCCGCTCCAATCCGAGCCGCCCGCTCGCGCAGTCCCTGCAGTCCCATCCCACCCCGGTGTACCCTGGCCGGGTCGAAGCCTTCGCCGTCGTCCTCGATGCTGAGGCTGGCACCCTCCGGCCGGTACTCCAGGCGCACGTGGACTCGGCGGGCGTGGGCGTGCTTCAGGACGTTGTTCAGTATCTCCTGAGCGATGTGATACAGCTCCTCCTGGACGTCCAGGGGGAGAGTCTCCTCACCGGATACCTCCAGCGAGCTTTCCATGCCCCCGCGGGCCTCGACTGCCTGCAGACGCTCGTGCAGGAGGGCACTCAGGCCCTCGTGCTCCAAGGCCGGCGGACGCAGCTGGAAGATGAGCAGCCTCATCTCCCGCAGTGCCTCTTGGGCCGTATCTCGGAGCTCGTTCAGGTGCTCAGCCGCGGTGGCGTGCTGACCGGCGGCCAGGAGGGTCGCCGAGGCCTCCGCGAACAGGGTCACGCTGTACAGGGACTGAGTGACCGAGTCGTGTAGTTCGCGCGCCAGCCGGCTTCGCTCCGCCAAGGTGGCCGACTCCCGGGCCTGGTCGTAGAGATGGGCGTTCTCTACGGCCACGCCGATCTGCTGCCCGATCGCTGCCAGGAGCCGACGCCCATCCTCTCCTATCGGCCGGGCCTGACGGGCACCCAAGGCCAGGACCCCGACCAGCTCCCCCTTCGTGAGGAGGGGGACATAGACGACCTGGGCCACGCCTTCGCGCTCCAGCAGCGCTCGCAGCTCCGGCTCCGGGTGTTCATCCCGGAGGCGGACCAGCGGCTGTTGCGACTGGGATACCTGCAGGAACGTCCCTCCCGTCATGGTTAGCCGACCCAGGCTCTGGGGCCACCCATCGGAGAGGCCCTGCCGGGCTACCAGTCGCAGGCGCGGAGTCCCCTTGACCTCCTCCAGGCAGAAGGCGGCGCCTGCTTCCATGCCCACCGTCTGGAGCGTCTCGCGCAGGGTGGCCGTCAGCGTCTCCTCAAGGTAGAGGGACTTGCTGGCCACGGCGGCGATGGTGTTGAGGGCAGCCAGTTCTCTGGTACGGGTGGCTACTCGTGCCTCGAGCTGGGCGTAGGATTCCTCGAGGCTCAAGGACATGCGGTTGAACTGCGCCACCAGGTCCTCGAGCTCGTCGCCGGTGGAGAGGGTGATCGTCTGCCCGTACTGCCCGTTGGCGATCCGCCGGGCGCCCTCCAACAGCTGCCCGACCGGGCGCGTGACCCTGCCCACCCCCAGGGTTACCACCGCCGCCGGGACCAGCACACCCAGGCCCAAGAGGACGAGCAGGAACTGGCCGTAGGTGCGGGTTGCCCCCATCAGGCTCTCCCAAGCCTCTTCCTGGACCAGCCCCCAGGGCGTGCCGGGCACGGGGGCGAAGCTCGTCAGCACTTCCTTCCCGTCCAGCCCGGCGGTGCGCAGGTAATCCACGCGCCGGCCGGCTACTTGCTGAACTGCCGGCTGCGACGAGATCTCCTGGCCGATGAGGGAGTTGTCTGGGTGGTAGAGGAGCCGCCCAGCGCTATCCACGAGGTAGGCGCTGCCAGTCGCTCCCGGGCGCAGTTTGACCACCGTCCCGTACAGGGCGCCGCTGCTTTCGGGCCCGAGGCGGAATAAGCCGACCAAGGCCCCCTGCAGGGTTCCCTGGGGACTGCGGACGGGAACCGCCACTCCTACCCCGATCGCGCCATCGCTTCCTTGCGTAAGCACGTCCGAGTATGCCGGCTCGACGCCTCGGATCAGCTGCCGAAAGAACGTCTGCTCGGACCAGTCTTGCCCCAGGAGCCTGATCGCTGTCGGATCCGTCGCGACCACCAGGCCCTCGGTGTCCAGCACCACCGCTCCGCCGTCGAAGGCCAGCAGCTGGCTCGATGCTGCGCTCAGGGCCGCGCTCTGCCGGCTGGGCACACCACTGGTGATCTGCGCCGTGTGGGCGAGCGTGGTGAGGTCGGCGGCGTACGTGGCGAGGTCCGACGCGAGCTGGCGGGCGGAGAGACGGGTCAGCTGCTGGTTCCGGCCCACCACCAGGTCCTCGGTGACCTTCTGGTACGAGAACAGGATGGTGGCCGCGACCGCCACCAGGATGGCCGTGGTGGGCATGAACGACCACATGACGATGCGTGTGCGCAGGCGCGAGGGAGGGGAGGTGGCGGTCACGATGCCGTCTCTCCCTGCAGGGCCTGGATGCGTTCCGAGACCTCGATCATCCGCTCGGCGGGGGCCTGCCCCAGGGTCAGTATCTGATCCCAGGCGTCCTGGGCGATGGCCTTGGCCGGCGCCATGTTGGCGAAGATCTC
>JBMNTK010000179.1:0-7942 GCA_050945695.1 Anaerolineae bacterium | reverse complement strand
GCGGGCGCTGGCCCTGCTCTTGGGTGCCGCATCCTTGCTCAACCTGGTCCTCCACCCGGCGTTGCACCTCATGCCGCTCCTGGTGACGGAGCACTTCCGCGGAGGAGCCGGGCACCTGGCGACCATTGAGTCTGCTTTCAGCGTGGGCCTGGTCGTGGGAGGGATGTTGCTGGCGGCTTGGGGAGGGTTCAAGCGCCGCATGCTAACGGTGATGCTGGGTCTCCTCTTCGCCGGCGCCTTCATCGCCCTAGTGTATCTGGCGCCTGCGGGGCTCTACTGGATAGCGGCAGCGGGCATGGCCGGCTTCGGCTTCGTCCTGCCCCTGGTGAACGGCCCCATCATTGCCGTGGTGCAATCCTCCGTGGACCCGGCCATGCAGGGACGAGTCATGTCCGTGATCCTCAGCCTCTCTCAGGCGGCGGTGCCCACCGGGCTCCTCATCTCCGGGCCCTTCGCCCAGTCCTTTGGGGTGCGGCCGCTCTACCTCGTTGCTGCCATCGTGTTTCTAGCCACCGGCATCGGCGGCTTCATGATCCCCGAGCTCATGCACTTCGAGGACAGCCGCCGCACCGTTCCGTCAGCGCACTAGGACCGCAGGCGCTCGAGCTGGTCCAGGAAGGTCTGGATGGTGGCCGGCGCGTGGCCCTGGTAGCGGTTGTTGGCGAAGGCATACACCCGGATCCCCTGGGACAGCCACTGATTCACCCGCTCCGCCCACCAGCCCAGCTCGCGGGTGCGGTCGCGGATCACGCGATCGAACCGGGAGACCTCCTGCCGCCGCCCCAGCCAGCGCACGTACGTGAAGTCCGTGGTCACCACGCTCATCCGGGGCATGTAGTGCAGGTCCTGGAGCACTAGGGCGACGTCGAGCTCGGCCAGGATCTGGTAGAACTCCTCCCTCAGCCACCCGCGGTGGCGGACCTCCACGGCGAAGCGAAGATCCGTGGGCAGCGACTGAAGGTACTGGGCGAGGTCATCGGCGTGCTCTGGGCCAAAGGTGTAGTCGAACTGCAGGACGATCGGTCCAAGCTTGGGGCCCAGGAGCCGGAGCGTCCCCAGGAACTCGTCGGTCTCTGCCTCCGCGCCCACCAGCTGCTTGCCGTGAGTGACGGTGCGCACCATCTTGGGGCAGAACTCGAAGTCATCAGGGGTGGAATCCGCCCACCGCACCACCACGTCGGGCCGTGGGGTGCCGTAGAACGTGGAGTCAACCTCCACCACCCGGAAGTGACGGGCGTACTCGGCCAGGTAGTCCGCCGGCTTGAGCCCCGGAGGGTAGAAGACGCCGACCCAGTCGGCGTAGGACCAGCCGGCTGTCCCCAGTAGCAAGTTGTCCATGGCTCAGCCTCCCTCTGCTGGTAGGCGGGTGCCCGATGGCCCGGCGGCTGCGCCAGTGGCCGCCGAGCCCTACTAGACTGAACGAAGGCAGGGTCAGGGCTCGAACCGGTGACCTCGTCCAGTGCTCAGTGCTGACCCCACACCGGCCAGCGGATGTACTCGCCGGCGGCTATCTCGAACTCCCCGTTCAGGTCAGCCCAGGGCAGGGGCGCATCCACGGTGTAGGAGTACCTGCCCGGGCCTAAGGATATGGCGGTGCTGCGCGTCATATTCGGTCATAGGCTCTGCCAGCGAGAGGAGGGCGTCAACCGAGGCAGACGAAGCTGGTTGTTTCTCTTCTCCGCAACGATGGCGTTCTCTAGCTGTCGGATCTGCGGATCTGGGCGGCCGAGTACGTAGAGCCCTAGGGCGTTGTCCCGACTCGGCACCTTGCCAGCCGAGATCAGTTCGTCTACGTAGCCAACGAGGGTGGCGGTCTTGATGGCGTAGGCCTCGCGGGTCTTGACCTCTACGACCACATGGAGGCCTGAGGGCGACGACCAGTGGCCATCGAAGCCGATCTGGCCCTTGACGCCCTGGTAGCGACCGTACTCGACACAGAATCCCAGAGGAGTGTCAAGGTAGTTGACAAGGTCCTGCAGAGCCCGGTTGTACTGCTCTCCCGGGTTCCTCAGGCACTCCTCAGTGTAGTCTCGCAGCTGACCGACGCTCCTGACGTTTGCCTGTATGAACCGGCGGAATCTCTCTCGTGGAGTCTCCTCGCCTGGGGAGTCATCGAGTCGGCCAACAAGTGCAAGGATGTCGTTGAGCCCGATCTGTACAGACATACGGCATCCGCCCGAAAGTGTCTGCGAAATGATACCTTCGTAGCACTAGAGATCAAGCCGGATGCCATAGGCAGCGGGCGCTCCCTTAGGCGCAATCGGCCTGACGCCTGGCCGCAGTGAGCATGGTCGCCCCTCCCGCCGTGCCTCCCACAGCTAGCCCGATGAACACACACTTGGCACCGCATCTTACCAACAGAGGCTCCAATGCTGGCGCAACAGCACAAGACAGGGCTCGTCCGGGGAACGCTGAATGAGGGGCAGGGGCAGTATCAGAGCACGCCGAAAGCGAACCCGGGGCTCTCCTGCCTTCGGCTGGCATCAAAGCACCGCAACGGGAGGTAGGCACTGCGGACACACAAAGCGGGCTAGCTGACCACTTCCGCTGGTAAGCTAGCCCGCAACTGGTGGGCGAGACAGGACTCGAACCTGTGACCTCTTCCTTGTAAGGGAAGCGCTCTGACCAACTGAGCTATTCGCCCAATCCTCTACTGTCTATGATACATCGCCCTGCCCTAGGCCGGCAACAAGCAGCCTGAGCAGGGCGATGTCCCGATCTCGGAGTCGCTACATCCGCTCCGGCGCGCTCATCCCCATCACCCGCAGGGCCCGAGCCAAAGCGACCTTCGCCGCGAGCGCCAGCCGCAACCGAGCCTTCGTGACCTCGGTGTCCGCCAAGAGGCTGCTCACGATACGGCAGTCGCGGTAGAAGGCATGGAAGGCGCGGGCCAGGTCATACGCGTAATAGGCCAGACGGTGGGGCGCGTAGTCATTCGCCGCGTCCACCAGCACCTCGGGGAACTGGAGCATCTGCCGCAGGAGCGCCATCTCGCTCGGGTGCTGCAGCAGGCTCAGGTCCGCCTGGTCGTACGACAGCGCAGACGCCTCCGCCAGCCGCAACACGCTGGCGATCCGGGCGTGGGCGTACTGCACGTAGAACACCGGGTTCTCGTCGCTCTGCTTGACCGCCAGCTCCAGGTCGAAGTCCATCTGGCTGTCAGGTGAGCGCGACACCAGGAAGTAGCGGATGGCGTCCGGGCTGACCTCGTCAATCAGCTCCCGCAAGGTCACCATGTCACCCGTACGCTTCGACAGCCGGATGACCTCCCCGCCCCGCTTCAGTGTCACCAGCTGGTACAGCAGCAGGTGTAGCCGGTCCGGGTCCAGCCCCAGCGCCTGGACCATCGCCTTCATCCGGGGGACGTGACCCTGATGATCCGCCCCCCAGACGTCTATCACCCGATCGAAGCCCCGGGTGATGAACTTGTTGTAGTGATAGGCCACATCGGAGGCGAAGTAGGCAGGCAGCCCGTTGGACCGAATGAGCACCTCGTCCTTGTCAGCGCCCAGCCGGGTGGCCTCAAACCACACCGCCCCCTCGCGCTCCACCACGTACCCGTTCTCGCGCAGGATCTCCATGGCGCGATCGAAAGAGCCGTCCCGGTAGAGGGTCCGCTCCGAGAACCAGTGGTCATAGTGGATGCCCATGGCCTCCACATCGGCCCGGACGCTGGGCAGGACCTTGTTCTGCAGGCCGTACTCGCCGATCTCGGTCACCGCCTCTTCGTACGGCATGTCCAGGAAGCGCCGACCCTCCGCCTCGGCGATCTCCCGACCCCACTGGGTGATGTACCAGCCCTGGTAGCCTCTCTCCGGCACGGGCACGTCCAGCCCCAGAGCTTGGGCATAGCGAGCGTAGAGGCTCTCCCCAAACAGCTGCATCTGGGTGCCGGCGTCGTTGATGTAGTACTCCCGCTGGACCTCGTAGCCCACCTCGGCCAGCAGGTTGGCCAGGGCGTCGCCGATCACCACGTTGCGGGCAAAGCCCACGTGCAGCGGCCCGGTCGGGTTGGCGCTGCCATACTCCACCTGGACCTTAGCGCCCTTGCCGATGTCCACCCGGCCGAACTGATCCCCCTCGGCCAGAACGGTGTCCACCTGAGAGGCCAGCCAGGCATCGCTGAGCGTGACATTGAGGAAGCCCGGCGGTGCCACCTCCACCGACCCGATGAACGGGGCCTCGGGAAGATGAGCCCGCACCGTCTCGGCAATGCGCAGCGGGGCCATGCGCGCCGACCTAGCCGCCTGCATGGCGGCCGGCGAAGCGTAGTCGCCGTGCCCCTCTTGGCGTGGACGCTCTACCAGGATGGCCGGGACCTCGAACTCGGGCAACGCTCCGGCTGCCTGCGCCCTTTCGAACCCGGTCCGTATAGCCTCTGCTATTCGCTCTCGTACGGGCTGCACCGATCCTCCGAAGCTGCAAACGTGTTGGCGCTGGGCCGTGGCACGGGTTGCCGGCCAGCGGGCCTCAATGAGCGCCTCATTGTACACCAGACATCAAAGAAGCGCGGCCTGCGCCGCGCTCCCGTGCCCGGGCGGTGGGCCCGCCCTACTCCTTAGCCTCTAGCCAGTTGGGCCCTACCGCCACATCCACTTTCAGCGGGGCATCCAGGGCGAAGGCGTTCTCCATCACCTCTCGCACCAGCGGCACCACCGTCTCCACCTCGTGCTCGGGCCCCTCCAGGACCAGCTCATCGTGCACCTGCAGGATCATCCTGCTCTCCAGGCCCCGCTCCTTGAGCTCGCGGCTCAGGCGGATCATGGCGATCTTGATGATATCGGCCGCGGTGCCCTGAATGGGCATGTTGATGGCCGCCCGCTCCAGCTCGGCTCGCTGGACACGAGAGAGCCGTTCGCCCGACACCAGCTGCGGGAAGTACCGTCGCCGGCCCAGCAAGGTCTCAACGTACCCCTTCCGTGCCACCGACGACCGCACCCCCTCGATGTACTCGCGCACCTTGGGGTAGTTGCGGAAATAGGCCTCGATGAACTGCCGGGACTCTGCCTCGTTCAAGTCGGACTGGCGCGCTAACCCAAAGGCGCTCACTCCGTAGATGACCGCGAAGTTGACCGTCTTGGAGATGCGCCTCATCTCCGGCGTCACCTCCTCGATGGGAACCCCGTAGGTGAGGGAGGCGGTGCTGGAGTGAATGTCCAGCCCCTCGGCAAAGGCCCGCAACAGGTTCGGGTCCTGGGATACGTGCGCCAGGATGCGCAGCTCCACCTGGGAGTAGTCCGCCCCGATGAGCAGGTTCCCCGGCTCGGCCGTGAAGGCGCGCCGAATCCGCCTGCCCAGCTCGGTGCGGATGGGGATGTTCTGCAGGTTGGGCTCGCTCGAGGACAGCCGGCCCGTCACCGTCGCGGTCTGGTTGTAGGAAGTGTGCACCCTTCCCGTCGTCGGGTTGACCAGCGTCGGGAGCGCCTCGGCATAGGTGGACTTCAGCTTCGAGAGCTGCCTATGCTCCAGGATGAGATCCACGACCTCGTGTTCCCCACGCAGCCCCTCGAGCACCTCGGCCGCCGTGCTGTAGTGGCCGCTGGCAGTGCGCCGCAGCCCCCCACAGGGCAGCTTCAACTGCTGAAACAGCAGGTCGCTCAGCTGCTGGGTGCTGTTCACGTTCACCGGGTACCCAGCCAGCATCCGTATCTGGGTGGTGATCTCCTCCAGCCGCTGCTCCAGCTCGGCCGAGAACTGCTTCAGGTACTCCACGTCAATGCGTACGCCCCGCAGTTCCATCTCGGCCAGCACCGGCACCAGGGGCATCTCCACGTTCTGGAACAGGTCCCACTGCTTCCGCTCCCGCAGCTCGGCCTCCAAGATGGGTCGGAGCCGGAGGGTAGCGTCGGCGTCAGCGGCGGCATACGGCGCCACCTGCCGCACCTCACAGTCCGCCATGGAGATCTGCTTCTTGCCCTTGCCGATGATGTCCGTGATCGGCGTCATCTCCATGCCCAGGCGACCCCATGCCAGCGCCTTGAGCCCGAGAGTGCGCTGATCGGGGTTGACGAGCCACTCGGCCACCATGGTATCGAAGTCCGGGCCCGAGGGCAGAAGGCCGAATCGGCTCAGCATCTCCCAGTCGAACTTGCTGTTGTGCGCGACCTTCTGCACGAACGGGTCCTCCAGCACCGGGCCCAGCGTCTTCCGGACCACGTCCAGGTCTAGGTTGCCGTCCCCTTCGGTGCGGTGGCCCACCGGGATGTAGTAGCCCTTGCCGGGCTCCAAGGCCAGGGAGATTCCCACCAACCCGGCCGACACCGGGTTGAGGGCGTCACTCTCTACGTCTATGGCGATGCTTTCGGCAGCAGCGGCTTTGGCGGCCAGCTTCTCCAGCGCCACCACCGAGTCCACCACCTCGTACTCCGTCGTGGCAGGCACCGATGCCTCCTGGACCGGGGCCTCCTCCTCATCGAATAGGCTCAGCTGCCCCTGAGCCTCGGGTGCCTGCTCCTGAACCTCGGGCAACCGCCCCATGAGGCTGCGGAAGTCCAACTCGCGGAACAGGCTGTCCAAGGCCTGGCTGTCTCCGCGGCCGGTGCAGCACTGATCCAGGTCCAGGGTCAGGGGCACATCGCGCCGGATGGTGACCAGATCTCGGCTGCGGAAGGCCTCCTCCCGGCCCTCCTGCAGAGCACGGCGAGCCCGAGCATTCTGGATCTCGTCCAGGTGCTCGTAGATCCCCTCTAGGGTGCCGTACTTCTGCAAGAGCTCGGCCGCCGTCTTCTCGCCGATGCCGCGCACCCCGGCCACGTTGTCGGACTTGTCTCCCACCAGGGCCTTGTAGTCCACCAGCTGCTCGGGCTGAAGGCCGTAGCGCTGCACCACCCGCTCGCGGTCATACACCACCGGGTCGGAGAATCGCCGCCCAGGGGTGAGCACCCGGACGCCGCCATCCACTAACTGGAGAGCATCCGTGTCCCCGGTGACTATGAGCACCTCAATGCCCTGGCTCTTAGCCTGCTCTGCCACCGCCCCGATGATGTCATCGGCCTCCCAGCCGGGCATCCCCACGGCCGGGATGCGCAGCGCCTCGAGCAGCTCCCGTGCCCTCTCAAGCTGCATCCGCAGGCTGTCGGGCATTTGGGCCCGATTGGCCTTGTACTCCTCGGCCGCTTCGTGCCGGAATGACCGGCCTACGTCCATGGCCACCAGCGCGTAGGTCGGATGCCAGTCGCGCAGGACGTTGAGGAGCATGGTGGTGAAGCCATAGATGGCGTTGGTGGGCTCTCCCTGACGGCTAGTCAGCGCATCGGGCACGCCGTGGAAGGCCCGGTACAATAGAGAATGCCCATCCACAATCACGAGCAAGGGACGCGAGGACACTTTACAGCTCTCCTTATCAGGTAACCATACCATTTTACGCCCGCCACCTACCGCGGGCAACCCCCCACTCGGCCCTCAGGCCGCCTCCGCCCGGCCGCGGCACGGCATCCTAGCGCGCTGCGAGCCCAGGACAGCCGGTTCGCATATTAGCACACTGAGGCCCCTCGGCCTATGAGCGGACCGGCTCTGCCTGCGCGGCCTCCCGTGTCGCCCGGTCCCAGTCCATGTCATCCCGAGCGCAGCGAGGGATCTACCCCTCCTGAAATCTAGAGATTCCTTGCTTCGCTCGGAATGACAAGGAGAGGCGCTCGGAACGACAACCACCCTTGGGGGTGCGCGCCCCCTGCGGTGATACGTGACCCGCCGCCACATTCCGGTAGGGGCGGACGACCTCGTCCGCCCTCTGGGCGCCGGACGCGCGTCGGTTCCCGCCTCCGAGCCGTCAAAACGAAAACGCGGGCGGCCCCTCGACCGCCCGCGCCCAATCCCCCACTCCGCCTACCGGCCCACCATGGCGCGGAAGGCCTCCGCATACTGCTTCAGCACCCCCTCCGCATCGTGCTCGCTCCCCGGGGCGTGGATTATCTCGACTGAGAAGTAGCCGTCGAAGCCCGCC
>JBMNTK010000178.1:0-7959 GCA_050945695.1 Anaerolineae bacterium | reverse complement strand
CCGCCCCCGGGCCGCCTCTGCCACGTAGGCATCGGTCTGCACGTACGCCTTGCGCTCCTCCAGCTGGTCGTGCACGGCCTGGGCCGTCGCCCGCTCTTGCAGCAACTGGGCTTCCGCGTCCTGCCACTGCTGCTTCAGCACCGACTGGCGAGTGTACTCCACACCCAGGGGGATGATCATGAGAGCCATGATCACCATCAGTGCCCTGACCAGCCGAGATGGCTTTCTGCGGTTTCCGAGGCCCATAGTGTCTCCCAAAACGAAAGCCCCAGGATTACCCTGGGGCTGTCTCTGGTGCCGAAGGTGGGATTTGAACCCACATGAGCTAATGCTCACAGCGCCCTGAACGCTGCGTGTCTGCCATTCCACCACTTCGGCGTTGCGTTATCTGTGATTATGATACCAGCCCCCGGCCAGGATGTCAACTTGCCCATCAGGCGCTTACGGGGCCAGGGCCGCTTGCAGGCGGCTGTTTGCCCAGGCCTACACTAGTGAATGCAGGTTCGGTGCCAGTCTTGCTCCGTGCGGCCCTACTCTGCCTCGATGCCGCCGCTACGCACCCGCACCTTGCGGTAGTTCAGGTACCAGTCATTGATGCTGCGGAAGCGGTCACTTGGCTCCACCATGGGGCCCAGCTCCACCCCACGCACTTCCTTGTCCACCGCGTAGGTGTACACCGGGTAGTAGAGGGGCAGGGCAGGCAGCTGCTCGGTGAAGACGGCCTGGAAGCGGCGGTAGAGCTCCTTGCGGGTCGCCAAGTCCCAGTTGGTGCGGGCGGCCTCCAGCAGCTCATCCGCATCTCGGCTCACGAAGGCCGAGTAGTTCTGGCCCCCGGCTTCCACCTGCGAGCTGTGCCAGAGCGCATACGGATCGGGGTCACCGCCCAGGGAGAGCTCCACCAAGGCGGCATCGAAGCTGTGCACCTGGAGGCGAAGCTCCACCAGGTCGTTGAAGGGCAGCGCGGCCACGTTGGCCTCGATGCCGATCGCCCGCCACTGTCGGGAGATCTCCTCGGCCACCGAGATGGAGCGGCGGTCGTCGGTCACCAGAAGCTCCAGGCTGAGGCGGTGGCCCTCTTGCTCGCGGATACCGTCGCCATCGCTGTCCACCCAGCCTAGTTCCTCAAGCAGCTGCCGTGCACGCTCTGGGTCGTACTCCACCGTGGGCCCATTGGGGTCTAGTGCCCACGAGCAGGTAGAGTAGGGGGCGTGGGCGACGAGGGCGTGACCCTCCAGCACCCGCCTGGTCAGGTCAGCCCGATCGAGCCCGTAGAGAAGCGCCTGCCGGAGGGTGCCCTCCCCCAGGTAGGTGGCCCCCGAGCTCTTGAGGTTGAGCATGACCAGCACCAGCCGGGCTAGTGGAGCTGAGTACAGGCCAAGGTTCTGGTTGCTGGCCGCCTCGGGCAGGTACTCGGCGGTGATGTCGGCAATCCCCATGACCTCGCCCCGCTCGTGGGCCCGCAGTGCCTGGCCCAGATCGCGGTAGAAGCGAAACTCGACCCCGTCCAGATATGGGCGCTCCTGGCCATAGTAGTCGGGGTTGCGAGCCAGCACGACGTGTTCGAGGTTGCTCTCGACCACCTTGAACGGGCCGGATCCTACCGGCATGCGGTTGAAGGGCGCCTGCGTCAACTCGGCGACGGGAACACCCCTAAGAAGGTGGGAGGGCAGGATGCCAAGGTTAGTGTAGGAGAGGAAGGGGGCATGGGGCTCGGGCAGGACGAACCGCACCACCCGGCTCGATACCTCCTCCACCTTGACGTCTCCCCAGAAACGGGCCAGCGTCGGCGGTCCGGGGAAGTCCGGGCTCTGGATAACGCCTATGGTGAAGACCACATCCGCGGCCACGACGGGCACTCCATCGTGCCAGAAGGCGTTTTCCCGGAGTGAGAAGGTGTAGCTGAGGCCGTCGGGGGAGACATCCCAGGACGCGGCTAGGTCGGGCACGACGTTGCCGCACTCATCGAGCCGGGTGAGGCCGCTGAAGACGAGCGAGGAGATGTCAGCGTCAACCCGGTTGCCCTGAGCCAGAACCGGGTTGAGGTAGCGGGGGCTGCCGGTGACAGCCTCTACGTAGGTGCCGCCGCTGGCGGCGACGAGGACGGTATCATAGGCGCTGGCCGATTGCAGCAGTACAGCCGCTACCAGGAGCACCCCCACACCGGCGATAACCACTTGCCAGCGCAGGCGCGAGTGTGGGGACCGAATGGATCTGGACGCTCCCACTAGGCGTTGGCTAGAAAGCGGGCCTGGTGGCAAGTACGTTCAGGAAGGCGAAGAGGACGAAGGCGACCCCAAGGCCGATGGTGGCCTGGTAGAGCGTCTTCTCCAGCCCCCGGCGCGTACGATAGAGGGAGGAGTCCCCCCCGAAGGCACTGCCCAGGCCGCCGCTGCGGGCCTGCAAGATCACCACGGCCACCAGGGCAGCCGCGATCAGTATCTGAATCACCTGAAGGAAAGGCGCCAGGCCAATGAGCAACTGCTGCACTGAATGCATCCACGAGTAGTGATCCGCATTATACGGCCCGGGCAATGGCGACAGCAACCCAGGGCGGTCCCACGGGGCAGGAAACCTAACCGCAGAGCCGTCCATGCCTACACGGGGGGTCCGGCTACCGCGGCATCTGCGTTCCTCTCTGCCTTCTTGCCTATGGGGGCTTGCCGCGTATACTCACCGTGTAGTTGGGGGGCGCTTGCATGTCTGCAGAGCACAAGACCGAGTCTCCGGTGCACCTGTCGGTGGTCATCCCCGTATACAACGAGAGCAGGTGCATTCAGAATAACCTGCGCGAGGTGCTGGATTACCTCGGCAGCCAGCCATACACCTGGGAGGTCATCGTCGTAGACGATGGCAGCCAGGATAACACCGTTGCCCTCGTCGAAGAGGTAGCGGCCTCGGCGCCGGGATTACGGCTGATCCGCAACGACCACCGGGGCAAGGCCTATACCGTCCGCACGGGCGTACTGGCCGCCAAGGGCGATTACGTCCTCTTTGCCGATGCCGACCTGGCCACCCCGATACACCAGGTGGCCAAGCTCCTCCAGGCATTGGAGGGGGGCTATGACGTGGCCATCGGCTCCCGGGAGGGCTACGGCGCCCGGCGCTACAATGAGCCCTGGTTGCGCCACTTCATGGGCCGGGTCTTCAACCTGGTGGTGCGGCTGTTGGTAATGGGCCAGCATCGGGACACCCAGTGCGGCTTCAAGGCCTTCAGCCAGCGGGCTGCCCAGGACATCTTCCACTCCGTACGCCTCTACGGCCCCAGCTCGGCCGTGCTCAACGCCCCTGCCCTCACCGGGTTTGACGTGGAGCTGCTCTACCTGGCTCACCTCAGGGGGTACCGGGTGGCGGAGCTGCCGGTAGAATGGCACTACGGGCCCGGCAGCAAGGTCAACCCCCTGCGCGACTCCTGGCGCAACTTCAAGGACGTGCTGCGCGTGCGCTACTACGCGCTGCGGGGTCTCTACTCCTGACAACCAGGTGCCGCCTCCGAGGCGCACCCGAATACCTACAGGGCGGGGCGGGACACAGCCCCGCTCTCGTGGTTTGTCCATCGGGCACCCGCTTCGCTAGACTATGCCGATTCTACATCTCTTGGAGACGAATTGGTGGCGGACCTGGAAAGCATTGTGCAGCCCCTGCGCGAGCTGTTGGAGAGCAAGAACCGAGTTCGGGATGACACGCTCCAGCGGGCCCGCGACCTTACTCGCCTCTGCGCCAACTCCATCCGGGCCACTCACCGGCAGCAGTTCGACCAGGCACGGGATCTTCTGGAGCAGGCCCGTGGGCTGGCAGTGGAGATGTGCGAGGCGGTTTCCGCCCACGGTGACCTCTACGTCGCCGGCTACACCCAGGATGCGCTCAAGGAGTACGCTGAGGCCTGCATCACCCTGGCTGTGGTGACCGATCAGCCCATCCCCGGGGCGCAGGAACTCAACGTGGAGGCCGCCACCTACCTCAACGGCCTGGCGGAGGCCGTGGGAGAGCTGCGCCGTCACGTCCTGGACCTGATCCGCCTGGACCGGGTAGATCGGGCGGAGGAGATCCTGGCCATCATGGACGAGGCTTACTGGCAGCTCGTCACGCTGGACTTCCCCAGTGCCATCACCGGCAACCTCCGGCGCAACACTGACATGGTGCGTGGGGTGCTGGAGCGCACCCGTGCCGATCTGACTACCTCCCAGGAGCAGCTTCGGCTGCGCGAGGCCATAAGCCGCTTCGAGGGCAACCTGAATGTTCAATCAGGCTAGATCGCTGCTCATAATCGTCATCCTCTTGCTGCTGGCGCTTGTGGCCGTCCAGGTGGCTGCCCCCGCCTCCGAGGCGCGGGCGACGGCCATCGCCATGGAAGCCACCGCCACCTACATCGCTTCCATCCCCACGGCCACACCGACGCCCACCCTGACCCCGACCGTGACCCCAACGCCGACCATGACGCCCACACCAACGGCGACGGCTACCCCCACGGCGACCCCGACGCCCACGCCGCTGCCCACGCCGCCCCTGCCCGAGCTCGCCTCGAACGGGAAGGCAGTCTACGTAGACCAGAACCTGCAGATGGTGTTCGTGTACGAGAACGGGGAACTGATCCGGACCATGCCGGCCAGTACCGGCAGGGCGACCGAGAACACCTTCACGCCGGCCAAGACCGGCCGCATCGGCTACTACGTGGGCACCTTTACCTCGTTTGGCACTACCCAGGATGAAGGTTGGTACCTGTTCCGGGCAGATGGGGGAATACTGATCCACGGTGCGCCCTACACCATAGTGAATGGGGAGAAGGTGTATCAGGAGCTGGATGCGCTGGGGAACTACCCGGCCTCTCACGGATGCATCCGGCTCTCTCCCGAGGACGCGGAGTGGTTCACACAGTGGGGCCCAGAAGGGGCGTACTTCGAGATCAACGAGCTACCCCAGAGGTTCTGGGACATGGAGAGGGCAGCAGCCGGGGGCGGTTAGACCGCCCCCTTCTTTTTCCCTCGATTGGCAGGCTGCCGACGCGGTCGGCTACTCGCCGCGAACCCGCCACTGCTGCGGGTGGATGACGAAGACGCCCACCGGTGGCTCCTGGGCAGTGGGGTCCACCTCGATCTCGTTGATGACCATCTGTGCCCCTTCTACCCTCTGGGCTATCTCTTCTGCCGCCCGAGACTCGGCCGCTGTGGCCACCACCCCTCTCAGGGTGACCGTGCCTCGGTTGACTATCACTTCCAGGTTGCTGAGGTTGGTGCGCGGGTCGTGTGCCAGGGCGGACATGACATCGGCGGCCACGCCGGTGTCTACGGTGAGATCCTCCTCGACGTCTACCACGCCCTCCACCTGCCTGGCGGCCATGCGGGCAGCCCGCTTGGTCTCCAGGTCATAGACCGGCCCCTTCAGGGTGACGACGCCCCGCTCGGCGGTCACTTCTATCTCATCGAGCGGGCAGCCGACCTGCGCCAACCGGTCGCGCACCTCTTCCACTAGGGCGGAGTCCTCGCGAGGGGCATAGCGAGTCAGCCGCTCCCACTCCTGGTTGGTCAGGTTCAGGTAGACGCCCTCGGGCCTCACCGAGGCCACCCGGTCCACCGGGATGACCACGGACTGCTCGCCAGTACTGAGGACGAGGTGGCTGACCTCACCGTCTGTGCGGTCTATGAGCACATGGTCCAGGCTGCCTATGGCCTGGTCTTCGACGAAGGCTGGGGTACCACGGCCGATGGCCGGCCGCGAAGGGGCGGTTCGCTCCGGGGCCAGCCCCGCGATCGCCGGCTGCGCGTACGTGCCCACGCCGTAGCGGTCGCGCCAGGCCAAGGCCTTGCCCTCGCCTACCCCTGGGGGAGGGGCGCAGGGCTCGAAGTCCGCGGCCTGATAGGCCCGGTGCCAGCGGAGGTCTTCCATGAGGAGGTTAGTAGTGATACCGGTCTCGTCCCAGTTCACGACCACGGAGCGGGGGAGGACGACGCTGGCATCGCCGCCGCGCAGCCCCACTACCAGATCGCTGACGTTGCCCGTGTGCTGATCAATGACCACTTGGTTCAGGCGACCGATGATGCCATTGCGGGCGCGCACTTCGCCGCCCAAGGGGTAGGTAGACACTGTGACACCTCCAACGTTGTGAGTAACGATGTCTCTATCCAAGAACGCAGCCGCATTATAAGGAGCGCGTTAGGGAACCTGCAATAGCGCCCTTGCATTAATGTGGTGCTAATGTTGTGCAGGACCGCGGCCCGGGAGCGGGTGAGGCAAGAGGAGGCTTACCTTCTCTGGTCTTCCTCTTGGTAGGTGGCCACCCAGCCGCGCACTGGCATTCCGAGCCCCTCCACGTGTCACTCCGAGCGCCCCTCATTGTCATTCCGAGCGAAGCGAGGAATCTCTAGCTACCGGAAGGGTAGATCCCTCGCTTCGCTCGGGATGACAAGGGGGGCATGGGGTGGGAAGAGGGGCGCTTGTGATGACCAGGGGCGGGCGCGGGGTGACACGAGGTAGGCACCGATGATAGGAGGGAGGCAGGCGCGGCAAGACGGGGGCAGGGGAGGGCGACGTACGGTGTCTGCGCTCGCGGACGTGCGGTTGCCAGCGATCCCCGGGCTCGCGGACTCAACGAGCGGCCCCCACGCGCGTGAGCAGGCGCCCCCCGCCGGGACGCTAGCCGGCAAGGGCCCCGGCCTGAGTCGGTGGGCGCCCGCGTCACCAGACCCGGCAGAGGAACCCTTTCAGGTACTGAGACTCGGGGAAGGTCAGGGAGATCGGGTGGTCGGGGCCCTGCGAGAAGGGCTCCAGCACCTGGACCTCGCGGCGCGCATCCACGGAGGCGCCGAAGACCACCTTCTGGAACAGGTCCACCGAGACCAGCCCCGAGCAGGAGAAGGTCGCCAGGATCCCACCTGGACGAAGCAGACCCAGCCCCAGGAGGTTGATGTCCTTATAGCCGCGGCAAGCGGCCTGCACTTGCTGGGTGCTCTGGGCGAACTTGGGAGGATCGAGGATGACGACGTCGAAGCGACGCCCTTCATCGCGGAAGCGCCTGAGCACCTGGAAGACGTCGCCCTCGATCTCCTCGCGGCCCGTGGCGGCAAGCCCGTTGCGCTCCACGTTGCGGCGGCCCGCTTCCAGCGCTGCCGCAGATGTGTCCACGTCCACCACTCTCGTCGCCCCGGCTCGCAAGGCGTGGACGCCGAAACCGCCCGTGTAGGCGAAGGCGTTGAGGACCTCGGCCCCGGCGCAGTAGCGGGCCACCCGGATGCGGTTGGCGCTCTGATCCAAGTAGAGCCCCGTCTTGTGCCCTGCGCGCACATCCACCTCGAAGAGGAGGCCGTCCTCTCGGATGGTGACCGGGCTGGGCTCCTCCCCGTCCGCTGGGCCCACCCGCGACCTGAGCCCCTCCAGCCGACGGACATCGGCGTCGCTGCGCTCGTAGATCGCCAGCTGCTCCCACCGGCCCAGGCTGGGCAACGCCTCCGGGGTCACGGCCTCGGCCAGCAGCGACAGCAGCTCCGCGCGGCGCACCTCGATGCCCAGGGTGAGGGACTGGAAGACCAAGACGGCGCGCTCCGAGCCCTCGGCGTCCACGTAGAGGTCGGCAACCAGCCCGGGCAGGCCATCGGCCTCGGCGTTGACCAAGCGCAGGGCGGTGGAAGGCCAGTTGGGCAGGCGGCGACGCCCCTCGATGGCTTGCGCAAGCCTCCGTCGCCAGAAGTCGGCGTCAATCGCCTCCTCGGGGTCCCAAGTGAGGAGGCGCACCCGGATCTGGGAGCGGGGGTTGTAGTAGCCCCGGGCCAGCCAGCGGCCATCGGCTGCGTACACGTCGGCCACCTCGCCCGGTTGGCAGCGGGCCTCGGCGATGGCGCCGCTGAAGAGCCAGGGGTGCCGGTTGAGGACGCTGCGTTCTCTCCCCGGCTTGAGGGTCACCATGGGCTCAGACATCACGCACTTCCAAGACCACCACGCCGCTCACCACCAGCAGCGCTCCCAGGATCT
>JBMNTK010000177.1:0-8016 GCA_050945695.1 Anaerolineae bacterium | reverse complement strand
TACGACATCACCGCTTACCCCGCCATAGTAGACTCGATTGTGGCGTTCCAGCCTGACTTGGTGGTCCACGGTGCTGCCTACACCAACGTGGACGGATGTGCCCGCGATCCGGATCTGGCCTACCGAGTGAATGGCCTGGGGACGCAGAACGTGGCCCTGGCCTGCCTGCGGGCGGGCTGCCCGCTCGTTTACATAAGCACCAACGAGGTCTTCGATGGGCGGGCCGAGCGGGCCTACCTGGAGACCGACACCCCGAACCCCATCAACCCCTATGGGCGGTCCAAGCTGATGGGGGAGACGTACGTGCGAGAGCTTCTGCCTCAGCACTACATCGTGCGCATCGCCTGGCTGTTTGGTCCGGGCGGCAACAACTTCCCGGCCAAGATGCTCAGCCTGGCGCGGGAGCGTGGCCAGCTATCCGTGGTCACCGACGAGGTGAGCACGCCTACCTACGCACCCGACCTGGCGGAGGCGGTGGCCGCCCTCGTTCGTACCGGCCGCTTTGGCACCTATCACCTCGTGAATGAGGGGATCTGCTCGCGGCACGAGTTCGCTCGCGCGACACTGGACTTGGCGGGGCTGCAGTCGGTTCCGGTGCGGCCCATGCTGCTCAAGGACTTCGTTCGGGCCTCAACGCCGCCACCGTACGCCCCGCTTCGGAACTTCGCCGCGGCGGAAGGGGTGGGGATCCGCCTGCGCCCCTGGCAGGAGGCCCTGGCCGACTACCTCAGCCATGAGTCCTGAACCGAGCGTGCGGGCCAGCGTCGTCATCCCCAACTGGAACGGCGTTGACCTGCTGCCCACCTGCCTCGATTCGCTTCGCCGCCAGACCGAGCGCGCCTTCGAGACGATAGTGGTGGACAACGCCTCCACCGACGCCTCGGTGGAGCTCATCAACCGGGACTACCCCGAGGTGCGCGTAGTGGCGCTGGACCGAAACCGGGGGTTCACCGGGGGCGTCAACGCCGGCATCATGGCGGCGCGGGGCGAGGTGGTGGCTCTCCTCAACACTGACGTCGAGGCCCACCCCCGATGGTTGGAGGCGGTCCTAAGTGCCTTCGAGGACGACCCCAGGGTGGGCATGGTCGCCTCGCGGATCATGCTCTTCGACCGCCGGCACGTGTTCAACTCAGCCGGTGACCAGTACGGCCGGGACGGTATCCCCCGCAACCGGGGGGTTTGGGAGGAGGATCGGGGCCAGTACTCCCGGCGGGAATACGTGTTTGGGCCCTGTGGCGGGGCGGCCGCCTACCGGAAGTCGGTGCTCCTGGACGCGGGCCTGTTCGACGAGCGCCTGTTCATGTACCTGGAGGACGTGGACCTGGCCTGGCGGGCGCAGTCGCTGGGCTACCGCTGTCTCTATGAGCCGGAGGCAGTGGTCTACCATCGGCTGAGCGCCACCGGTGGCGGGACGCTCGCCAGCTACTACACCGGCCGCAACACGGTGGCGGTGCTCGTCAAGAACATGCCTGGTCCGCTACTGCGGCGTCACTGGCGAAGCATAGTGGCGGCGCAGGGGCGCATCGCTTTGGACGCCCTGCGTGCCTGGCGCGGCGAGGCCGCCCGCGCCCGCCTGCGGGGCCTGGCCGCCGCCATACCCTTCTCTCTGACACTTCTGTCTGCCCGCCGCCAGGTGCAGCGGCGCAGGCGGGTCTCCCTCGACTATCTGGAGTCGCTACTGGTCTAGTCGGCGCTTGCCTCTTGGTCTTCCCCGGGTGACACTGCGCTCAGAACCCGCCCAGCGAGCGCCAGACGGAGGGGCAGACCATGTCGGATCGGCCGAACGTTCTCCTCATCATGACCGACCAGCAACAGTGGCAGACGATCGCTGGTCGTAGCCTTGCGCACACCCCCAACCTGCAGCGGCTTGTGGATGGCGGGGTAGTGTTTGACCGAGCCTACACCCCTTGCGCCCTCTGCTGCCCCGCCCGGGCGATGCTCCTGACCGGGGCCTACCACTGGCACAACGGCGTCTTCAACCAGGTGCACTCTTCGCCTTCCGTGCATCGGGACATGTTTCCCGGGGTGGTGACCTACCCCGAGCGCATGAAGCAGGCCGGCTACCGGCTGGGTTACGTGGGCAAGTGGCACGCCAGCCACGAGCGGGGTCCCCTGCACTTCGGGTTCGACCACGTGGCCGGGCTCTCCCCACACTACGAGGCCATGCTCCCGCCTGGCACAATGGCGCCGGAGGACCGGTGGGCGAACCACCCGAGCCGAGAGAAGGTGGTCGAGGTATCAGCGCGGCGGTTCCGCTGGCCGGGCAGTGAACCCTTCGCCATGTGGGCGTGCATGGACGGGCCGGAGGAAGCTACCCACATGGCCTTCATCGCCGGGTGCGCCGAGCGCATGTTGGACCGGCTAGTGGCCCAGGGCGGCCCCTGGCACCTGGAGGTGCACTTCCCCGAGCCCCACGACACCTACCGGCCACTGCGTTCCTACCTGGAGCGCTACCGCCCCGAGGACATCCCTCTGCCGCCGTCGTTCTACGACACCTTCGAGGGCAAACCAAGCATGCACCGGCGCGAGTCGGAGACCTGGGGGGAGGTGGATGAGGCCACGGTGCGGGAGGGGCTGGCCTACTACTTCGCATACTGCGAGCAGCTGGATGCCCAGATCGGGCGGGTGCTGGACCGGCTGGAAGCTCTCGGACAGGCTGAGAACACGCTGGTGGTGTTCTGCACCGACCACGGCGATATGGTGGGGTCGCATCGGATGTGGATCAAGGGCTGGATGCCCTACGAGGAGTGCTACCGCATCCCCCTGATCGTGCGCTGGCCGGGCCACATCGCGCCGGGGTCAGTCTCGCCCCGGCTGGTGCAGCTCCACGACATCGCCCACACCCTCACCGATGTGCTGGGGCTGGAGCCGCTCGCCTACGCCGATGGGCGGTCACTGGCGCCGCTCTTCCAGTCGCCGGCCCGCGAAGACTGGGAGGACGAGGTGCTGTGTGCCTTCTACGGGGGCGAGTTCGTCTACACCCAGCGCATGGTCATTACGGACCGGTACAAGTACGTCTTCAACGGGTTTGACTACGATGAGCTCTACGATCTAGTGGCCGACCCCCACGAGATGCACAACGTGGTGGACTATCCCTCGTACCGGGCCGTGGCGGGCGAGATGCGGGAGCGGTTGTACCGGCTGATGAACCGCTACGGTGACCCCTACGGGGACGACACGCCGGCGTACACCGGGACGGGTGAGCGGCCGAATCGGTATGGTGCGCCGAGATACCTAGCACGGAGATGATGACCAGGCCTGGTTCTCATTAGCTACTGTCCCGCCGGAGGCGAGGATGACTCCTGAGACGACAGTCGTGCCATCCGAGCATCGGGCAGCCGATCTTGACACACTGCGAGAGCGCGCCCTGGGTCCAGTGATCGCCCTCTACGGGAGCACCGCGGCGGTGGGAGCGTGGGCCCTCCTTCCGGGCCCGGGGTTCCGCTGGCGGCCATTCGTGATTCTTTTCCTGGCTCTCTGCGGCTGCGGCCTGGCCTGTTGGCTGAGCCGCAGGGACCGCGGGGCCGGGGCCGTGGCGCTCGTGCTGCTGGCCTATCCCGTCGGCGCGATGGCCGCGCTGTGGATGCCGGGGCTGGCGCCGGCAGCCATCCTGGTCCTCTCGATAGTCGCCAGCGCCACGCTGTTCATCTCCTGGGCTCCGTTGGCAGCAGCGGCAGGAGTGATCCTCTGTCACCTGGCTCTGCACCTGTGGGTAGCCCCCGATCCCGGACTGACTGCCGCCCTTGGTCTGTACGCGCTGGTGGGCGGAGCGCTGGCTATCACCGTCAACGCCTACCATCAGACTCTGACGTGGTCGTGGCAGCGGCACGACGACGCCCGGCGACTGGCTGACCAGCTCCGCGACCGCCAGGGGCAGCTCAACCGTACCATCAAGGCACTGGACCTCGCTTACCGGCTGCTTCAGCGCACTAACCACGAACTGGCCGTGGCCCGGGAGGAGGCTGAGGAGGCCCGGCACCTCAAGGAGCAGTTCGCCGCCAATATCAGCCACGAGCTGCGCACTCCTCTCAACCTGATCCTTGGCTTCAGCGAGATGATGTACCTATCGCCGCACATCTACGGCGACATGGAATGGAGCCCGGCTCTGCGCCGGGATGTGGCCCAGGTCTTCACTGCTAGCCGCCACCTGTCGCAACTGGTGGACGATGTGCTGGACCTGTCGCGCCTCAACGCCGAGCGGATGCCGCTGCGCAGGGAACTGAGCGACCTCAACGAGATCGTACGGGAGGCGGCCAGTACTGCGGGCGACCTGGTGAGAGGGAAGTCGCTCTCCGTTGTGCTGGACCTGGCCGAAGGCATACCCCGTCTGGCACTGGACCGTACTCGGATGCGCCAAGTCTTTCTGAACCTGCTGAACAACGCCATTCGCTTCACTGACAGAGGCGAGGTGAGAGTGACCTCTCGTCGGGAAGGCGACGAGGTCGTGGTGACGGTGCAGGACACGGGAATTGGCATACCCCAGGAAGACCTGGAGCGGATCTTCGACGAGTTTCACCAGGTTAGCAGTGGGTCGGCTCGACCTGAGCCGGGCATGGGGTTGGGGTTGGCCATCAGTCGGCGGTTCGTGCAGCTGCATGGCGGCCGGGTGTGGGCGGAGAGCGAAGTGGGAGTGGGGTCACGGTTCCACGTATCGCTCCCGCTGAAGACCGATGCGCCTCGTCTCTCCCGGTTGCGGGTTTCGCAGCCGCTTCCGACGCCGGAGAACCCCTACGAGGACTGCATCCTGGTGTACGGCGGGGGCGCGGATCTGGCCGGCCTATTGGACCGCCACCTGGAGGGCCATAGGGTGCACCAGGTGCGCGAAGGGGATGGTCTGGGTGCGGACGTGGCCGAGCATCAGCCCCGGGCGGCGGTATCGGCCCTCTCACTGGCAGCCACCCGTCGCCTGGTGACCGAACTGGCAGCTCGCGATCTGCCGCCGAACGTGCCGGTCCTGTTCGCTGCCCTGCCCAACACGAGCTGGCTGGCGGAGATGCTGGGCGTGCACACCTGCCTGCAGAAACCCGTCCGGGCGGACGACCTGATGTCGGCGTTGAGCAGCTTGCCTAAGGCCGAGCACGTCCTGGTGGTAGATGATGACCGCGGCTTCGTGCAGATGGTGGCTCGCATGCTGGAGACCTTGGACCAGCGTTACCAGGTGAGGTGGGCCTACAGCGGGGCCGAGGGTCTGGAGAGCATGCGATGCCGTCGGCCCGACGTGGTGGTACTGGACCTCCTCATGCCGGGGGAAGATGGGAGGGCAGTGCTCCGGGCCATGCGCGCGGACGAGGCGTTGCGGGACGTGCCGGTGGTGTTGGTGACGGCGATGGACGTGGAGGAGTACCTAGGCGGGTCGCCGGTGGGACTGGTGGGAATGGTGCACCGGGGCAGGTGGGGGGTGGGCGACACACTGGCAGCGCTCAACAGCCTGCTGGCGCTGGCGAAACCTCGCTACGTCACAGCAGCCCCAGCGACTCCAGAGCCGACAGCAGCTCCTTCCGGCTGACGGGTTTCGAGAGGAAGGCGCTCGCCCCTAGGGCCCTCGCCAGCACTGGGTCGTTGAACACGCTGCATACCACGACAGGCACGGTCGCGGTGGAAGGATCGGTCTTCAGTTGTGCCAGTAGTTCCCAACCGTCGGTGCCGGGCATCAGGATGTCGAGCACAATGGCATCGGGAGGATGCTCCCGAGCCATGCGTAGGCCAACGGCGGCGTCCTGGGCGCCGAGCACCCGACAGTCGGAGTCGCTCAGGTAGCGCTCGAACAGATCCACCAGCCCCTGATTGTCATCTATGACGAGGACAGTGGCAGGAGGGGCGACAGGCAGGAAAAGGGTGAAGGCCAGGCCTGTGGGCGTCTGGTGGTGAGTCAGCCGACCCCCCGTGGCCTGCGCCAGCGACGCCGTGGTCTCCAAGAGGTTGGTGGGAGGCTGCTTGAGTGGCGGGCCGGCGCTGACGCATTCCAGCTCCAAGTGCACCTCACCACCGCCTTGCGCCACCCGAAGCGAGGCGCTTGCGGCCCCAGACTGAAGCCCACAACTGAGCAGGGCGATGAGGCACTGGCGCAACGCCGTGGCATCGGCGTTCACGCTCACCGCGGTGGGTGGCGCGGCAGGCAGGGGGCGCTTGAGATCTCGGGCCAATGGGGCCACGGCGGCCAGAGCCTGCGACAGGAGAGGTCCCAGCGAGGTGTTGATGGGCCGGAGCTGCAGCCGCTCCACTTCCGCCTGTAGGTCGTCCCCGGAGACGTGGGGCCGCCGGGGCTGCTGGGGCCGGTGGCGCGCCCAGAGTATGGTGGCCGCGTCGGCCTCGCCCTTACGGATGTCGCGGTAGGCTTGTCGCTCAGAGACGGCCAGCTCTCGGGCTACTTCTTCGACGGTGCGGGTCTCGACGTAACGGAGGCGGAGCGCGTCGTAGGAGCGGGAAGCGGGGGAACGGAAGGGAGCCTTGGGCCCAGGGTTCAGGGACTCGATGGCTTCCAGTAGGGCGGTGCGCAGGAAGCGGGCGCGCGTCTCCGGAGGAAGGTCGGGTGCCGGGAGGAGGTCCGCGAGAGGACTGCGCAGCAGGGCAGACGGGTCGTAGAGGTGCCGCAAGGCCTCCGCGACCTGGTCGGCGAACAAGGGCGGTATCTCAGGGATGGGTTGCTCGGTCATCCTGTCAGGATTGTGTCAGGTTTGTGGCACAAAGGCAATAGCAGTGCTACTCCGTGGTGGCTACCATAGCGATAGCGGGTCCCTCGTGCTTCGCGCCTTGGATGAGAAGAGGAGGCGGACTATGGGAAGTAGGGAGATCAGCAGGCGTCGGTTCTTGCAGGGCACGCTGGTCTGGTCAGCTGCTGCCATCACCGCTTGCGCTGCCACACCAGCGTCACAGCAGCCAGCAGAGGGAGCTCCTCAGGCGGCAGTGACCGTGGCGGCAGAGGTCCCTGCCGCTGAGGGGGGAGCAGCCCAGATCGAGCTCTGGTGGGGTGTCGGACCGCATCAGCAGGCTGTCGTACAGGTGTTCCACGAGATGCAGTCCGACGTCAGGGTCGAACTGATCGACATCGGCGAAACGGTGTACGGTACCCCGAAGTTCACTACCGCAGTCGCTGCCGGCGAAGGGCCCGAAGTTGCCTACCAGAACAGGCACACGTTCCAGCAGTTCTCCGCCCGTGGGCTCTACGTCCCGTTGGACGATTACCTGGAGCGCGATGGTTACAACATGGACGACTTCCCACCTGAGCAGATGAAGACGCTCAGCTGGGACGGGACCGTATACGGGCTTCCCAACGTAGTTGATGGAAGGTTCTTCTTCTGGAACCGGGCCCATTTTGAGGAAGCAGGCATTGACCCGGATGCAGGCCCCAAGACTTGGGATGACATCCTGGAATACAGCGCCAAGCTCATCAAGCGGTCGGGTGATACCATCGAGCGGTTCCCGCTCATACCGGGATTCCCGCCCGGACTGCGAGACCAGCTGCTCATCTTCGCCCTGGAGAATGGCGGCGAGACTATGGATGAGTCGGGGCGCCGGTCACTGCTCGACACGGATCCGTGGGTCGAGGCCCTTGATTGGTGTGTCAAGTACACGGACGAGTACTGCGGCGGCTTCGAGATCGCCACGGGGACCATGCAGGGCTTCGCCGGCCAGGCGCAGGACATGTTCGCTGCCGGGGTCATCTCCATGAGCTCCTACGGCGGCTGGATGATAGGCAACTACTCCGCTTTCCCTGACCTCGACTACGACGGGACAGCGGAGATGCCTGTTGCTCCTCACATGAAGGGTACCAAGATCAACTGGAACTGCGACTACTCGTGGGCCATGACGGCCAAGCAGGGGGGCAACCTGGAGGCGGGCTGGACCCTGGTCAAGTTCCTGATCAGCCCGGAGAAGTTCGAGGCCGAGGCCACGGTCGGGCAGCAGCTGGCGAAGGAGCAGTGGGAGCGGGAAGGTCTGCCCGGCACCCCGATCTACTACGCCGCGGCGCCCGGGTACCGGCCCTCGCGTGAATGGGTGGCCCAGAACGTCTACGCC
>JBMNTK010000176.1:0-8028 GCA_050945695.1 Anaerolineae bacterium | reverse complement strand
CCCGCAGACGGGGCACAGCCTCCGGGGAGCGTTCCTGCGCTTTGTGCAGGAGAACGGAGGGGTGGACGTCTTTGGGCCCCCCATCTCAGAGCCGCGGCTGGTGGGCGGGGAGACGGTGCAGGACTTCGTGCGTGTCCAGCTCAGGCAGGCCGAAGACGGGACCTTCTACTTGGCTCCCCTGGGGGGGATCATGCTGGGGCGGGAGCAGGCGTCAGCGGGACTGCTCTGTCCGTCAGTCCCACCCGATGATCCACACGCACAGGCCGGCCAGCCCGATGGTGGCCAGGATGATGGCGGCCATCTGCCCGGGCAGTAGTCCTACGTCTCGCGCCGACCAGGCGACCATGACCACCATGACCACGGCCAGCACCGCCCAAGCCACCAGTTGGGGGTGACGGGCGGCAAAGCCCCTCAGGCCGCCGGTGCTAACGGTATCGGGGGTAGTAGAGCGCTTCTCCTGGCTCTGCTCCATTCTCCTGCGCCTCCTCGAAGCCCAATCCCTCCAGGAACTGACAGTAGCCTGTCCGCCGGGGAACGAGCAAACCGGGGTGCGGCTGCCACCGGGAAGCAGCGTAGATCGCCAGGGCCCTCACCAGGGGCCGGAACAGGCGGGGCATCCGGGTCTCGGTGGATGCCAGCAGGCGCCAGCGCCCATCGGCGGTGGGGACGGCCACCGCATGGTGACAGCCCTCCCAGATATGCCAGGCCCCCTCTGCCTGGTAGGGTGCCTCTGGCCCTGGGCTCTGGCCGGGGGCGCGCTTGGCCTCGATCTCTCGCCATTCCTCATCCACCATGGTGAACACGTCCGCCTTGGTGCCTTCGTTCTGGATGAGCACGTCGGCCTGGGACACCTTGGTGCCGGGGGCGGGCTGGGCCTCGATGCGGGCCCGAGCCTCGGCGGACGAGAGGTTGCGCTCGCGCATGAGCCGCCGCATCTGGTGTATGTTGCTGCTGGTGGTGACCCAGAGGGCATGGCAGCGCTCGTTCATCCCCGACTCGATGAGCTTGATGGCCTCGACTACGCCCACAGCCGCCCCACTGGCGGCCAGGAGCGCATCCACCCGCTCGATCACGTGGGGATGGACGATCTCCTCCAGGGCCCTGAGTTCGTCGGGGTCGCTGAAGACCACCTGGGCCAACGCGGGCCGGTGGATCTCACCCTGGCGGTCTAGGATGGCATCACCGAAGCGATCGCGGATCTGAGCCCAGGCGGGCCCCTCGCGCCGCATCACCTCGTGAGCCACTTTGTCTGCATCCACGCAGAAGGCGCCATGAAAGGCCAGCCGCTCCAGGACTAGCGTCTTCCCGGTGGCGATATTGCCCGTAAGCCCGATCACGTACATCAGGCCACCTCTTCCCACTCTCGGTACGCCTGTTCCAGGGCCTGAGACAGGCTCTCGTGATCGGCCCCTAGGGTGCGCAGGGCGTCTACGTCCTCACGGCTGGCGGCCTCGGCGAGGCTAGCCTCCAGGCTGGCCAGACGCTGCTCGAGCATCTCGATCTCCGCTTCCAGTTCCACTCTCCGCTCCTGTCGCCGCCGCTGTTCGCGCTGGGCAGCGCGGGCTTCGGGCGTGGAGCGGGGCGAGGGGCGTCGTTCGCCAGCTTCCCGCTTCTCGCGCTCGTTTGCCTGCGCGGCCGCCCGAGCGGCGGCGTAATCGCTGTAGTTGCCGCGATAGACACGCACCCAGCCGTCCTCGATGGCCCAGACGTGAGTGGCCAGCGAGTCTATGAAGTAGCGGTCGTGGGAGACGAAGAGGAGGGTGCCATCGTAGTCACTGAGCACCGACTCGAGCACGTCCCGGGAAAGCATGTCCAGTTGGTTGGTAGGTTCGTCCAATACCAGCAGGTTGGTGCCCTGCAGGGTGAGCTTGGCCAAGGCAAGCCGGCTGCGTTCCCCGCCGCTCAGGTCACCGACGCGCTTGAAGGGGTCGTCGCCGGTGAAGAGGAACAGGGCCAGGTGGTCGCGCACCTCACCGGTGGAGAGGTTGCGCACCGACAGGATCTCCTCGGCCAGGGTGCGATCGGGGTGAAGCTCGTCCTGCGCCTGGGAAAGGTAGCCCACCTGGACGTTGTGGCCGAGCATGAGCTGGCCCGACAGGGGCGCCAGTTCTCCCAGGGCAGTGCGGAGGAAGGTGGTCTTCCCCGAGCCATTGGGCCCGATGAGGGCAGCCCTCTCCCCCCGCAGGAGCATCAGGTCCTCGATGCGAAACAGGGGCTCGTGGCCCGGGAACCCGACTGCCAGGTTGTGGGCCTCGAGGATGACCCATCCCGAGCGGGCGGTAGCCTTGAGGTTGACCCGCATGGACCGGGTCTGCTCGGGGAGCTCGATGCGTTCCATACGCTCGAGGCGCTTCTGGCGCCCGCGGGCCTCGCGGTAGCGCTGCCCGGCCTTGTACCGACGGATGAAGGCCTCGGTGGCGCGGATGTACTCCTGCTGCTTCTCGTACTCGCGGCGAAGGTGTTCGAGGCGCTCGGCCTTCTGGGTCTCGTAGGCGCTGTAGTTGCCGCGGTAGCGATCTAGTCCGGCGGGCGTAAGCTCCCAGATGGTATTGGCGACGGCGTCGAGGAAGTAGCGGTCGTGGGAGATGGCGATGAGGGACCCGTCCCAAGCCTGGAGGAACGACTCCAGCCAAGTGAGGGCCTGGAGGTCCAGGTGGTTGGTGGGCTCATCGAGAAGCAGCACGTCGGGCCGCTGCAGGAGCAGCTGGGCCAGGCGAGCCCGGGTGTGCTGGCCTCCGCTCAGTTGGGAGACGGGGCACTCCAGGCTGTCACCTAGCCCCAGCCCTTCGAGCGTCTGGCGGACCCGCCACTCGTAGTCGTAGCCGCCCGCGGCCTGGAACCGGTGCTCGCACTCCTCGTAGCGGCGCCAGAGGGCGGGATCGTCGCTCTGGGCGATGGCGGCTTCCAGGCGGCGAAGCTCCTGCTCCTGGGCGCGAAGAGAGGAGAGGGCGGAAAGGGCGGCGTCCCAGAGGGTGAGCTCGCCTTCGAGGCGGGCATCCTGAGGGAGGTAGCCGATGGTGAGGTCCGAGGCGCGAAAGACGCTCCCGTCGGTAGGTGTCTCCTGGCCGGCGACGATGCGAAGCAGGGTGGTCTTGCCCACCCCGTTGGGCCCGATGAGCCCGGCCTTCTCGCCCCGAGCCAGGGAGAACGATACCCCTTTGAAGATGTCTTGGGCGCCAAAGTACTTGGCGAGCCCGCTGCCAGACAAGACGGACATGAGACCTACCGTGGAGTCGGAGGCGGCCCGCGAGGCCGCCTCCGGGACTGCACCGGCCTGATAGCCGGAGAATGTGGGCGCGAGCTAGTCCCCCCGGGCCAGCTCAGGATCAAGCATTACCACTACATCATACCACTACTACGTCTATACCAACGAACTGGCAGAACTGGGCCAACTCGGCGGTGATATCGCCGTGGATCATGCTGGCGTGATGGATGAAGCCCTCGCTCACCAGGGTGCGATAGAGCAGGTCGAGGTCTTCTACCTGGACCCAGGACCAGGATCCGCGCAGCTCGCGGTCGTCGGGGACGATCTGGCCCTTGGTGATGAGCATCTTGAACTGGTTGCCGTACTCCACCAGGCGGCTCAGGGTGACGGTGCCCTCGCGAACCTGGAACTCGGCCGTTCCCTCGGCGGCGGTGCCGGTGAAGTCGCCGCTCAGGATGCTGTGTTCGCGCAGGCGCGGCGGGCAACCCTCGGCACGCAGGCAGACGGGGGCGTTGCCGCAGTGCCAGGCGAAGAAGACATTCTCCATCTCCTGGTGCTGGATGGTCCAGTCTATGAAGTGGGGCACGGTGACGCGACGGGCGGCCTCGTACTGGGCGAGCATGGTGAGGGCACCGTAGACATCCACTTCGCAGGCGGTCATGATCCCCTGTTCGGTGAGCCGGCCCATGGCCAGGCAGGGGGTGACGCCGTAGTCGGCCTGGATGACGTTCCAGCACTGCAGGCCCATGGCGGTGACGCCCTTGGACTCGGCGAAGTCGAGCAGGGCCCGCTCGAGCTTGGCCAGCCGCATCACACTGACGCTGGCGGCCTCGGCCGTGTCCAGCCGTCCCTGGATGTCGGCGACGATGCTCTGGACGCGGGGGTCGTCATCCTTCAGGTCACGGGCGGCCAGGGTGATGGCGGACAGGGCGATGGGCACCAGGCGCTGCCCGAAGTTCTCGATCATGGCGACTTCGTCGAAGGCGCAGGTCTCGAACCTTTCCGGCCGCGGTCCCACCATGCCCACGCGCGCTCCCCGGAAGTTGGAGACGGTGTTGCAGGTGGCGGCGAATCGCTGCAGCTCCTGGGTGAAGACGGGCTCCTCTGGGAAGAGGATGCCGGCAAAGGCAAAGGGGATGCGGCGCCGGTAGAGGCCGGAGGATATGGAGAGGGTGCCGCAGAACGAGTCCGAGCGGCGGCCGCCGTCGGGAAGGAAGTCGCCCTCCTTGGTGCCAAAGAGCAGGACAGGCAGGCCGGGCAGGTTCTGGGCCACGGCTACGGCCGCAACTTCGTCGCCGAAGGTCATGGCCCCGATGACGATGCCCTGCACGCCTTCCCGTCGGAACAGCTCGGTGACCCGATCGGCGTCGGCGTCATCGCGTACCAGGCCACCGGCCGTGAGGTCGTCGCCAGGTACCACGAACTCCACATCGGGGATGCGCTCCATGACCTCAAGGCAGCGGCGACGCATATCGCGCGCCCAGTCCTCGCTGAACGGAACCCGGTGCGCCGGGACGAAGCCGAGTTTCACCTTCTGCATGTTAGCCTCCTTGTTGACCCCCGTGGTCGGCTGATTCTACCACCGGTAGGGAGGCGTGGTAAGTGGGGAAAGCCAACAGCCGGGCGGTCACCTGCCCGGCCGTTGGCCGATTGCGCTTGAGCCGTATCTTCCCTGGCTAGCCGCCGGGCAGGATGGCCTCCCCCTGGATCCAGCGCACCACGTCCAGGTAGGAGATGACCAGCATGAGGCCGATGAGGATCACCATGCCGGCCAGGTGTACCAGGGCTTCCTTCTCGGGGGGAACTCGCTTGCCCCGGCGCACCCACTCCAGGATCACAAAGACGATGTGGCCGCCGTCGAGGGCGGGGAGGGGCAGGAAGTTGATGAGGGCGAAGTTGAGGCTCAAGAACCCGGTGAGGTCCAGGAAGGGCAGCCATCCGCCTCGCGCTACCTCACCGGCCAGCCGAGCGATGCCCACCGGGCCAGCGACGCCGCCCTCGGGGGCCGGGACGCTGGGGGTGAAGACGCTAAGCACGAGCTGGGTCAGGCCCTCGACCATGGCCACCACCAGGGACAGGGCGCGCTGGAAGCCCAAGGAGATGGTCTGGAGCGGGCCGACACGCCGGTAGACGATCTCTTCGACCTCTTCGATGCTGATGGTGATGCCCATGGCGCCCTGGTCGGGCGGCGTCTCCTCCGGCCGCCGCGGCACCAGGGTGGTGGTGAACTCCTCCTCGCCACGGGAGACGGTGACCTCCACCGGCTCGCCGATGTGGGCGGCAGTGGCGTGCTGCACGTCGGCGAAGCTGCGCACCGGGGTGTCCCCGATGCGGGTGAGGATGTCACCCGACTGCAGACCCACTTCAGCCGCAGGCGATCCGGGGGCCACCTGGTCTATGAGTATCGGGCCCGAGGCCTCGGGGATGCCGGCGGAGAAGATGCCGATGTAGAGGAGCACGGCCAAAAGGGCGTTCATGGTCGGCCCGGCGGCAAAGACGACGAAGCGTTTCCAGGGCGGCTTGGCGGCAAGGCTGCCGGGGTCGTTGAAGCCCTGCTCTTCGCCAGCCATGCGTACGAAGCCGCCGAAGGGCAACCAGTTGAGGGTGTACTTGACGCCTCTATGCTCGAACAGGACCAGCGCCCGCGGCGGGTAGCCGAAGCCGAACTCCTCCACCCGGACGCCCATGAGCAGGGCAGCCACGAAGTGCCCGAGTTCGTGGCCGAACACCAGGAGGCTCAGCATAGGTATCACGGCGAGCCATTCCAGCCCGCTCGGCCACCGCAACAATGCGTCCATCTAACTCCTTCCTGATACTGCTAAAGAGCGTAAGTTAAATGGTAGCCTAAGGAGGTCAGCGCGGCAAAGCTTGGGGGCAAGGGGGTGGGGGGTGACGCGTGACGAGTGAGGCGTGAAGCGTGACGAGTGACCCCGTGAGGAGTGCGCGCTACTAGGCGCGCCGGGCGGGTGCCTTCGGCCGAAAGACAGGGGGCCCGGCGACATCCGGGTAGGGGCAGGCCACCGTGCCTGCCCCAGAGGGCAGACAGGGTCGTCCGCCCCTACGGGCGCGCCTGGGGGCGCACCCTCCCCGGAGTGATCGTCATTCCGGGCGCTCCTCCCTGTCATTCCGGTTGTCTCCCATGTCATTCCGAGCGAAGCGAGGAATCTCTGGTCTTCGGGAGGAGCAGATCCCTCGCTGCGCTCGGGATGACAGGAGAGAGTGATGGCATGACGCAGGTGCGCGGTGGCACCGCGGACATCGTAGGTGAGGCTGAGCTACCAGGGACGGCGTTCGGGGACGGGGACGGGTTGCTCCAGGCCGTCAACGGGAATGTGGCGGCCGTTGATCCAGCCGGCTAGGGGGGACACGAGGAAGGTAACGACGTCGGCAACCTCCTCCGGGCGGCCCAGGCGGCCCATAGGGAAGCCGTCGCGGATGTAGGCCTGGAACTGGTCGGGCTTCTCCCGGCGGACGCGGTCCCACCCGCCACCCTCGAAGAGTATGGAGCCGGGAGACACGGTGTTGACGCGTATGTTGTCGTGGACGAGCTCGAGGGCGAATCGCTCGGTTAGGAAGATGGTGGCAGCCTTGGAGCCGCCGTATTGGCCCGTCCCGGCCAGTTGGGGTTCCCAGCCGGAGATGGAGGCTATGTTGACGATGGCGCCGCCCCCGCGGGCGCGCATGTGGGGGACCACCAACCGGATCAGGCGGACGATCTGAAAGGTGTTGGCCTCGAAGACGAGGCGCCATTCTTCGTCGGTGGAGTGCATGAGGTCACCGCCGCGGTTGAAGCCGACGTTGTTGACCAGGATGTCAATGCCGCCAAGGCGGTTGGCGCACTCTTCCACGAAAGAAGCAGCCTGCTCCGGCTGGAGCATGTCTGCCTGGACGGCGACGACCCGGGCATCCCGACTCCGTAGGTCTTCCTCGGCTCGCCGGAGGTCATCGAGGCCGCGGGCACAGATTCCCAGGTGGCAGCCCTCGGCGGCCAGGGAACGGGCGATGGCGAGGCCGATGCCGCGGCTGGCTCCGGTTACCAGGGCGATCTTGCCGTCCAGATTCAGGTCCATGTCGGTCTCCTTGGGGGTGCCTCAGGCGAGTGGGGCGGGAAGGGCTGCCGGCTGCCTGGCGCCGGTGAGGCTGAGGGCAAGGGCCAGGACCACCACGACCAGCAGCAGGGAGATGGTGACCGCGATTGAGTTGTGCGCCGCTTGCCTCACGGCTATGCCGGAGAAGGCCCAGACGATGACCAGGTTGTAGGCGATATCGCGGCGGGTGACGCTGGTAGCAGCGGCGAGGACGGCGGCCACAGCGAGCATGATGATGGTCCAGGCCTGGGGGCTGATGCCAAAGCTGCCCCAGTCTACGGAGTAGAGTACGACGGCGGCGTTGGCCACAGTGGCCACTGTGATCCAGCCGAGGTAGATGCTGAAGGGCACGTGGACGGCCCAGAACTCCTGGGTGGGCACGGGACGGCGCCCGATGTCGAGGCGCAGGTATATGGCGATGAGAGAACCCAGGAGAATGAACATAACTAGGATGCTGAGAGGGAGCAGCTCATAATGCCAGAGGAAGATCCAGACGGCGTTGGCCACCCCGGACAGGACGTACAGCCAGCCTATGCGGTCCAGGAGGCGACCATCTCGGCGAGCGGGCATAGCCTGGTAGACGCTGAAGGCGATCAGGCCCAGGTAGATGAGGCTCCAGATTGAGAAGATGTAGCCGGCAGGTGTGAACAGCACCGGGTAGCGATCGGAGACTTGCCCGGTGGTCTGGTTGTTGAACGGCAGGATGTTGGCCAAGGCGTTGACGAGGATGACGAC
>JBMNTK010000175.1:0-8034 GCA_050945695.1 Anaerolineae bacterium | reverse complement strand
GCCGGGGAATGCTGGGGGTGCCCGGCATCGCGGCCAAGGTGTTCACGGCCGTGGCGCGGGAAGGCATCAGCGTGTTGGTGATCACCCAGTCGTCCTCGGAGCAGAACATCTGCTTCGTGGTGCCCGGTTCGTCGGCAGAGCGGGCCATCGCCGCACTGGAGGCCGAGTTTGCCGTCGAGCGCGCCCGTCAGGACATTGACGACATCCGGGCTCAGCACAACGTGGGCGTAGTAGCCGTGGTGGGCGCCGGCATGAAGGGCACCCCCGGGGTTGCTGCCCGCGTGTTCGATGCGCTGGGCAGCCGGGGCATAAACGTGATCTGCATCGCTCAGGGATCGTCGGAGAACAACCTCTCCTTTGTGCTGGACGAGGCCGACATCGAGGAAGCGGTGCGGGCGGTCCACAGCCGATCCTGTCTCAACGGAGGAGCCTGCGCTTGAGCGCGCGGCAGGGGGGTACGGAGTGTCGGCTCGAGAACTGCTAGAAGAGGCCATCGCCATCAAGGAGGATCTGGTCCGCTGGAGGCGGAAGATACACGAGTGGCCGGAGCTCGGTTTCGACGAGCATCGTACGGCCGAGCTGGTGGTCTCTGCCTTACGAGGGATGGGACAGGGAACCGGCCCCACCGAGGCTTGGCGCATCCGCGAGGGGGTGGGCAAGACCGGTGTGGTGGCCGAGATCGGCAGCGGCGAGCCGGTGGTCGCGCTGCGGGCCGACATGGACGCTCTGCCCATCCAGGAGGAGACCGGGTTACCGTTCGCCTCTCGGCGTCCGGGGCTGATGCACGCCTGCGGGCACGATGCCCACGTCGCCGGACTGCTGGGGGCAGCGCGGTTGCTGACGGGGCGGCCGCTTCCCGGGCGGGTGCGGCTCCTCTTCCAGCCCAGCGAGGAGTCGTCAGATGCGGAGGGGCTCTCGGGAGCAGCTCGCATGGTCGCCGACGGGGCCATGGACGGGGTGGCGGCGGTGTTCGGGCTGCACGTCATCACCGAGCTTCCGACGGACACCATTGGGCTGCGCTCGGGGAGCGTGCAGGCGTCGTCCGATTCGCTCCGACTGACCGTGCGGGGCCGCGGGGCCCACGCCGCCCAGCCCCACATGTCGCGGGACCCGATCTACATTGCCGCGCAGATCGTGACTGCCCTGCAGGGCATCGTGTCTCGCTGCGTGGACCCGCGTGCCTCGGCGGTGGTGTCTCTGGGGACCATCAACGGAGGCACCCGGAGTAACATCATCCCGGACGTGGTCACCATGACCGGGACCATTCGCACTCTGGATGCCGGTGTCCGCAAGGCGGTGCACGCGGAAGTGGAGCGCGTGGCAAAGGGGGTCGCTGAAGCTCTCGGGGGCACGTGCGACGTCCAGGTCAGCCGGGGCTACCCGATCACAGCGAACGAGGAAGGACTGGTGGGCCTACTGCGCGAGACGGCGACCGACATGGTCGGGCCGTCGGCGATACGGGAGATCGAGCCCAGCATGGGGGCAGAGGACTTCTCGCTCCTGGCGGAGACGTGCCGAGGGTGCTTCTTCCGCCTGGGGGTGACGCCAGAGGGGCAGCCTCTGCGGAGGGGACACTCTTCCACCTTCGACCTGGACGAGGAGGCGCTTCCGCTCGGGGCGGCCATGCTGGCTGCGTGCGCGCTGCGCTTCCTGGCGAAGGCGCAGGCAGTCAACGATTGACCGGGTATGGTGGCTCTGATAGCCTAACCCGTCTACCTGCAGGGAGCCTGTGTGCCTCGGCACACAGGCTCTGTACCGACAGCGCTCGAGGGAGGGCTGCTTCCACCGGGTTCGACTGGGCACCCGGTTAGCTTCAGCGGCGGAGGATCAGTGGAGGGGACGACGAAGCGTATTCGTGTAGCACTGGATGCGATGGGCGGGGACCACGGCGTCCCGGAGGTAGTGGCAGGGGCCATTCAGGCGGTAGCCACCCTGCCTGATGTGGACGTGATCCTGGTGGGTGACGAGGCGGCCATATCCCCAGGCCTGCAGGGGGCTCCCGACCGGGTGAGCGTCCGGCACGCCTCTCAAGTGGTGAATATGGACGAGGCCCCCGCTGCCGCCGTCCGCAGCCGGCCCGACAACAGTATGTCGGTAGGGCTACGCCTGGTGAAGGCCGGCGAGGCTGACGCCTTCGTTACTACGGGAAACACGGGAGCGGCGCTGGCCGCAGCGCTGTTTGAGCTAGGGCGGATCCGAGGAGTGAGACGGCCGGCGCTGGCCACGCTCCTGCCCGCCCTGGAGGGTCAGCCTCTACTGCTGGATGTGGGCGCTAATGCAGATTGCCGCCCGCAGGACCTGGTGCAGTTCGCGCTCATGGGGACGGTGTACAGCAGCCGTGTCCTAGGGGTGGCGTCGCCTCGGGTGGGGCTGATCTCCAACGGTGAGGAAGAGACCAAGGGCAACGAGCTGGTCAAGGAAGCTCACTCCCTCCTCAAGGCCAGTGGATTGCGGTTCGTGGGCAACGTGGAAGGCAAGGACCTGTTCACTGGCATGGCAGACGTAGTAGTGACCGATGGCTTCACGGGCAACGTGCTCATCAAGACGGCGGAGGGCGTTGCCATGATGATCATCAGCCTGATGCGCAGGGAGGCCAAGGCGAGCCTGCGGGGCCAGCTGGGCGGCCTGCTGCTCAAGCCAGCGCTGCGTCGGGCGCTGTCGGGGCTGGACGCCGACGAAGTGGGCGGGGCGCCGCTGTTGGGCGTGAACGGAGTGGTCCTGGTGGGGCATGGCCGTTCGAAGCGGACGGCAGTCGTCAGCCTGGTGCGGGCCGGGGCGGAGGCTGCGCGGCAGGGCGTCGTCGGAGCCATCGCCGAAGGTTTGGGCGCCCTGCAAGGCGCACAGGAGGTAGCTCTTGAGGGTCCTCAATAACGACGCACTCATATCGCGCAGGGCGAAGACCGCCCAGATCAGCAACCTCGTAGGGCTGGGAGCATTGGGCGCCGGCTTGGTCATCTCCCTGGCCCGCCCGCAGTGGGCGCTCTACACCCTGGGCTTGCTCATCATCGGGGTAGTCGCGTCCCAGTATGGGATCGTGCAGGCCTTCCGATTCGCCCGTCGCCCTCGCCCAGATCAGGAGCTGGCAGACGCCCTCAAGGGGCTGGATGACCGCTACCGGCTCTACAACTTCCTCTTCCCGGCCGATCACGTGCTGCTCACCCCCAAGGCGCTGTACGTGGTGGTCCTCAAGAGCGTGGCCGGCAAGGTCATCTGCGAGGGGCGCTCGTGCAAGCAGGAGCGCCGGTTCTCGCTCGGGCGGCTGCTTCGGCTCTTCAGCCCGGAGGCCTTGGGCGATCCCATGCGGGAGGCACGGTGGGAGCAGGAGGCGCTCACCCGTTGGTTGTCCAAGAACCCAGAAGTCGGGGAGGTGACCGTCGAGCCGATGATCGTGTTCCTAAGCCCTCAGGTTGACCTGGATGTGCGCAATCCGGAGGTGCCTGCCATCAGGGCCAAGGCCCTCAAGGAGACACTGCGCCGGGCGGAAGCGCGGGCCTTGAGTGGCGAGCAGTATCGGCTCCTAGCACGGGCTTTCGATGAGGCTGCCCAGAGCAGCGGGGGTAAGTAGCAGCCGGCACCCTAGGCGCCGGCGAGACTGGGGGTAAGCATGGAGATCCGCGCAATTCAGTCCGGGGCCAAGACGTTCCGAGGCAACCTGCACACGCACACCACCGTATCGGACGGCAGGAGGTCGCCAGAGGAAGCGGCCATCTGGTACCGCGACAACGGGTACGACTTCGTCGCCATCACCGATCACTGGAAGACCCTGGAGCCGCTGAGTGTGGACGGCATCCTAGTCATACCCGGGGTTGAGTACCACGCGAACGACCCTGAGCTGGGTGCCTTCCACATGGTCGGGATCGACATTCAGGTCTGCCCCGAGAGGGAAGCCACTATCGCGGCCACGGAGATGGCCTCGTACATCACCGGCCACGGCGGACTGGCCGTGCTGTGCCATCCCTATTGGTGTGGCATGTCCTCCTGGGCCGTGGAACGGGTCGAGGGCGTGTTCGCGGTGGAGGTGTTCAACACCACCTGTGAGGTTGCCATCGCCAAGGGAGTCTCTTCGGTGCACTGGGACGATGCCCTGGACCATGGCAGGCGCCTGTGGGGCCTGGCGGTGGACGACGCCCACTGGGGTCGGAAGGACTACGGTGGTGGATGGGTGCAAGTGCAGGCCGAGGAGCTCAGCATCCCTGCCCTGCGGGAGGCTCTTCTGGCCGGCCGGTTCTACGCCAGTACCGGCCCGGAGATCCTGGACCTCGTATACGATGGCACCCGGGTCTACGCCCGCACTTCCGATGCGCGGCGCATCGCCTTCGTGGGGGATGCCTGGCGAGGCAGCTGCACCTACGCGGAGGGGGACGGCACCATCAACGAAGCGGAGTTCACCCGGCTGGACGGGATCAAGTACGTCCGGCTGGAAGTGGACGACGGTCAGGGCCGGCGGGCTTGGAGCAACCCGATCTACATAGGCGGCTAGCTGCCCAACGGGCCGCTAATAGAACAGGGGGAGGGCCTGGGCCCTCCCCCTGTCTTCGTCTGAGACCGGAGCCGCTCTAGCGCATCTCCTGGCCACCGGTGACGTTGATGGCCTGGCCGGTCATGTAGCCGGCCTGAGGGCTGGCCAGGAACACCAGGACGTTGGTCACGTCTTCGTAGGTGCAGCCCCGCCCCAGCGGCACCTGGGAGCGGTACTTCTCCCGCACCTCTTCCGGGGTGATGCCCCACTTGCGGGCATACTGCTCGTAGAGGCTGTCCACCCACAACGGCGAGTCCAGGAGGTTGCCGGGGCAGATCGAGTTCACGCGGACGTTGTACGGGGCCAGATCGAGGGCGATGCTCTGCGTGAGCCCGATGCCGCCGAACTTGGACGATGCGTAGGCCGAGTTGCGGAAGGACCCCTTCTTGCCCGACTTGCTGTTGATCTGGATGATGACGCCCCCGCCCTGGTCTTTCATGACCCGGCCGGCCTCCCGTGCGCAGATGAAGTAGCCGGTCAGGTTCACGTCTATCACCTTACGCCAGGTGTCGGTGGGGAAGTCGGTGATGTCGAAGGCCTGGAGTATGCCGGCGTTGGACACCATGATGTCCAGCCGGCCGAACTCGCTCACGGCCCGGTTGACCACCTCACGTACGCTGTTCTCGTCGGTGACGTCCATGTGAACGGCGATCGCTCGAGTGCCGTATTGCCTCTCGATCTCCCGCGCCGCCTTCTCCGCCCGAGCCACGTTGAGGTCTCCCAGGATGACGTTGGCGCCCTCACGGGCAAGCCGGCGGGCGATGGCCTCGCCCAGGCCCTGGGCAGCACCGGTCACCACCGCGCTCTGGCCCACCAGTTGTCGCCACTCAGCCGTGATCCCGGCCGGCAAGGCCAGCTTGGAGCGCAGGAGCTCCTCCTCGGCTTCGTTGGTCCACCGGCCCTGGGCGTCCAGCTTGGCCGCCACATTCGGGAGTACCTTACCAAGGTCGGGCAGCGCGGTGAGGGGCAGGTCCTCGATCTGCGGGTAGAGGACGATCTTCCCGGGGAAGCGAGCGCTGATCACCGCCTCCATCCCGTCCCACCCGGCGTGGATTCCGCCGATGGCCGCCACCGAGTGCTCCGGCGCCAGGGCCCCCTGTTCGGCCTTCGCAAGCACAGCCTGAAGGTCGGCAATGTAGGACCCGCTGGAGCCGGTGAAGTGCACCCCGCGGGTGGCAAACACGGACACGTCCATGGAAGCCAGGGACCCGCGGGCCAGGCCGGCGAAGATGTTGAACGTGGCGCCTTGAGCTAGGTGAGGTACCGATCCGGAGATCAGCTTGGGAACAGGGGCGAGCAGGACGATATCGTCGAACCCCTCCGGCGCCTGTTCCCTGAGGAAAGCGTCGTACTGCTCAGGGCTCATGGTCGTGGGGTTCACGCACACGAGGACGACTCCCCGGCGCTCGGCATCGGGCCCGAAGGTGTCCTGAAGGCTCTTGAGCCGCTCATCGCTGGTGTCGCTCGCTACCACGATAGCGGGCCCGTCCGTGGCCTGAATGGCGCGCTGGACGTGCATGCGCCCCATAGGGCCGCCAGCGCCGATGAACAGGGCGCGACCGCTGGGCTTGAGCTCGGTGCGGACCCCGGCGGCGTAGGCCTGGGCCACGTCGGGCTGAGTGGTCCCCAGGATCTGCCAGTTCTCGTAGTGCACGCGGCCCACGTCCAGGTCCGCCACGACCGGCTGCCCCGTTGTGCTCACGAGGACCAGGGCGGCTCCCCTGGCCAGGATGCCCATGGCGGCATTGACGGCCTCGGCGGTGGGCTCCAGGAGGACGACGTCGCTGAAGCCGGCGCCGTCTGTCTGGGCGAGCAGTGCCTTCGCGCTTTCGGGGCTCAGGCCCTCCTCGACGATGGTCACTCCCTGGGGCTCGAAGGCGGCCTCGATGGCGGTACGCGTCGGCTCCGGGACACCGGCGAGGATGATCTGGGCAGGGCGGCCACCCTTGGCCAGGGCATCGAACGAGTAGGTGACGTCGGGCGACCCGCCGGACACCAGGAGTATCCCCCCATCGAGCAGGGTGGTGCGGTAGTCGAGAGAGTAGGAGTGCTCGACGCAGGCCCAGGGCTCGCTGAGTGCCGCCTCGGCATAGCCGGTGTTGACGCTCAGGGGCAGGAGGTAGCAGCCCTCATCGCCATCTATGACCTCAGGGCCCACGACGGCGTATTGGCGCATGGCCCCGGGTAGGGCGTAGCCAAAGGCCAGCCCCTTGCCCTTGTAGATGATGTCGGCCTGGATGATGTAGCGTTCGCCCACGTGGAAGCGCCCGCTCAGGTGGCTTCCCACCCGCACTACGGTCATGGCGGCCTCGTGCCCGAGGATCACGGGATCGGACTTGAGGTCGCGGCCGTAGAGCCGAGGGTGCTCCGGCCCCTGAGCGATGACCTTGGTGTCCGAGAAGCACAGCCCCATTGCGTCCACCCGCAGGAGGAGCTGGTCAGGACCGATCTCGGGCAGGGGAACACTCACGGCCTGGCGCTCGTCGCCCAGGTTCTCAAGCCCCACACCCGTAAGCGGCCAGGTCCACATGGCCTCGGGGAGGGGATGGCGCACATACCGAAAACGGTGCAATTGGTCGCTCATGGCGGCTCCTTAACGCGATAGGTGGCGTGCTGCTAGGGCGCTAGAGGGCATGCAGCACGTCGCGCAGGGATGGATACAGCCGGCGGTACAGCTCGAGTCGCTCGACGTGGCGAGCGTGGTGCTCGAGGTTGGGCTGGAATACGGTCTCGGGGACGGCCACGGACGACGCTACGGTGCGAACGTCGTCGAACTGGCCGGCGCCGCGCCCGGCTAACAGGGCGGCTCCCAGGCAGGCAGCCTCGCTGATCCCCAGCCGGGCCAAAGGCAGCCCCAGGATGTCGGACTTGATCTGTAGCCAGGTGGCCGAGCGGGACCCGCCGCCTATGGCGCGCAGTTCTGAGAGGGCAACGCCGGCGGCCCGCATCTCGGCCACGTTGTGGGCGATCTCGTAGGTGGTTCCTTCGAGGATAGCCTTCACCACGTCGGTACGGGTGGTGCCCAGGGTGAGGCCTACTAGAGCCCCCTTGGATTCGGGGTCGAGCCACGGGGTGCCGGTGCCAGCGAAATGAGGCAAGAGAAGCAGGCTGCCGGGGGTGGTGTCCACGTGGGCCAACATCACGTCATAGACGCTGGCTCCGGTCTCGTGGGCAAGGTCCTTTTCGGGCTGGCCGAACTGGTCCCGGTACCAGCGCAGGACAGACCCGCCCCCGAAGTTGAACCCCAGGGTGACGAAGAGGTCCGGAGCGACGTGGGGGTAGCAGGGGAAGCCTCGACTTCCCAGCCCGGGCACGAACGCCTCCAGGCAGGGGGTAACGCACTCCACAGTGCCGATGGCGTACATGGCCGTTCCGGGCGTGACGGCGCCGGCACCAAGGGCACCGCACGGTTGATCGTGGCCCCCGGTGGCTGCCAGAACGCCCTTGGGAAGGCCCAGCCTGCCGGCAACGTGATCGGGCACCACGCCCACTGCCGTTCCGCTTGCGGCCACCCG
>JBMNTK010000174.1:0-8149 GCA_050945695.1 Anaerolineae bacterium | reverse complement strand
CGGTCAGATGGGCGGGCAGGTCCTCCGGCTGGACCCACCCGGCGTACCTGAGGGCAGACTCCAGCCCGGCCGACCGGGCCTCGGCCAGCAGCTGGTTCTCCTCTCCTGCCAGACCCTTCCCGACCACCAGCAACTGGGCGTCGGGGTGGTGCCGGCGCAGGGCGGCGAGGAAAGCCACCGGCCACGCGGGCGGGAACTCGGCCAGGCGCGTGTAGAGAAGGACCGTCTCGGCGGACAGGCCGTGCTGCCGTCGTACCTCCTCGACCTTCTCGGGCGCGGGCGCCGGCAAGGGAGCCGACAGGCCGTTAGGCACGGCGAAGGTCCGCGATGGCGGCACGCCCAGGCTCCAGGCGAGGGTGCGCAGGTCGTCGCTGGCCAGGGTGAGGGCGTTGGCATGACAGTAGCACCAGCGTTCTTGCCAGGCACCGATGCGGCGTGCCCAGCCGGGGTAGGGCCGGCGCTCGTTCCAGCCGCCCGGCCCCTCCCAGTCGTCACTATCCAGGACCAGGGGCAGCCGCCGCCCAGGCACTACCGACCGCAGGGCGTTGAGCTGGGCCACCCCGGCCGAATAGCCGATGGGCTTGAAGGCGTGGATCAGGGTGGGGCCGAAACGGGCAACGGCCCGAGCCAGCCGCCCAAGCGTGCCCGGAGGCCCACAGGCGAGGGCCACCTGCTCTACGGCTACTCCGCCGATGTCAGAGATTAGCCCGGCGGAGGCGGGGTCGTCCCAGGGGGGCACGAAGAGACGGACGTCATGGCCCCGGCGCTGCAGCTCCGCTGCGATGGGGAGAGCGCGGGCGGAGACAGTAGCCTTGGGCCTGAGGGCGAACGGGCATACCAGGGCGACCCGGGTCGGGGCTTCATCCATAGTGGCGTGAGTATACGGAACCCTATGCGCTGGGACAACGAACGCTCTTGGGATGGCGCGCCAAGGGCACGCGCCTGGGCGTAGCGACTGGGCCCAGGGCCGGACCAAAGAAGTGGCGATGAGACGAGCACGGCCTATAATTGAGCCGCTTTACCCGACTGCTTGAAATGGGGAACAATATGAAAAACAAAGCAATGGCGACAGTCCTGAGTGCGGGGCTGCTGCTGGTACTGGCCGCCTGCTCCTACCTGGCCGCACCGGAGCTCCCCACACAGCCCGCTAGCCCGGTACTGGACCTAGCCACCGTACCGGTCACGGAGCCTCCCGCCACCGAGGCCATCCCGCCCACCGCTACTGCTACCGCTACCCCTGAGCCCACCCCCACCCCGGCTACGGTTGCCTTGTGGGTGGATCCGGCCGTCCCCGCACCGGTCAGCGCCTCGGTGGTAAATGGGAACCAGGTCCGGGTGGTGGCCACTGCCTCCGAGGCGGAAGCCGTTCTGCGCCCAGTGAGTGCTGAGCAGGGGCCGGAATGGATTCTGGTCCCGGTCGTGCCCTTCCCTACCATCCCCGATGGCGTAGCCTGGGAGGATATCGTCGCTTACTGGGCGGGCCAGGGTGAGGGGCTGTCGTACCTGACCAGGGACGGCTCGGTCCCCAGCCTCATGGTCACTGCCCCCGTGTACCAGGCTCTCGAGGCCCTGCTGGGTCGCCCCGCGGAAGGTGTGCCCGTGGTCGTCACCCAGCCCGAGACGATCGTGGATGAGGCTTGGGCCCAGCTCGGGACTGTCTGGGGTATCGTGCCCTTCGATGAGCTCGAGCCCCGCTGGAAGGTGCTTCGTCTGGACGACGTGAACGTGCTGGAGAAGGGCCTTGCTGAACGTCCCTGGCCGCTGAGGATGCGCTTCGGGCTGGAAGGCAGCCGAGCCGCTGAGCTGAGCCTGCCCCAGTACACCAACCGGGACGAGACGCGCATGACCCTCCTGGCGATGACCGGGGTGACGGCCATGGTCCGCGGGACGGCCGCCAGAATGGACCAGTACGGCGTGCTCTACCCGATCGAGCACGTGGCGGAGGTGATGCAGTCCGCGGACATTGCCCATGTCTCCAACGAGATCCCCTTCGCCGTTGACTGCCCTCCCGGCAACATGAACCAAGAGAACCTCGTCTTCTGCAGCGACCCCGACTACCTGGAGGCCCTCCGCCACCTAGGGACCGACATAGTGGAGCTGACGGGCAACCACTTCCAGGACTGGGGCTCGGAAGCGACCATCTACACGGTGGGGCTGTACGACCAGGAGGGTTGGCCTCACTACGGCGGGGGCGTGGACCTAGAAGACGCTCGCAGCCCCAAGCTGATCGCTCGCAATGGCAACACCTTCTCCTTCATGGGCTGCAACCCTGTGGGCCCGGAGTATGCCTGGGCTGGGGAAGACTACCCCGGCGCGGCCCCGTGCGACTTCGAATACATGCACGAGCAGCTCAGCGTCCTGAAGGACTCGGTGAACGTGCCCATCGTGACCTGGCAGTACTGGGAGTTCTACCACTACCCGCCCACCCCTCAGCAGCAGGAGGACTTCCGGGGGATGATAGACGCCGGGGCCAAGATCGTGAGCGGCAGCCAGGCCCATCACCCGCAGGCGTTCGAGTTCTACAACGGGGGGTTCATACACTACGGGCTGGGCAACTTCTTGTTCGACCAGATGTGGAGCCTGGGCACGCGCCAAGAGTGCATTGATCGGCACGTCATCTACCAGGGGCGCCACATCTCCACTGAGGTGCTCACCTTCATGCTGGAGGACTATGCCCAGCCGCGGCCGATGACGCCGGAGGAACGCGCGGAGCTGCTGGAATCGCTGTTCGTGGCGTCAGGCTGGTAGAGGAGACAGGACATCGGCCGCTTCAGCGCAGATGAGGACCCTAGTACCCAGGGCCTCCTCCAGCTGAGCCGGCGTCATACCGTCCAGTGTCCGGGCGCACTCATCGTCGAACATAGACCGGGGCAGGCAGACCGTGGTGCGGGGAGGGACCCTGCCCAGCGCTGCCACCACGTCCCGGCCGGTGAGTAGCCCGGACACGGTCACGGTGGGTCCGAGCGTCTCATTGACGATGGCCTGCACGCGGACGTCCGCCCCGAGGGCACGCATCTGCTGGGCGATCGTCTGCCACAGGGGCTCGATGAGCGTGCCGCACACGATCAAGCGTGCCTCCTCGGGGGAGGGGCAGGCTGGCCCGGCGCGAAGGTCAGCCTCCCAGGTGTTCAGGAATAGGCGCACCGCTCCCACTCCGTTCTCCACCTGGGGGAAGCCCTCGTAGTAGGGGGCACCGGGCAGTTCCGTGCCTCGCATCAGGAACCACTCGTCGGAGGCATAGACGGTGCGGCGCCCCAGCTGCTGCGCGTACCGACGCCTCCACTGCCGGATCTGGACGATGACCGGGCCGGCCTCTTCGGGCGTGTAGGGACGTAGCTGGGCAGGGCTTTCGCGCGTGAGGCCCACCGGAACCACCGACACGCTCAGGCACGATTCCCCTAGCTCCAGCAGGTCACCCAATGACCGGTCCAGCTGGGGCCCGTCGTTCCACCCCGGAACCAGCACCAGCTGGGCATGGAAGCTGAGGCGCCTCTCCCGCAGCCAACGCAGCTTCTCCAGAAGCGGCGGGTCCTCCCGTATCCCCAGCAGGCGGTTCCGTGTGGCCTGGTCGGTGGCGTGCACCGAGATGTAGAGGGGACTCAGGCGCTGCTCGGCCAGCCGCTCCCAGTCCGGCTCGGTGAGGTTGGTGAGGGTGACGAAGCTGCCGTGGAGGAAGCTGTAGCGGTAGTCATCATCCCGCACGTACAGCGAGGGCCGGAACCCGCGGGGCATCTGACGGACGAAGCAGAAGGGGCAGCGGTTGCGGCAGGTCCGCAGGCCGTCGAACAGCGCATGCTCGAATTCCACCCCCAGGGGTTCGCCGGGGTCCAGTTCCACCTCATAGAGGTAGTGCTCGCCGGCCCGCTCCACCAGGAGTGTGAACTCCCCGCTGGCGGTGTGGAAGCGGAAGTCGAGGATGTCGCGCAGGGGCTGACCGTTCGCCTGAAGCACGACATCGCCCGGCTCCAGGCCCAGGTCTGCGGCCGGGGAGCCGGGCGACACGTGAGCGATTCGTCCCCCGGTCACACGGCCGGGGGACGAATCGGATTGGGGCCTATTCTTTGCGGGCTTTCTGCTTCTGGTAGTCACGATAGATGTACATGAGCTCCTTATCGAAGAGCGCCCTCTTCAGGTCCACGGCCATCTCGCGGGCCTGGGCCAGGATCTCGGCCGACTCCTCGGGCGTGAGCTCGATGCCGAACTCCTTGAACTTGTAGTAGATGGTGTGGGAGCCGGAGTGCTTGCCGACCACCAGCTGTCGCTGCAGCCCCACCTCCTCGGGGCTGAAGACCTCGTAGTTCTGAGGGTTCTTGAGGACACCATCTACGTGGATGCCGGACTCGTGGGCGAAGACATTGGTGCCCACTATGGTCTTCCAGACCGGGATAGCCCTCGAGCTGGCGTCGGCCACGTACTCCACGATCTCCCGGAAGCGGGCGGTATCGATCCCCAGGTCTCGGCCGTAGAGGTACTTGAGCGCCATCACCACCTCCTCCAAGGAGGAGTTGCCGGTGCGCTCGCCCAGCCCGCCGATGGACACAGCCACCCCATCCGCGCCGCCGCGCAGCCCGGACATGACATTGGCGGTAGCCATGCCAAAGTCGTCGTGCATGTGCAGCTCTAGCGGCGCCGACAGGGCCTGCTTGAGGGTCCGAACCCGGTTGTAGATGCCAAAGGAGTGGTCCACGCCGAGGGTATCGCAGTAGCGGATCCGCTGCGCCCCTTCCGCAATACCCAGAGCGTAGAACTCCTGCAGGAAGGCCAGGTCGGTGCGGGAGGCGTCCTCGGCGCTGACGGTGATCTGCAGCCCCAGCTCCCGCGCCCGGCGGCAGGCCTGGACCATCTGGTCCAGCACCCATTCCCGGCTCTGGCCGAAGCGACGCTGGATGTGTATGTCGGAGGTGGAGATGGACAGCACCACGGCCGGGGCGTTGCAGGCGGCGGCCGCTTCCACGTCCTCCACCCGCGCCCGGCAGAAGGCGGTGACGGTCAGGCCCAGGTTCAGGTCCACCACAGCGCGGATGGTATCCTGCTCGGTCTTGCCCAGGACAGGGTAGCCGATCTCGGCCGCCATCACGCCGATCTCGTCTAGGAGGGCGGCGATGCGGACCTTCTCGTGACGGGCGAAGACGACACCGGCGGTCTGCTCGCCGTCGCGAAGCGTGACGTCAATGAGACGGATGTCTTGAGTCAGTGGCGCTAGGATCGCCATATGTTCACCCCCAGCCGGCGCAGGTCTTCGTACTCCTGTAAGACCTCCTCGTCGAACAGGGCTCGCTTCATAGCCACGCTCTTCTCGCGCAGGTCCGCAACCAGTTGCGCTACCTGGTCCTCTTCGATGTCCCGCCCGTACTGCCGGAGCTTATGGCGCAGCACACTGGGGCCGGAGTACTTGCCGAACACGAAGCGGCGCAGCAGCCCCACGTCGCCGGGCGCGAAGATCTCATAGGTGGAAGGGTCGCGCAGGACGCCGCTGGCCCGACCTTCGGACTCGTACACGAAGAGGTTCGAGCCGGTGATCGGCTTCCAGGTGGGAATGGGGCGGTTCGAGGCGTTAGCCACGTACTCGCAGAGCTCCCGGAACCGGGCCGTCTTGAGACCCAAGTCGATCCCAAAGACGTACCGGAGGGCCATGGCGAACTCCTCCAATACGGCGTTGCCGGCTCGCTCACCCAGGCCGTTCACCGTCGTGTTGACGTAGGTCGCTCCGGCCATCACCCCGGCGATAGCGTTGGCGGTGGACATGCCGAAGTCGTTGTGGGTGTGCATCTCGATGTCTATGCCCACCTCATCGTGGATGAGCTTCACCCGCTCGTAGGTGGCAAAGGGATCGAGCACTCCCACGGTGTCGCAGAAGCGCAACCGGTCGGCCCCGGACTCCTTGGCGTTGTGGGCGAACTGGAGCAGGAACTCGGTGTCGGCGCGCGACGCGTCCTCTGCGTTGACGGACACATACAGGTTGTTCTTCTTGGCGAAATCGCAGGACCTCGCCACCGACTCGAGCACCCATTCCCGGCTCTTGCGCAGCTTGTTCTGGATGTGGATGTCGGAGGCCGAGATGGAGATGGCCACGGCATCCACGCCGCAGTCAATGGAGTCCTGGATGTCACTGACTACGGCTCGGTTCCAGGCAAGCACGCTGATGGGAAGCTCCAGGCGGACGATGTCGGTGATGGCCTTCTTCTCGTCGCCCCCCATGGTGGGGATGCCCGCCTCGATCTGATCAACACCCACTTCGGCCAGAAGCCGGGCGATGTGTATCTTCTCGTCGTTGGCGAAGACCACGCCGGCCGTCTGTTCGCCGTCCCTCAGCGTGGTGTCATCAATGTAGATGCGATGCTCGATGCCCCCGGGTGGCAGGCGGATTTCCTCTGTGCTCACGATACGTGCCTCCAAGCGTGGTTGCGCGCTCTAAAGCTCGGCTGTGCGATAGGCTGCGGAGTACGCAGCCTCTTCTTCTATGTCACCGTAGACACCGCGCAGTGCTGGGGGCATCAGCGCCGCCAGTCTGTACATTGCCTCATCAATAAGTGCCTGGCTCTCCTCATGCGAGAGCTTGCTGGGGCCGCGGCGGAACCGGAAGGGCTCCCCGAACCAGACCTGAACCGGGGTGCGCCGCAGCCGTCGGAAGTACCGGCCGAAATCGAGTACTCCTAGGATGGATACGGGCTGGAGCCAGGCGTCAGCCCGTAGCGCCAAGCTCACCATACCGGGTTTGCCCTGCTGGAGGACGCCATCGTGGTTGCGGGTGCCCTCCGGCGCCAGGATCAGCGCCAAGCCGCCGTTGAGGGCGGTGAGGGCGGTCCTGAACGCCCGCAGGTCCCCTTCCTGGCGTCTGACCGGGAAGGCACCGTAGGCTCGCAGCACCGTCCCCACGACGGGGATCCGCAGGAGCTCCACCTTGCTCATGATGGTGTTGTCGCGGTCCAGCATGGCCGCGGCCACCAGCGGATCCAACCAGCAGGAGTGGTTGAAGTACACAATCACTGGGCCTTCGGCTGGCAGGCGTTCGGCATCCTGGATCTCAAGGCGGATGATGAGCCCCAGCAGGAAGCGCAGAAGGCGCTTCAGGGGCCTATGCCAACGGCCTACCGGGAGTCTAGTCGTCGTGGCCACAGACCAGCCTTTCTATCATAGTCACGACATCCTCGGCGCTGATCCCAGTGCTGTCCACGTAGTGCGCATCGTCCGCCCGGCGCAGCGGAGCCACTGAGCGCCCGGAATCAATGCGGTCCCGGGCACAGACGTTCTCCAGCACCTGCTCGTAAGTGACGTTGCCGCCCCGGGCCAAGGTCTCGACGTATCGGCGGCGGGCCCTCTCTTCCGGGGACGCATCCAGGTAGACCTTGAGGTCGGCGTCCGGCAGGATCACGGTGCCGATATCGCGCCCCACCACTACCACTCTGCCCTGGGCGGCCACACTGCGTTGCAAGTCGCGCAGCCGCTCTCTCACCCCTGGATGGGCGGAGACGGGAGAGACGCCTTCATCCACCTCCCGGCTACGCAGGGCCCAGGTGACATCCTCGCCGTCCAGGGTGACGGTGCTGGTGCGACCGTCGTGCACGTGCGGCGGGCCGACCTGCAGGCTCATGCCTTCGACTACCTGGATGACCGCCTGTTCGTCGGTCACCGATACGCCGGCGCGCAGGGCTGCCAGCGTTGCCGCCCGGTAGACGACACCGGTGTCGAAGAAGGTGTAGCCCAGGCGCTCGGCCAGGGCCGCTCCCACGGTGGTCTTTCCGGAGCCGGCGGGCCCGTCTATGGCGATGGTGCTGGGCTTAGGCATGGGCACGACCTCGATCCAGCCCGGCCTGCCGGCGCAGGGCTCTGGCCTCGTTGACGCTGAGCCGGCGCCAGCGACCGGGCGCCAAGTCCCCCAACTGCAGAGGCCCTATGGACACCCGCTGCAGTCGCTCGACCGGGTGACCGACGGCCTCCATCATCCGGCGTATCTCGCGCTTGCGGCCCTCGGTCAGGGTCAGCCGAAGGACGGTGGCGTCCTCGCCGGCCTGCAGTATCTCCGCCTTCTGGACCTTGGCTGGCCCGTCTTCCAGGACCACGCCGCGCCGCAGACGGGCGAGCGTGGCTTGCGAGACCTCGCCCTTGACCCGCACGTGATACACCTTGGGCACCGAGTATCGCGGGTGGG
>JBMNTK010000173.1:0-8172 GCA_050945695.1 Anaerolineae bacterium | reverse complement strand
CCGCGGCCCTCTGGCCCTACCACCGCTTCTCCGCGATCCCGTTGGTGGTGGCCGCCGTCGCCTTCATCGTTGCCCTCTTCCTGCCCAGCTTCTACAGCACCATCGGTGTGGTGATATGCCTGGCCATCTTCGCCGTGGGCTGGGGCGGCCTGGGTTATGCCACTGCCGACCTAGAGGGCTACGAGGAGGTCACAGTCGAGCAGGCCGCAGCCGCAGCGATCGGCGCCAAACCCGCCACCACCACCAGAAGCCGTCGGGCGCGTCGCAGCCGCCGTCGTCGCTAACCTATCAGGAGGTATACCGTGAAGATCTGGGATTGCCACTGTCACGCCCAAGGCAACGAGACGGGCGATCAGGTCCTGCGCTGGATGGATGAGGCCAAGCTGGACCGTATCTGTCTTTTCAGCCGCTACCCGGCTGAGCGCGCCACCGACATCGGGCGCGACCTGCCCCCGGCCGTCTACCGGCGTGAGGACGTCCGGGCTGCGACCGACCATATCGCCAGTGTCCAGGCCGCCGACCCGGACCGCATCTTCGGGCTGCTGTGGGTCGAGCCCCGGGCGCCGGGCATCCTGGAGGAGATCGAGTACGCCCTGGTGGACAAGGACCTCCGGGGAGTGAAGATGATCCCCGACCACTGGTCGGCCCTGGATGACATGATGATGCCCATCTTTGAGAAGATCGAGGAGCTGGGCAAGCCCATCCAGTTCCACTCCGGCATCCTCTACGGGTTTGGCGACAGCTCCCGGTTCTGCCGTCCCGTCCTCTATGAGGGGCTGGTGCACTTCCCCAAGCTGCGCTTCAGCCTCGCCCACATCGGCTGGCCTTGGGTGGACGAGTGCCTGGCCGTCTACGGGCGCTTCCGGGCTGCCCGCCGGCGCAGCGGCGAGGAGGCCCAGATGTGGATTGATACCTGTCGGGGCACGCCCGATGCCTGGCGGGAAGAGGCGCTGGCCAAGGCGGTGCCTTTCGTCGGCATGGATCACCTGATGTTCGGGGTGGACTGCTCCCCTGCCCGCCTGCCCGAGATTGCCCCGGTCCACGTGGCCAAGGACCTGACCATCCTTAGCGGGATCATGGGGCTGACGCAGGAGCAGATTGACACCTTCTTCTGGGGCGCCGCCGCCAAGTTCTACGGCGTCGAGTAGCCGGAAAGCCCTCATACCAGGCCGGTGGGTTGCCACCGGCCTGGTCACGTCTCTATTGCGTGGGGCGAACCAGGGCGCCGAAGACCTCGGGCTTGCGCGTCTGGAGATTGAAGCAGGCCTGGCGGCGCCGCTCCGCCACCAGCTCCCCATCCAGCTCCACCACGAGCAGCTCCTCAGTTATGTCCTCACTCTGCGACTCGGCCACCACCTGTCCCTTGGGACTCACCACCAGACATCCCCCGGCGTGGTTGGCCTCTACACCCTCGATGTCCAGGGCGGAGCGGCCGGCGGTGTTGCACACGGCAGAAAAGACGCCGTTGTCGTAGGCGCGGCAGCAGTGCACCAGACGCCAGTTCTCCTTGACCCGTCGAACAGCGTTCCGGCGCTCTTCCTCGTCCTCGGGCCAGGCGCCGAAGCGGGCAGCGTGAGGCGCCAGGATCAGCTCCGCCCCATCCACGGCCAGGCAACGGGCCATCTCGGGGAAGCCGTTGTCGTAGCAGATGATGATGCCCACCCGGGCAAAGGGCAGGTCGAAGACGGGCAGCTTCGTGCCCCCGCGGAAGAAGAAGTACTCGTCCGCCGAGAGGTGCACCTTGCGCTGCTTGCCCAGGTAGCCCTCGGGGCCGACGATGAACTGGGTGTTGTAGTGGATGCCGCGGTCATCCTCGGCGATGCCAGCGCAGATGAAGAGGTCGAGCTCCCGGGCCAACTCGGCCAGGGTTCGTACGCTCTCCCCCTCCGGCACGGGTTCGGCTTCCATCACCATGCGGGCATGGCCGGCGTGCCCGGTTATGTTCAGTTCGGGGAAGCAGACCAGCGCCGCCCCGGCCTCCTTAGCCTGCCGGGCCCAGGCGATAGTCGCCTCGAGGTTGGCAGCCTTCTGCCCCACCGGGCTCGCGTGTTGCACCAGTGCCAGCTTGAACGTCTGCATCGTCCCCCCTAACAGAAGCCACAGAGGCACAGAGACACAGAGAACGGAGGGGAAGGACATAGGAAAGAGACAATGAAGACCCTCTCCTACGTTCCCCTTTCTTCCCTTCCCTCCTCTTCTGTTTCTCTGTGCCTCTGTGTCTCTGTGGCTAATCTCCTACCCGGGCTTGCCGCCGAGGCTAGACACGTCGAAGTCCCTGGCGGCATGGAAGCAGGCGATGATGTTCTCCACCGAGGTATCCGGCTGGATGACGTTGGAGGGGAAGACCACCAGGCCGCCGTTGTAGCCGCACTTGCGGATGAGGTGCAGCACCTCCTCGCGCACCTCTTCCGGGGTGCCGTAGGGAAGGGTGCGCTGGAGGCTGATGCCACCGTGGATGGTGATCTTGTCGCCCCAGCGCCGCTTCACTTCCACCGGGTCCATGCACTCTGGCTGCACCGGGTTGATGATGTTGAACCCGATCTCCACCAGGTCATCCATCACGTCCATGATGTTGCCATCGCTGTGGATGAAGAAGAAGACGTCCGGGTTGATGGCACGGCACTCCTCGATGAGCTTGGCCATGCGGGGCTTATCTACCTCTCGCCAGGACTTGGGGCCCATGATGATGCGGTCCTGCATGGCGATATCGCCGGTGATGCCGATCTCGTCCACCCCGGCGCGCACGGCCCGCTTGCAGACCTCGCCGTAGAGGGCGTAGAAGCGGTCGTAGATGGCCTCCAGGATGTCGCGGTTGATGAGGTAGTCGGCCAGGAGGTTATCCATGCCTCGCATTTCCCAGGCATCGCGGTAGGGGTTACCGATGCCGGCGCTCACGAAGCACTGTTGCTCCTTGAGCTCCGCCACCCGCTGGGCGTAGTTCTCCGGCTCCACGATGTCATCCAGGCTGGGCCAAGGGTAGGCCTCCACGTCGGCCACGGACTGGGCGTTCTGCAGGGGACCGCTCATCCACTCCGAGTACCAGCCGCCCTCGCCGATGCGATAGCGCACGCCCCAGGGGTCCTCGTAGGTACGGTCATCTATCCAGACCACAGGCCGGCCCGGGAGGGGGCCCGGCCGCAGTTCGGCGCGCTCTTCGTAGTCGCCGTGGACGATCTTGGGGGTGAGACCGGCCCAGCCCTCGATGCCCAGTTCCTGGAGGACATCGCGCCAGTCGTCGGTGCGGTAGTATTCTTTGAGGCGCTGCTGCACCTCGTGGTGGAACCAGCCGTAGGTGGGGGTGTGGTCAGGGATCTCGTGGTTGAGTGCTGCCAGGATTCGCTCTCTCGGGGTCATCTTCGCTCCTCACCGGGCCGGGCCCGGGTTGTGCTCTGCTTACCCCCATTGTACCGCCCTGGGCCCTGGCTGCCAGTGAGGGGCAGCACACCTGAGGATGGTACGCGACCGAGTGAGCGGAAGGCTGCCGGGCAGAACTACCGGTAGGCGTGGAGCAAAGCCCCCAACTGCGCAGCGACAGTGATGATCACCGCCTGAGTTGGCTCGGTATCCTCCGGAAGTGGTTTGCCCATCTCTTTGAGCGTTTCCAGGCACAATTCCACGGCCTCCTGCGCGTTAGCGAGCGCGTCGCTCAGCGTGTCTCCCTGAGTGTTGCATCCAGGGAGGGCCGGTACACGCACCGCATAGCCACCTTCCGGGTCGGGGGTGAGGATGACACTGTAACGTCTCATACAGGACGACCTTCTCCCATCATAGTAGCGTCGGCCTGCTCTGCCCGCCACAGTCTTCCGCCGTGAGACTCCCCCGGCGGGCGTGCTATAATGCCCCCAAGAGCCCTGGTGGGCACAAGGAGCAGGAGCACACATGGACAATCAGACCTACATCCGCGACGTGGCGGAGCACGTGGGGGAAGAGATCGTCGTCAAGGGCTGGCTCTACAACCGCACCGACAAGGGCCGGCTCCAGTTCCTTCAGGTCCGCGATGGCAGCGGCGTCATCCAGGCCGTCGTCTTCAAGAAGAACGTCTCCCCCGAGGCCTTCGAGGCCGCCACCGGGCTCACCCAGGAGTCCTCGATCATCGTGCGCGGGACAGTCCGCCAGGATGAGCGCGCCCCGGGCGGCTACGAGCTGGACGTCACTGACCTCCAGGTGGTGCAGAAGGCTGAGCCGTACCCCATCCAGCCCAAGGAGCATGGGGTGGACTTCCTCATGGAATGGCGCCACCTGTGGATCCGCACCCCCACCCAGGCCGCCATCCTGCGGGTGCGGGCCCACATCATCCGCGCCATCCGGGAGTACTTCGACACGCACGGGTTCATCAACGCCGACACCCCGGTGATCACCCCCTCGGCCTGCGAGGGCACCACTACTCTCTTCGGGCTCGATTACTTCGAGACCGCCGCCTACCTCACCCAGAGCGGCCAGCTGTACAACGAGGCCAACGCCATGGCCCTGGGCAAGGTCTATGCCTTCGGGCCCACCTTCCGGGCCGAGAAGTCCAAGACCCGCCGCCACCTGACCGAGTTCTGGATGGTGGAGCCGGAGATGGCCTACGTGGACCTCGAGGGCAACATGGAGGTGATGGAGGAGTTCGTCACCCACGTGGTGCGTAGCACCCTGGAGAACTGCGCCAAGGAGCTCAAGGAGCTGGAGCGCGATACCACCGCCCTGGAGCGCATCGAGCCGCCCTTCCCCCGCCTGCAGTACGACGAGGCGGTGCGGCTGCTCAATGAGTGGGGTGTGCCCATCGAGTGGGGAGAGGACTTCGGTGCTCCTCACGAGACGGCCATCGGCGAGCACTTCGACAAACCGGTCATGGTGCATCGCTACCCCACGGCCGTGAAGGCCTTCTACATGCAACCCGACCCCGAGCGGCCGGAACTGTCCCTCTCTGTGGACATGATCGCCGCCGAGGGCTACGGGGAGATCATCGGCGGGGGCCAGCGCATCCATGACCTGGAACTGCTCGAGCAGCGCCTGGCCGAGCATAACCTCCCCCGCGAGCCTTACGAATGGTACCTGGACCTGCGCCGCTACGGCTCCGTACCGCACTCCGGGTTCGGGCTGGGCATCGAGCGCACGGTGGCCTGGATCACCGGCGTGCACCACATCCGGGAGACCATCCCCTTCCCACGGACGCTGGGGAGGGTGTGGCCGTAGGAGTTAGCCGTGGGTGAGGGCTCTCAGTGCCCTCACCCACGTCATTTGGCTTCGCTTGTAGCATACCGGATCCAGGGCGGGTCTCTCGCTCTGGATCCAGTCTGGGAGTCATCACATGCCGAGTGAGAAGGCAACGTTAGGCGGTGGCTGCTTCTGGTGTCTGGAAGCAGTCTATGAGCTACTGCGAGGGGTGGAGAGCGTCGAACCCGGCTACTCCGGCGGCGGCACCCCCGCCCCCACTTACGAGCAGGTGTGCACCGGCGGAACGGGTCACGCCGAGGTGGTGCAGATCACTTACGACCCGGACGTCATCAGCTACCAGGACCTGCTGGACGTCTTCTTCAGCATCCACGACCCCACTACCCTCAACCGGCAGGGAGCGGACGTGGGCACCCAGTACCGGTCGGTCATCTTCTACCACTCCCCGGAGCAGGAGAAAGTGGCGCGGGAGACCATCCAGCGGCTGACCCGCGAACAGGTCTGGGACGCGCCCATCGTGACCAAGGTGCAGCCCTTCGAGGTCTTCTACCCGGCCGAGGACTACCACCGGGAGTACTTCCGGCGCAATCCCGAGCAGGGGTACTGCCGGGCAGTCGTGGCCCCGAAGGTGGCGAAGTTCCGCAAGGAGCACCTGGCGCGGCTGAAAGCGTAGAGGGAAGCCTCACGCGAAGCCGCTAAGGCGCAAAGCGAACCTCTGTCGGTTGAGACCTGTCCCCAGCCGGCCGAAGCCGGAGGTGTAGGGGCGGACGACCCCGCCCGCCCTGGCGACAACGCGCCCAGCCCGCGGGTGCCTCTGCAAGAGAGAGGCGGGGCTCCGCCGGCGAAAAGATGCCGGCTCCGCACCGCCCCTACCCCATTTGTGCCAAATGCGATGCACACGGCTACCCGGCCGTCTTGCCGTCCCTACTCCCGAATCCACACCAGCATGTCGCCCGGCTCGCGGTTGGCCCAGGCGTAGTAGGGCACGGCCACGATCTCGACCGGCATCTCCGCCGGCGGTGCCGACCGGTAGAGCCGGCCATCCCAGCCCGACTGGGCCCGCCGTCGTCCCTCGGCGCGGATGGTCATCACGCCGCCCAAGAGGTCCGGTTCCCAGTAGGCCCGCACTTCCGACTCCCGCGGCAGGCGCACATCCTCCAGGTTGGGGCCGTTGTCGGCCTGCTCCAGGCAGTAGACGATCGGCCCCCGCTGCAGGGCCACCCGCCCGGCGTTCTCGCGCACTTCCGGATGGGCATAGACCCTCTCCACCGGCATGGGCAGGGTCAGCTCGACCACATCACCGTTCCGCCAGGTTCGGCGCAGGTGGGCGTAGCCGTCCTTGGCGACCTCGTGCGTCGCTATAGCCTCGCCGTTCACCAGCAGCTCCGGCTCCCGGCACCAGCCCGGCAGCCGCAGGGCCAGGGTGAACTCGGTCTCGCCCTCAAGCTCCAGCGCCAGGCGCACTTGCTCGCGCCAGGGGTAGCCCGTGTCCTGGGTGAGAGTGACCGGGGTGTCGCCCAGCCGGGCCTCGGCCCGGCCGCCGACGTAGAGATGGACGTAGAGGGCGTCTTCCTCTTGAGAGTAGACGTACTGGCCCAGAGAGGTGAGCAGGCGGGCGATATTGGGCGGGCAGCAGGCGCAGCCAAACCACTCTTGCCGCTCCGGCACCACCGCCGACTTGCCGAACACCCCCATCTCCTGCTGGTAGGCCGCGTAGTCCAGCGCCAGGGGATTGACGTAGAAGAAGCGGTCCCCGGAGAGTGATATGCCGCTGAGGACGCCGTTATAGAGGGCCCGCTCCATGACGTCGGCGTACTCACCCTTGGGCTCGACGGCCAACATGCGATGGGCCCAGAAGACCAGCCCGATGGCGGCGCAGGTCTCACTGTAGGCGGTGTAGTTGGGAAGGTGATAGTCCCAGGTGAAGCGCTCGCCCTCGTGGGCCGAGCCGATCCCACCGGTGACGTACATCCGCCGCTGGGTGACGTTGTCCCACAGCCGGCGCACGGCCTGCAGCAGGGACTCGTCTCCCGTCTCGGCGGCCACATCGGTCATGCCGCTGTAGAGGTAGACGGCCCGCACGGCGTGGCCCTCGGCCGTCTCCTGCTCTCGCACCGGCAGGTGGGCCTGGAGGTAGCGGTAATCGCGACCAAACCAGGCGGGCCGGCTATCACCCCGTGCCTGGGCCTCCAGGTCGTAGTAGTGGGGCTGCTGCCCGCGCTCCTCTATGAAGAAACGGGCCAGGTTCAGGTAGCGCGGCTCTCCCGTCTCCCGATAGAGCTTGACCAGAGCCAGCTCCAGCTCCTCGTGGCCGGGGTAGCCCCGCTTCTGGCCCTCCTCGGGGCCAAACACCGAGTTGATGTAGTCAGCATACCGGCGAAGGGCTTGGAAGAGGGTGTCACTGCCCGTGGCCTGCCTATGGGCCACGGCTGCCTCGATGAGGTGGCCAGCGCAGTAGAGCTCGTGCCAGTCCCGTAGGTTCGCCCAGCGCTTCTCGGGCTCCACGATGGTGAAGTGGACGTTGAGGTAGCCATCGGGCTGCTGGGCGGAAGCGATGAGCTCGGCTACCTCATTGAGGTCCTTCTCTAGGTCGGGGTCCGGGTGGGTGAGGAGGCTATAGGCGGCAGCCTCGATCCACTTGGCCACGTCAGAGTCCCAGAAGATGTGGGGCGGGTTAGGCTCGCCCGGGCGCCAGCTCAGCCGGAAAGCGTCTATGCGACCGGTCTGGCGGCAGTGCTGGAGCTCGATGGGCAAAGTGACGCGGCGGGTGGTCTCTTGTCGCGGAGCCCAGAAGGTATCGGTCAGGGCAACGTTGCCGAGAGGTACCGGCCGAAGGGGCGGGTTCATGTGGCCTCCTGAGCAGTGGTGGCTTTCATTGTGGCCGCTGGCGGCAGAGAGTCAACCGGGGGATTTCACCGCAGAGACCGCAGAGAGCGCAGAGGTGCAGACGCAGAGAAGGGGGATCGTAGGGAACCTCTCCCCCGCCCCTCTCCTGAGATGAGAGGGGGGCCGGAAAGG
>JBMNTK010000172.1:0-8206 GCA_050945695.1 Anaerolineae bacterium | reverse complement strand
GGCGGCGGGGCCACTGGTCTCGAACGACCTGGCAGACGATATCGTCCGGCTGACGGGTGCCTCGGGCATCGCCTTCTTCGATGCCATGGCCCCCATAGTCTCCGTAGACTCGGTGAACTTCGACATTGCCTTCCGGGCCGGGCGCTACGGGCAAGAGGACGACTACATCAACTGCCCGCTCACCGAGGAAGAGTACGACCGTTTCGTTACCGAGCTGGCGGCGGCCGAGACGGCGCCCCTGCGCGCCTTCGAAGCCGAGGACAAGCGCTTCTTCGAGGCCTGCCTGCCGGTTGAGGTGATGGCGCGTCGGGGCCGGCTGGTATTGGCATACGGGCCCCTTCGCCCGGTGGGCATCACAGATCCGCACACCGGCCGGCGCCCGTTCGCCGTGGTGCAGTTGCGGCAGGACAACGCTGCCGCTACTCTGTACAACCTAGTTGGCTTCCAGACCAACTTACGGTACGGGGAGCAGGATCGGGTCTTCCGCATGATCCCTGGCCTGGAGCGGGCGGAGTTCGTGCGGTACGGCCAGATGCACCGGAACACGTTCCTGGACTCCCCGAGGCTTCTGGAGGCCACCTTTGAGCTGCGGGGACGCCCGGGGCTGTTCTTTGGCGGCCAGCTCACCGGTACCGAAGGGTACGTGGCCAGCGCCGCCTCGGGCCTGGTAGCGGGGGTGAACGCCGCCCGCACCGTAATGGGCAAGGCGCCCGTTACCTTCCCCGCCGAGACCATGATCGGAGCCCTCAGCCGCTACATCTCCAATGAGGCGGTCGAGGACTTCCAACCGATGAAACCCAACTTCGGGTTGATGCCGCCTCTGGAGGGGCGCCGGAACCGGCGGCAGCGATACGCCGCCTATGCGGAGCGGGCCTTGGAGGCGCTCGACAACTTCATTGCTGCGCAGGATCTGTTGCCAAAGGGGGCGACTGCCTGATACACCTTTTGGAGAGAGCCGCTAGCATGCAACCTGCCAGGAGAATCACCGACCTTCCACCTTACCCCTTTGCCAGCCTGGGCCGAGTCATCGCCGAGATGAGCTCCCGGGGCGTGGATGTCATCCGACTCGATATCGGCAGCCCGGACCTGCCCCCTACCGAGGCCATCATCCGCACCCTCCAGCAGGCAGCCGCCAAGGAGTCCCAGCATGGGTACGGCGGCTACTTCGGCACCAAGCGTTTCCGTCAGGCAGTGGCGACTTACTACGAGCGCCGCTTCGGCGTCCAGCTGGACCCAGAGACGCAGGTGCTGCCCCTGATCGGCAGCAAGGAAGGCATCGCCAACATCGCCACCGCCTGGCTCGATCCCGGCGATGTGGCACTGGTTCCCGACCCCGGCTATCCCACCTACAGCATGGCTCCACACATGGTGGGCGCCGGGTCCTACGCTATGCCGCTGAGGGAAGAGAATGACTTCCTGCCGGACCTGAGTGCCATCCCTGGCGACGTCCTGAAGCGAGCCCGGCTGATGTGGCTCAACTACCCGAACAACCCCACCGGGGTGGGCGCGCCCGAGTCTTACCTCAAGGAGGCGGTGGAGTTCTGTCGCGAGCACGACCTGCTGCTCTGCTACGATGCGCCCTACTGCGAGAATACCTACAACGGGTACCGGGCCCCCAGCATCCTGGAGACTCCTGGGGCGATGGACGTAGCCCTCGAGTTCAACTCGCTGTCTAAGAGCCACAACTTGGCCGGCTGGCGGGTGGCCATGGCTGTCGGGAACCCGGTGGCGGTGCGGGCGCTCGCCCTGGTGAAGAGCAACGTGGACTCCGGCATTGCCTTGCCCGTCCAGGAGATGGCCATCGAGGCCCTCACCGGAGACCAGAGCTGGCTCGAGCAGCGTAACGCCGTATACGCGGAGCGCATGGAGGCCACCATCGCCGCCCTCCGCCGCATGGGCCTGCAGGTGCGCCGACCGCAAGGGGCCATCTACATTTGGACGCCGGTGCCGGAAGGCTGGAAGTCAGCCGACTTCTGCCAGCAGCTCCTGGCGGCGACTGGGGTGAGCATTGCGCCCGGATCCACCTTCGGTGATTACGGGGAGGGCTACGCCCGGATCTCCCTGGTCCAGCCGGTGGAGCGCATCGCCGAAGCGATGGAGCGCTGGGAGAAGTGGTGGTCCGAACGAGCCTAGGTTAGGATCAGTAGTTACCAACAACAGATAGTAAGGAGAACATCAATAGGTAGAATAGAAGTTCAGAGCACTGAGCAACGACCTGAGCGGGCCGTCCTGATCGGTGTGGAGATTCGGGACGAGCCCGGGGCCTGGCCGGTGGACGACTCGCTGGACGAGTTGGCCCTGCTGGCGCGCACGGCCGGGGTGGAGGTGGTGGGGGAGTTCACCCAGACGCTCGACCACCCCAATGTCACGTTCTTCATCGGCCCGGGCAAGGTAGAGGAGATCAAGGCGTACAAGGGCGCCGAGCCTTTCGACCTGATCATCTTCGACGACGATCTCTCGCCCAGCCAGCAGCGCAACCTTGAGCGCGAGCTCCGCACTCGGGTGATAGACCGCCGGTCTCTCATCCTGGACATCTTCGCTCAGCATGCCCGCACCCGAGAGGGAGCGCTCCAGGTGGAGGTGGCGCAGTATGAGTACCTGCTGCCCCGGCTCACCCGAGCCTGGACGCACCTCTCGCGGCAGACCCGCGGCGGGGTGGGGCTGCGAGGGCCAGGCGAGACTCAGCTCGAGATTGACCGGCGCCGGATGCGTGCGCGCCTTACCCATCTGCGCCGCGAACTGGAGGAAGTCCGACGCCACCGGGCGCTCTACCGGGGGCGCCGGCGCAAGAGCGGTATACCCATCGTGGCCATCGTCGGCTACACCAACGCCGGCAAGTCAACCCTGCTCAACCGGGTCTCGGGCAGCAACGTGCTGGAGGCCGATCAGCTCTTCGCTACCCTCGATCCTACCACCCGGCGGGTTCGCCTGCCGGGCGGCACCGAGGTGCTGTTCACCGACACGGTCGGGTTCGTGCAGAAGCTGCCGCCCGACCTGGTGGCTGCCTTCCGGGCCACCCTGGAGGAGATCACCGACGCCGACATCATCCTGCACGTGGTAGACATAACCCATCCCCATGTGCAGAGGCAGGTGGACGTGGTGGACACCACGCTGCGTGAGCTAGGGGTGCAGGAGACGCCGGTGGTGGTGGCGCTCAACAAGATAGACCTCCTCCCCGAGGAGGAGGCAGAGCGGGCCCGGCACGAGAGCGGCGGCCGGATCGTGGCCGTGTCAGCCCGCACCGGCGAGGGCGTGGAAGCTCTGCTCACCACCATTGCCGAGGTGCTGGGAGAACACGGCAAGACGATCAGGGCCCTGATCCCCTACGACCACCAGGCGCTGCTTTCGGCCGTGCACCGCTCTGGCACAGTGCACCAGCAGCAGCACCTCTCCGGCGGCACCCTGGTGGTGGCCTCAGTGCCCCTGAACCTGGCCGGGCAGCTTGAGCCCTACCTGTGCGACGGGGGAAGTGGGGCTGAGTGCCCCGACGATGTGGGGGCCCAGACAGCTGGCGCTGCCAGCCCGTAGTCAGGCTCACCCCTGATGGCGAAAGGCCGGATGCCCGCGCGGGCATCCGGCCTTCTTGTTCTAGCCGGCGAAGCGTGCCGACAACTCGCGGTTCACTCCCTCCAGTGCTGCGGGGAGGGGGGCGAACAGAGTCCCGTACAGGTCGCCGTAGCGCTCGTGTGCCGCCGGGTCAGGCTCGTACGTGCGCAGCGGGAAGCGCGTGGCCTCAATGGCCTGGGACAGGTCGGCGTAGATCCCGGCGCCCACCCCAGCAAGCATGGCTGCGCCCAGAAGCGTGACCTCCTCGTGCTCGGGCACCTGAACCGGTAGGCCGGTGACGTCCGCCTTCATCTGCAGCCACAGGGGGTTCCGGGTGGCGCCACCCAGGGTGAGGAGCGACTGTGGCCGCACTCCCACCTGGCCCGCGATCACCTGCATCTGCTTCCGCAGCTGATAGCAGCAGGCCTCCAGCACCGCACGAGCGATCTGGCCGCGGCGGGTAGTGGTGGTCAGCCCAACCACAGTCCCGGTGGCATCGTGCGCCTGGAAGGCACCCATACCCCGGACGAATGCCGGCAGGACCATCACCCCGCCCGAACCGATGGCCTCGGCGCTGGCGTCGTCCATCAGGGCCTGGTAGCGGCGAGCCGGGTCCACATCGCTGTAGAAGGCGTTCAGGACCCACTCTATCACCCCGCCAGCCAGCATGAGCCCTTGGCATAGGAACCGCCCGGGGACAGTGTGACACTCGTAGTCGATGCCCTCGGCGTAGAGCGTCTCCAGGGGCTGGAACTGCTCCAGGGCAGCTATGACCATCTCCCAGGTGCCGGTGATGTCGATGAAGGTATCGGGAGAGGCCACGCCCGAGCCCAGGGCGCCGATCTCGCAGTCGTGGCCGCCCGTAGCCACGGGCACGCCCACCGGTATGCCCGACTGGGCTGAGGCCTGAGCGTGAACGGTGCCCAGCACCGAGCCCGGCTGGCTGATGTCTGGGAAGATGGACTTGGGAACGTCCACCACCGACAGCAGGCGCTCAGACCAGGTGAGGGCGTTCAGATCCAGCCCCATCGTGGTGGAGGCGATGGTGGCCTCGGTGCTGAAGGCGCCGGTGAGACGGTACACGATGTAGTCCTGCACCATGAGCCACCGGTAGGTCTGCTCCAGCACTTGCGGCTCGTGCTCCCGTAGCCAGCGCAGCCGGTTGATAGTGTTGATCGGGTAGTTGTGGTAGCCGGTGATCCGGTAGATCTCCAGCGGGTCCACCTGCTGGCTGAGCCAGTCGCGCTGGGGCACGGTGCGGGCGCAGTGCCAGGAGATCATGGGGTAGCGCAGCTCCCCGCCCGGGCCCAGGGGCACGCCATCGGCGCCGAATCCGGTGACGGACACCCCGGCCACCTCTCCCTGGACCTGGGAGAGCGCCTCGCGGCTGGCAGCGCAGACGCCCTCCCACAGGCGCTCGACATCCCAGATCATCCAGCCGGGTTCGCCCCCCGGCTGCTGTACCGGTCCGTTGCGCCGGCCCGCCGAGGCCAGGAGGACGCCGGTGTCATCGAAGACACCGGCCTTGATTCCGGTAGCGCCTACGTCTATCCCTAGGAGGACTTGCTTACGCGTTCCCATATCGGGGGTATCCTGTTCTGGCCGGTTTGGCCGAGCACGACCGGAGTGATGCCGATCATCTCGCAGTACTGGGTGAGCGACTGGACGTGATCGCCGTACACGCCCTGCACGTGGTTGGCGGGGAAGACGGTGATGAACTCCCGGAAGGAGGCGTCCAGCCGGGCCCACACGTGCGGCCAGGTGGGATCCGTCTCCGCCTTGAGCCGGGCGCTGACCTCTGGGTCGAGGTCAACGGCGGCGCCGGAGATGATGACCATGAAGGGCTCGTTGTCCCACAGGCCCAGGCGCGCGTAGGTCATGGTGCCGGAAGCGGCGTCGAACTCAACCGAGGCCCCGCCCGCCTTGAAGTAGAACTCGAGAGCGGGATGGAAGGTGATCTTGGCGAAGTTCTCGGCTGGGTCGAAGCTTCGGCTGGCGTACCAGCTGGAGTGGTTGCCGGAGTTGCACCAGTCCCACAGGTCAAGCTCTGGCCGGTACAGGCGCACGTCCATGAAGAGTGTGGGCAGCCCGCCGCTGACGTACTTGAGGATCTCCATGGTGATGGCGGCGAAGGAATCGGCCTCGGTGGCGCAGACGATGGGTTCCTTGGGGCCGCGCCAGTCGTAGGGGTCGTTCATGAGCATCTCGGCGACGTCGCCAAGGCAGACCAGCTCGGTCAGCTCCCGCTGGCCCTTGAGCCCGCAGAAGTCGAACCCTTTCTCCTGATTAACCTCTTCCATGGCCAGGTAGAGCCGAAGTTGGGTCTCGAGGGTTTCCGGCGTGAGCATCTTGCCGTCGTAGCGGAGCCGGTCTCCTAGGAGTCCCTCCAGCCACTCTCTTCCGCGCCGGACCTCGGCCTGGTCCACGTGCTTCATGCGCTCCACGAGCAGCAGCTGGTCCACCTGGCGGGTGGTGCAGCCGAATTTCTGGATGCTGGGCACCAGGTGGAAGAAGCCCGTCTCCATCCCCATGCTGTGGCCGCCGTAGAGCCCGTACACCTCGCCCTTGAGGGCGGCCCGGGCCTGAGCGGCGCGCAGCCAGGAGATCACCCGAGCCTGAGTGCTGGCGTCGTCAATGTCGCCCACGATGCGATGGGTGCGGATCCCCGCCTGCCGCAGCTCGCCGTCCGTCGCCAGGAGGCCGACGTTGCCGGGATACTGGCCGTTGTTGTTGGAGAGGCTGAGGACGGGGACGTCCGTGCCTAGGGTCTGAAGCAGCGGCCAGGCCAGGAAGGGGAAATTCCACACGTTGTAGCACATGACCAGAGAACGGCAGCCGGCGCGACGTAGGCGCTCTCCTGCTTCCTGAGCTCCGCGCACCGAGGAGATGGTCTTCTCGATCATGACCACCTCTGGGTGGCTGCCATCGGCGTTCACCAGCCCGTCTTGGATCACCTGGGCCCAGCGCTTCAGCACCGACAGGTTGAGGGACTCGTTCTGCTCGATGACGTGCGGCCGCTCATCGTTCATCATGACCAAACCGATGGGAGTGGAACGCATGACTCTACCCTCCTGACGCCGATCCGAGGGCTGGGGTCGGCGTGTTTATGACGGATCCAGGGAGATGGTAGAGGGGCGCCGGTGCGATGTCAATGAGGGGACTTCACCGGTGCCGGCCCCCCACGCCGGCGAATGGCACCCCCGAATGCGCCCGGGTGTTGCCTTCCCGGGCATAGAGCCCGATGATGCGGGCGAGGCGATCCCATGCCCTCCCGTTTCAGCTCCGCGTCCCTGGAGGCCCGAATGAGCAAGGTGTTCGGCAAGATAAGCGTCCTCACCCAAGAGGAGATGGAGGCCCTGCACGGGGCGGCACTTCGCATACTGGATGAGGTGGGCATGCGGATTGACCACCAGGAGGCCCTGGACTACCTGAGCGGGGCCGGATGTCGGGTGGACCGCCAGTCCCGCGTGGTTCGCTTCCCGCCCGCCTTGGTGGATGCCAGCGCCCAACGCATGCGCCAGCAATTCGCCGGGCCGGAGCGTTACGCCGAACGCGTCCCCATGCGCTACACCGCCATGTACTTCTCCACCTTCCCCCGCGCCGCCCGCCCGGGCTTCGACCTGAATGCCGGAGGCTTTCCGCCCTATGTGCTCTCCTTGGACGGCGAGCGGCGCTGCGCCACCATGCAGGACGTTCGCGACTCGCTACGCCTGGCCGATGCCCTGCCCAACATTGACCTGGTGGGTCTGCCCTGCTCCGCCCAGGAGGTGCCCGCCGCCCTGCGCCCCGTGATCATGGCCGCGGAGCTGGTGAAGCACACGTCCAAGCTTGGGGGCATAGAGGCCTGGAGTGTGGCCGACATTGAGTACCTCACCCGGATCGGGGAGGTGGTGCGGGGCAGCGCCGAGGAGCTGCGCCGGCGGCCGGTCCTCATCGGCTACGGCGAGGCCAAGAGCCCCCTGGTGCTGGACGAGAACATGGCCACCGTCTTCGTCGAGTACGTGAAGCGGGGCCTGCCCCAGTCGCTCGATACCATGCCCGCCGGGGGCACCACCGCTCCGGCCTCCTCGGCCGGCACGCTCGTCCTGGGCCTGGCCGAGACCTTGGGGGCCCTGACGCTGGCCTACGCCATAGACGAGAATGCAGTGATCTCCCTCGATGTGTGCCCGGCGCTCACCGCCATGGACTCCATGATCTACCCCTACGCTGGGGCCGACCGCATCCCCCTGGTGACAGCGGCCATGCAGATGCTGGCTGACTTCTATGGCCGGCCGGGTGGCTGCCACGGCGGCAAGACCGATGCCTGCCTGCCGGGGACCCAGGCAGGGATGGAGAAGGCGCTCTCCATCCTCTTCCCGATCCTGGCCGGTGCTACCGGCGTGGGGACACTGGGCCATCTGGAGAACGCCGTGACCTTCTCCTTCGAGCAGCTGGTCATTGATGACGCCATCGCCGGCTACATCCGGCGCATGCTCGAGGGCTTCGAGGTCAACGAGCAGACCCTAGCCTTGGACGCGATCCGGGAGGTGGGGATCGGCGGCAACTTCCTCACCCATCCCCACACCGCCTCCAGCTTCCGCAAGGAGTTCTACCTGCCGGACCTGGTGGAGAGGATGCCCTGGAGCGCTTTCTGGGCCCAGGAGGTGCGGGGCATGGAGGC
>JBMNTK010000171.1:0-8435 GCA_050945695.1 Anaerolineae bacterium | reverse complement strand
CTTGTTACGGCAGCCGCTTAGTTCGATCCAACCGACGGGGGCATGAGGTCATGGATCTTTCCTGGACCAGGCAGTTGAGCCGCTCGTCATACGCGGCAGTGCTCCATGCTCTTCGGGTATCGCTCACCGCGTCCTGCGTGCTCCTGATCCTCTGGACCGGCCAGGCAGCACTCCAGAGGGACTGCCGGCAGGGTGGGGCCGCCATCTCGTTCCACGGGAACACCTGTCCCGCCCTGTTGGAGGACCTGACTCCCTTGGCGGTGGCTGCGGGGCTTCTGCTGGTAGCCTGGAACCTTAGGAACCTACCTCAGCAGGTGCCCTTCTTCACCTTCCTGGGCTTCTCCCTGGGCCTGACCTCCGGGAAGCTTGGGCTGCTGGGAAGTGACTTCGGCATGAGGCTTTACTTCCTATCGCTGGCCTGGGCGGCCCCGGCCTTCTTCCTATTGCACCACCGGCTCCTATCCGAGCCCCTGACCGGGCGGTCACGCAAGGCATTCATATCGCTGGTGGGCCTGGCGGTGTTGCTGTCGCTTCCGCCCCTCGCGGCCTCCTACGCGGCGCTGGCAGACTGGCCTGCGTACTCCCTCTGGCGGAGCGTCGTGCGCCTGTCTGCAGCCTTGTCGGTGCTGCTGTCAGCTTCCTGGCTGATCCTGTCCTGGCGTCAGGCCTGGCCGGAGGTCAAGCTTCGTCCCCTGCGGTTGGTCACCTACGGCAACACGATCGCCTGTATGCCATTCGTGCTGCTCTCACTGCTGCCCGACACCTTCGGCAGCCCAATCTACGTGCCGTACGAGATCACTCTCCTCGGCCTGCTAATCAGCCCGCTGTTCTATTCCCACGCCTTCACCCTATCTCACTCCGATGGCACGAAGGCCCAGCTTCGATCATTCTCGGTCTATTTGCTGATCGCCGTAGTGGCCACCTTCGTGCTCCTGGCCGCCATGGCCGGGCTGAACCTGGCCGGAATCCAGGTGGGCCAGACCTGGGCCGTCGCGGGCCTAGCCCTCGCCCTGCTGTTCACAGTCGCCGGTTCGGCGATCTACCGCTGGTTTGCCGGCCTGTCCGAGTGGATTTGGTTCGGCCGCGGCCCTGGCTACGGCCAGGTGCTAGACCGACTGGCCGAGACGCTGGCCACCACCCTGGACCGTGACCGGCTGCGTCACATGCTCGTGTTTGAGGTCGTGCGGGAGTTGGGCCTCTCCGGGGCGTCCCTCCTGCTCAAGGACGGCACGGGGCAGTTGCGCATCGTGGAGGCTGTGGGCTCCATGAGCCTGAGCAGCCGAGACCTGGCAGTGCCTGCCGATGGGCCTCTGGCAACGCATCTGGCCCGTCATACCGAACCCATAACGCACGAGCGGCTGCGCCGGGCGCTCGCCTCGGAGGAGCTGAGCCTGCCCGATCGCTTCCTGCTGGCCCTGCAGCCGATCCTGTGGCTCCCCCTGGTCTCTGGGGGTGAGCTCTACGGCCTGATGCTGATCGGCCCCAAGACTGACGCCGACTTCTTCACCCCGGCCGACTTGCGTCTGCTCACCCTTCTTGGGTACCGCGCCGGCATCGCCGCCCACAACGTCCTCCTCATGGATGAACTGCGCAAGAGCCACAAGCAGCTCTCCCGCGCTCATCAGCGCCTACTGGACGCCATCGAACAGGAGCGACGACACCTGGCCCACGAACTGCATGACGGAGCGGTGCAACAGCTCCTCGCGGTCACCTATCAGATGGCCTACTCCCGCCAGGCCCTCACCCGTGATGGCAGTGAGCCGGAGCAGGCCCTCCAAGCCGCTGCCGACTCCTTGGAGTCTCTGCGGCACGAGCTGTTGGCGGTGGTGACCCAGCTTCGGTCGAGCATCAGCGAGCTGCGCCCAGCCGGCCTGGACGACCTGGGCCTGGCTCCGGCCCTGGCGGGGTACGTCTCTCGTTTGGAGCAGGAGCACCCTGGGCGCGTGCCCGAGATCGAGCTGGACCTAGACGACGGGCAGATCCGCCTACCACCCAGAGTCTCGCTATGCCTATTCAGGGTGGCTCAGGAGGCTCTCCGCAACGCCATCCGGCACTCCCAGGCCTCCTACGTTCGGCTCCGGCTGCGGGTGAGCCCCGGGGAGGTGCACATGCTGATTAGTGACGACGGCCGGGGCTTCAACGTCCCCGAACACCTGAGCCAGCTTACCTCCGAGGATCATTTCGGGCTCTTGAGCATCTCCGAGCGAATCGCGCTCCTGCCAGGGAAGTTGCAGATCCGCTCTCGACCCGACTATGGCACGGAAATCAGTGTCAAAGTAGACCTGAGTGAGGTAGACCCAAGTGAGGAGTTCCGAGATCAAAGTCTTGCTGGCCGATGACCACCCGTTCATGCGCGCCGGCATTCGGGCGACGCTGCAGGGGGAGAAAGACATCACAGTAGTGGGCGAGGCAGGCAGCGCCGAGGAGGCGAGGCTCCTGGTCACCCAGCTCCGGCCGGACGTGCTGCTTCTCGACCTGCACATGCCGGGGCCACCGGCGGGCACCATCGTGGAGGAGCTGCGGCACCGCTGCCCGGAAACGCGGGTGCTAGTGCTCACCGCTTACGATGACGACGTCTACGTGCAGGGGATGCTGGCCCTAGGGGTGTCCGGCTACGTGCTCAAGGACGAGGTGCCCGAGGCACTGGTGCGTGCCCTGCGCGCCGTCCACAAGGGGGATCGGTGGTTCAGCACCCGTGCCCTGAACAGCCTGGCTCACTCCCGCCAGGTCTACGTGCCCGAAGACGGCGGATCGCCCTTCACGGATCGAGAGCTCCAGATCCTGCGCCTCCTGATGGAAGGCAAGACTGACCGTGACATCGCAGAGGAGATGGTCTGCGCCGAAAGGACGATCCGCTACCATCTTCGCAACATCTTCCGCAAGCTCGGGGTCAACACCCGGGTGGAGGCGGCCGTGCGTGCCGCCCAGCTCAACCTCGGCCCGCCCGATACAGGCACCCAGGGCGGTGAGGCTCAGGCCCCAGCCGACTAAGCCTACTTCCCCCGGCCCAGGCACCGGTCCCGGTAGTCGCTGACCGCGCTGCCGGGGCCGCCCTGAGCATGCAGGCGGTCCTGCACCGGGAAGTAGTGCCGACTGAGGAAGTAGGCGTACTCCACCAGCTCAAGCGGGCCGTAGATACCCAGGCTCTCCCCCGGCATCCGGATGCAGGCCACGGATCGGCCCGCCTTCACCGCCGCGATCACCGACTCCGCATCGAGGCTTTCGGCGAAGACCACCGTCCAGTACCAGCCCAGTGTGTGGGATACCCCGTGCGTGTCGGAGTTGCCGACCACCGGCAGCGACCGGCCCTCTCTCAGGAACTCCATGTACTGGGCCACGGAGAGCAGGTTGTCCTCGAACTCCACCTCTCCGATGAGCTCCACCGCGTCCACCTCGCCGTCGAGGCACAGCTGCCGGCCCACCAGCCGGTCCAGGTGGAACTCCCCGCCGGTGACCCAGAAGGGATGAGCCAGGATCGCTAGGCCCCCCAGGGACCGAATCCGACGTGCGGCCCAGACAGCCTTCGCGTATCGCTGAGCGAAGTCCTCGTCCTCGCCCCGTTCCCCTAGCTCCGCCTGGATGCGCGCCAGCTCGGCCTCGACGGCCGGACCGCTGTCCCGCCCGCGTACCGCTGCCCTCGTGCCCACCGCCACCAGGTGACCGCGATCGAAGGAGACCTCCTCGCCCGGCAGCACCAAGATGGGCAGGCGCTCCGCCACAGACAGCGCCTCCTCGGTGCCGGCTCGGTTGTCGTGGTCGGTGATCGCCATGAAGTCCAACCCCAGAGCCCAGCCCGCCTCCAGCAGGTCGCCAGGTGACGACCGGCCGTCAGAGTGCCACGTGTGGGTGTGGAAGTCCCCTCGCAGCGGGAGCAGGCCCGCCATCTCCGGCTCCAGGGCAAACACGTTCGTCAGCCGGTGACGCCTCCCGCCGGGGAACTCCAGGAGCAGGGAGATCTCACCGCGTGCCTCGGCGGTGTACCGGAAGCGGACGCGGCCATCCGAACCCCACTCCGCCGGGACGGCCACCGGTCCGCCTGACGAGGTCTTGGGGTGCACGTAGCAGCGATACTCACCCTCCGGCAGGCGCTGGGTGGCTGACTTAGGCTCCACGACGAACTCGGTCTCCTGGCCTACACGGAACACCAGCGGGAACACGTCTAGCTGAACCGGCTCCGGTCCCAATCTACGCCTCCAGATGTGATTGTGCGGTGGCTCGCCAGTCCGCGAGGGCTCCATAGACGGGCTGGAGAGCTGGATACAGCGAACGGTAGATGCCATAGAGACGGTCGTACTGGTCCCGGACTGCGGCCCGTGGCTCAGTGCGGGAACCATAGCTGACGCACGCCTCTCGGGCCTCACCAAATGAGCCAAAGACGCCGGTCCCTATGCCCGCCAGCATCGCTGCCCCTACGACCGCCCTCTCTTCTCCCACCACGGTCGTGAGCGGCAGCCCGAAGACATCGGCCTGGATCTGACGCCACAGCCTGCTCTTGGCCCCGCCTCCGGAGGCGACCAACGCGTCCGGGCGGGAAGTGAGCCCCGCCAGCACGCCCATTCCTTCGCGTAACGCTAAGGCCACCCCCTCCATCACGGCCCGGGCAAGGTGGCCCCGACCGTGCTCCAGGGCTAGCCCCACGAAGGCCCCTCGGGCGGCGCTATCCATGTGCGGCGTTCGCTCACCCAGCAGGTAGGGCAGGAAGAGGACCCCGCCTGCGCCTGGCCCCGCCTCCTCCGCTTCGCGGTCCAGCACTTCGTAGCCGCCCTCGGATGGCAGGCCTACAGTGTCTCGCCACCAGCGCAGCGATAGCCCCGCCGCCAGGATCGCCGCCATCAAGAACCAGGTTCCCGGGACGGCATGGCAGAAGCAATGAACCCGCAACTGGGGGTCGGCGCTGGGCTCGGCGGCCGGCTGCAGCAACTGACCCCCGGTGCCGATGGTGCAGGAGGCAGTCGTCCCGTCCAGGACGCCGTTCCCCACCGCCTGGGCTGCCTGATCGCCCGCGCCGGCCACCACCGGGATGCCCGGCCTCAGGCCGAGGGCGGCGGCCGCAGGTGCAGTCAACCGACCGGCAACGGTGCGCGAGGGCACGACTGGGGGCAGCAGCTCGGTTTCCACCCCCACTGCCTCGGCCAGCTCCGAGGACCAGTCGCCACGCCTTATGTCAAAGAGCAGGGTGGCGCTGGCGTCGCTGGGCTCAGAGGCTGCCTCCCCGGTCATGCGCAAGCGCAGGAAGTCCTTCGGCAGAAGTGCCCACCGGGCTGAGTCCAGCGTGGCCGGCCGTTCCTCCCGCAGCCAGCCCAGCGTCGCCGCCATGAACCCCGCTGACACTCGGTTGCCAGCCAGTTCCGCCAGCCGCGCCAGGCCGATCTCGTGGTTAAGGCGGTTGGCTACCGCTGCGCTCCGTCCGTCGGCCCAGATGATGGCGTGCCCAAGAGGATCGCCGCTCGCGGTAGTGAGCACGGTGCCATGCATCTGGCCAGAGAGACCGATGGCGGTGATGGCTTCCGGCGCCAGGCCTCTCGCTTGGATCGCTTGCCGGCAGGCGGCCTGAGTGGCCTCCCACCAGGCCTCCGGATCCTGCTCAGCCCAGCCCGGGCGAGGTATCTCTATCGGGTACTCCTGCTGGCCCAGTCCTCGGATCTGCCCGCGCTCATCAACCACGGCGACCCGAACACTGGACGTGCCCAGATCCACCCCCAGGAGCATGGCGCCTAGAGATCCACTTTGTCGTCAGGAAGGTAGGGCGCCTTAATGAATACGATCTTGAGGTCCTCGTCGCCGGCGTTGGCCAGCTCGTGATCCTCACGCGCTTCCAGCCGGTAGGCATCGCCGGGGATGAGCCGATGCTCCTGGCCGCCGGTCTTGATGGTGCCCTGCCCGCGCACGACGTAGAACGTCTCCTCGACCTCCTGGTGGTAGTGAGGAGCCAGCCTCTCACCGGGCTTGAGCAGGATCACGCCCCAATCTATCAGCGGACCCCGGTACAGGTACTTGGCGCCACTGTCTCCACTTCGGAAAGGTAGCTCGAACTCGTTCACTCGCTGCATAGGGTCCTCCTAGAGGGTCTGGAACGCGGCCAGAATCAGAGGCGCAAAGAGCAGCGCCGGCAGGAAGTTGCCCACCCGGATGTCGCGGATGTTGAGCAAGCGAAAGCCGATGCCGATGACCATCACCCCCCCGGTGGCGGTCAGCTCGGCCACCACCGGATCGGTGAAGACAGCTTGGACCGTGCCCGCCAGCAGCGTCAACCCGCCCTGGTAGATGAGGATGGCTGGAATGGAGAACAGCACCCCGACGCCCATGGTGGAGGCAAACGCCAGGGCGGAGAAGCCATCGAGCACCGACTTCACCGCCAGTACGGTGTAGTCTCCCCTCAGCCCGTCGTCCACCGACCCCAGGATGGCCATGGGCCCCACACAGAAGAGCAGGCTGGCGGCCACGAATCCCTCGGTGAACCGCGCCCCCTGCCTGCCGCGCACCCTGGCCTTGAGGGCGTCCCCCAGCCCTGCTAGCCGGTCCTCGATGCGGGCCCACTCGCCCACCAGGGCCCCGAGCAGCATCGCCAGCAGCACCACCAGGGGGTTCTGGGTCTTCAGGGCCATCTGTGTCCCCAGGACCACCGTCACCAACCCGATCCCGTCCATCACCGTCTCGCGAGAACGCTCGCTCAGCCGGCTCCCCAAGAGCAGGCCGGCGCTGCCCCCGAGCGCCACGGCCGCCGCATTTATGAGGGTACCAGTCAATCCCGCTCCCCTGTAGTGGGATAACGCAGGAGACATCGCCGAGGCGGCGATGTCTCCGTACAACACATCAGTGTATTACGCCCGGTCGGTCTGCGCCCACGCCCCACTTGGGAGACATCACCGCGAGCCCAAGGGGGGCAGCGGCCCTCAAAGGCCGACGCCGCTCCCTATCTCAGGACGCAGATGCCCTCGGGCCGGCGGATGCGCAGGGCCAGGGTCTCCAGCACCCGGAACGGGTGGTTGAGCTCCTCAGGGCCCTTGTAGGCCACCTGGATGTCGGCGCCTATCGCCAGGTCGAGCACGTCCGGACCCGACGAGACCAGGATGCCCGTGCCGGCGTCCAGCATCGGGCTCTGGAACACTCCCGCATTGGCGACCGACTGGATCAGCTCCAGCTCCAGCCTCCCACCCTGCCCGACGATGCGGAGGAGCCGAGTGTAGAGATCGGGCGCCAGCACCAGAGCGTATGGCCCCATCGCGGCGTTCCCCACCAGGAGAGCCCGCGCCTGTGATACTGCCGCGAGCGCGCTTCCCGGTTCCTCCCAGCCCCCCTCGATCGCGACCGTCACGTGCCCTGGGACCCGGGTGAGGCCGGGGTTGGCATCCGTCCCCACGAAGATCAGCCGGTCCTCAGCCCGGGCCAGCATGGCCCCGGCGGCCGCGCCGGCCGAGACATCCAGAGGAGCCCCTAGCTCGCGCGCGGTGGCGACATCACGCCAGGTGAGGCGGAAGTCCTTGTACAGCATCTCCAGGGGAAGCAGGCGCCTCTCCACGGGCGTGACCTCGTCGGTCTCCTCTTCCCCATAGGTTCCCAGCGTGCCCGGGTTGACACCCTCAACCCGATCCACCCACACAGCCTGCACCCCGAAGCCCAGGGGACCGTACAGGCTGATGAACCGGCGTCCGACCAGGTTGGCCCTGGCAGCCTGTAGCACCGCGTTGTCAATCTGCTCCCACTCCTGCTCGGTGAGCGGGGCGTCCTGGCGCAACAACAAGTCCATCACAACACCTCCAATGATGATCTGGTCGGAACTCTCGACCCGCGCTACGTGCGCCAGGTCGGCTTTCCCTGCTTACTTACGTGGCTGGTTGCCGGGCTTCAGGCTTCCCACCGTGAACTCTGGCGGCTTGCGCCCCGCCTGAGAGGTGCCTTCACCTGAGGCCTCCTCGCCGTCCGCCCCCGCCACCGACTCTATCGGTGAGCGCACCGAGGGCGCAGCTTCCGCTGACCCGCGCTCTTGTGCTGGTTGGGTCGGTCCCGACCCAGGCCGCTGCCAAGGGGGCTCTCCGCCTTGGACCTTGTCGAGCATCAGCCCGAACATGTGGGCGTGGTACTGCTCGTTTTCGAGGGCCCTCTGGAGCGTCTCCACCAGTTCCGCGTGCTCCTCAGAGCCTCGCAGCTGGTCCGCGTGCCGACTGTAGGCGTCCGCGACCCGCTTTTCGGCCTCTAGGTCAGCGCCCAGCATGTCGGGCGTGGCCTCACCCAGGTGCACCAACCCCCGAGAGAAGGCCGGGAATCGGCCCAGCTCCGCTCCCAGCTCACTGAACCAGCCCAGGTGCTGCATCTCGTTGATCGAGATGGTCTCCAGCTCGCGGCTGGCCTCGTGGTCTGGCGTGACAAAGGAGTGGAACAGGTACTGGAGCAACACGGTGTACTCGTGCTGGGCGGCGTAGTCTATCACCTTGGCC
>JBMNTK010000170.1:0-8608 GCA_050945695.1 Anaerolineae bacterium | reverse complement strand
GCCCAGAACACGGCTGCGGCCCTCATCTGGCGGCTGGAGAACGTCCTGGGGCGCAGCGAGAGCCGCATCTTCGACGACCACCAGGACCTGGCCCTCCAAGACCTATTCCGCCCCGGGCAGTGCACCGTGCTGCAGCTGAGTCAGGTCCCCGAGCGCGAGCAGCAGGTGGTGGTGGCCACCCTCCTTCGCCGGCTCTACAAGGCCCGCCTGGCCACCGATAAGGGGCTCGCGGCCCCGGGGGACCCGGCCTACCTGCCCTACCCTGCCTTCGTCATCCTGGAGGAGGCCCACAACTTCGCCCCTGCCGCCGCCGACCTGGTCACCAGCGAGCAGCTCAAGCGCATCCTCAGCGAGGGCCGCAAGTTCGGCGTGGGCGTCTGCCTCATCAGCCAGCGGCCCGGCCGCCTGGACCCGGACGTCCTCTCCCAGTGCATGACCCAGATCCTGCTGCGCATCAGCAACGAGGCGGACCAGGCCCGCGTGGCCCAGAGCGTGGAGACCGTGGGGCGCTCCCTCATGGACGAACTGCCAGGCCTCTCCAAGGGGCAGGCCATCGTGGCGGGTATGGCGGTGAACACCCCGGTGCTGGTGCGGGTGCGCCAGCGTCTGACCCGCCATACCGCGGAGGACCCGGACGCGCCGGCGAAGTGGCGCAAGCACTTCCGAGTGGATCAGGTCAGCCGCCGCCAGCGCGACGAGGCCCTCCCCTTACACCGCCGCCCACCCACACGGGCGGACCTCCTGAAAGAGCTCTTCGGCGTGGAGGACGATGAGTGAACGGCATCTCCCTCTTTGACTGCAACGTGTCCTACGGCATCTCTCCGGTGCCCCACCCACGCATCGCACGGACCGCCCAGGACCTCCTGGCCGAGATGGACTGGGCAGGCGTGGATGAGGCCCTCGTCACCAACGCGGCCCAGAGGTACGACGATGCCGTCACCGGCAACCGCGAGGTGCTGGCCGAGTGCGCGGGCTCACCACGCCTCCACCCCGCCTGGGTGCTCATGCCCTACCAGACGGGCGAGTTCCCCCATCCGGATCAGCTCCCCGAGGCCCTTCGCCAGGCCGGGGTGCGCGCCCTGTGGGCGTTTCCCTCTCGCATCAAGTACCTGCTGGACGCCAACACCTTCGGGGCCACCTTCGAGGTGCTTACCGCCCTCCGGGTGCCGCTTTTCGTGCCCCTGACCGAGTCCTCAGGCGGGCTTACCGGCTGGCAGCTCATGGGGGCGCTGCTCGCCGACTTCCCGGAGCTTACCCTGGTGGCGGCGGATCAGAGCTGCTGGGGCCAGGACCGCTACTTCCGGCCCCTGGTGGAGAAGTACCCCCGCTTCTACTTCGACGTCGGCGATTTCGAGCTGGCCGGCGGCTACGAGTCCTACTGCAACAGCTACGGCCCGGACCGCATGCTCTTCGCCACCGGCTTCCCCGAGACCTGCATGGGCGGGGCCATCCTCACCCTGCTCCATGCCAAGATCAGTGACGCGGACAAGGAAGCCATCGCCGGTGGGAACCTGCGCCGGCTGCTTGCGGAGGTCAGGATATGAGAACACCCGATGTCGCCCGGTCTTCCGCGCTGGCGGCGGAGTTCCTGGAGACGGGCCGATGCCAAAGCTGCCCCGTCATTGACGTTCACGCCCACTTCGGGCCCTTCCAGGGCATCTACTTCCCCAAGGCCAGCCCAGAGGGGATGCTAGAGATGATGGACCGAGCCGGGGTGGTCACCAGCATCTGCTCCCCCCACCGGGCCCTGCTGGACCCCCGCAGCGGTAACCCGATCATCGTCAAGGCGGCCCACCGCTATCCGGGCCGGTTCCTGGCCTACCTTTCCGTGAACCCCAACTACCCCGAAATCCTGGAGGAGGATATCGAGGCTCTCGCCAGCCGCGACCCGGCTGTGGTTGGCATCAAGGCCCACCCGGGCTGGCACAAGTACCCGCTCAGCGGGCAGCGGTACGCCCCCGCCTTCCGCTATGCCAACGAACACGGCATGCCGCTGCTGTCCCATACCTGGGGGCACAGCCCTGAGTGCGGCCCCCAAGAGGTGCGGAAGGTAGCCGAGCAGTACCCCAACCTTCCCATCCTCATGGGCCACTCCTGCTTTGGTCAGTTCGAGGAAGCCATCGCCTTGGCCCGGGAGTTCCCCAACGTCTACCTAGAGCTGACGGCCGCCTACCGGGTGAGCGGGGTGATCGAGAAGATGGTGGCTGAGGCCGGGTCGGAGAAGGTGCTGTTTGGGTCGGACCTGCCTTGGTTTGACCAGCACTACGGCATCGGCTGCGTCATCTTCTCCCACATCACCGACCAGGATCGGCGCAACATCCTACGCGATAACGCCATCCGCGTGTTTGGGCTGAAAGGGTAGACAGGAGAAGAGATCCGGCGGTGGGCGCGGGCGCCCACCGCCGGACCAGAGCGGCGCGTGATCAGCTCTCGAAGACCACCATCTGGTGCCCCCTCACTTCCGGCACCACCACGCTGGCCCGCCCGTCCTGGAACTGCCACTCAAGCTCCGTGCCCTGCGGCGCCAGGTAGACGCGCTTCGGACGCTCCCCCACTGCCACCGACAGCTGGACATCCCGCAGTGGCACCACGTCCTCGATTATGTCAATGTCCGGCGTCCTCCGCTCGGCCACGTAGCTGAGCAAGTGGCACACGTGCCGCCCCTCCTGCCTGAGGAGCGTCACCTGGGCGGTGCTGGGGGTGTCCGTCCGCACCAACCTCTCGGGCACCAGGGCCTCCAGGCAGCGCTCCACCAGCTGGCGGTACACGCGGTTTCCGTACCGCCTGTACGCCGTGAAGATGGGGCTGGCGATGAAAGCACAACGGCCCTTGCGGGTGATGGCGGCATACTCGGTGACGCGGTCGGGCGGCGTCTGCCGATGGGAGGAGAAGTGCTCCCAGGTGCGGTCGAAGTACGGCGCCACCACCCGCGCCAGTACCTCCGTCCCCGGGGCAGCGCGCACGAAGGCCGGCGCCTCGTACATCACGTGCGGCATGTCAGGCAACCCGAGGGCAGGATCCGCCTGGATGTAGTGGGTACCGAACCCTCCGGGCTCCGCCAGTTCCACTCCTAGCAGCCCGGCCAAGGCGCCGTCATTGCCCCGGAGGGCCGTCTCCCCGGTAACCAGCACGCTTCCGCCCCTTTCCACATAGGCGCGCAGGCGCTCGGCCATCTGTGCATCCACCGCCACCCGGTCCGGCAGCACCAGGACCTTGTAGTCATCCCAGTGGGCAGCGGCATCAATGAACTGGAACTGCCACTGGCTCTCTAGCAGTGCCCGGGTCGCTCCCTCTTCGGCGGTGAGGTCGGCAGCGCGGTCCCACCCCTCGACCGTAACCAACACTCCCGCTTCCTGGACTGGTTCGGCGTCCGCGCACCAGGGCTCTTTGGCCTCAACCGACTCATACACCCGGCCGATGAGGTCGTAGGCCGGCCGCTCCAGGGCCCCTCGGGGGTGCAGCTGGTCACCTATGGAGCAGCTGGCACCGGTGGCAAGCATGGCGAAGACCTCGTACTCGAGGGCCGCCTGGTTCTTGAGGCCACCGAAGTCCGCCCAGGAGAGGTGAAAGCGGGCAGTCATCCCCAGGTACGGTGCACCCAGGGTCTGTACGTAGCGCGAGTAGAGGGGATAGTGCAGGTAGCCCCACTGCCCCGAGGGCAGGGACTCGATCTCAACGTGGGTCATGTAGGGCAGCTCTGAGCGCCACCCGGACTCCTCGTCCCGCGCCAGGCGGAGGCGGCTGTTGTAGAAGACCTTCAGCCCCCGCCTGTGCTTCCACACGGCCTTGCTCAGCCGGTCCATGGCCCGCCGGGCCACCGCGGTCGAGTATCGCCTCAGGTGATCCTCGTTCTGGGGGTCGAGGCCCTCTGCCCGCATTCCGTCAATGCAGTACTTACAGGTGCAGCCGGGCGCGGTCATCATGATGATGTCGAAGAAGATGCCGTCGGCGGGGTAGCGCTGCACTACCTCCTCGGTCTGGGCCTGAACGTAGTCCAGGTAGGGACTGTTCATGCACAGCCACTTCCAGCCGGCGGTGAAGGGCGGGATCACCCCGGCGCGCCCGGCCGGCGTCACCTGTAGCCACTCCGGGTGCTCGTGGGCCATGTGCTCGTCCCAGACCACCGAGATGTAGATGGGCGTACGGATGCCCCGTTCCTGGCAGGCCCTGATCTGCTCGCCCAGGAGGTCCCGTTTCAGGGCGGGGTGGACCACCCCCACCTCAGTCGGGTAGTAGGACATGCCGTGGTGGCACTTGCCGAAGAGGGTCACCGAGTTCACGTGCGCGGCCTCGAGCGTCCGGGCGAACTCATCCGGGTCGAACTCAGAGCCTACGTCCGGGATCAGGGGTGAGGTGTGGAAATCCAGGTGTACCTGTCGGAAAGGAAGCTCGGCCATGCTAGCGTGGACTCCCGCAGTGAAGGGTTGTCCGCCTTATAGCACGGCCGAGCCGGACCCTCAAGGAGGGCAGTGTAGACTGTTGGCTAGTCGCGCAGCTTCTGCCCGCAGTTGCTGCAGAACCGGGCCGAGGCCGGGTTCTGAGTGCCGCAATTGGGGCACTGAACCGTGCCCAGAGCCGTGCCGCAGTTGCTGCAGAACTTGGCTCCTGCCGGGTTCACCGTTCCGCACTTGGGGCAGGTCACGCCGGCTGCTCCCTGCGCCGGGGCCGCCTGCTGACCGCCGCCGCTGATGGCTGCGCCCAGTTCCCGGGCCACAACGGCGCCCAGGCCCAGCCCTGCACCCAGGCCCACGCCCGCTCCCGCCAGGCCACCTTCGCCGCCACCGCCGCCGGCCAGCGCCGCATCGCCCAGCGCCCGGGCGGCCTTGAACTGGAGGTAGGCCTGCATGTTGCCGATGGCCCCCATGGCAGCCCGCTCGTCTATGGCCTTGGCCGTCTCCTCGGTGGGGGTGATCGAGCTGACGTACATGCCCTTCAGGGTCAGCCCCAGAGCAGCGAAGTCGTCCTGCAACCGGGCCCGGATGGCCGAGGCCAGCTCGTCGAACAGGGCGGGCAGGTCAAAGATAGAGGTCGCCACCTCACCCAGCACGTCCGTCAGACGACTGATGATGATGCCCCGTAGATAGTTGGCGATCTGGGGCGTGGCGTAGAGCCCCTGGGTGCCCACGATCTTGTTGACGAAGAGCTGAGGATCGGACACCGCCGTGGAGTAGGTGCCGAACGCCCGCAGCCGCACGATCCCCAGTTCCTTGTCCCGCAGAGGGATGGGGTTCTCGGTGCCCCACTTGAGGTCAATGAAGTCTCGGCGGCTGACGAAGTAGACCTCGGCGGTGAAGGGCGAGCGCCCGCCGAAGGGGATGTTGACCAAGCTGGCAAGCAGGGGGATGTTGGCGGTGGTCAGCGTATGCCGGCCCGGGCCAAACACGTCCAAAGCCTTGCCATCGCGGAAGAACACCGCCCACTGGCTCTCGCGGACAATCAGCTGCGATCCCAACCGGAAGTCCCCGGGGCCAAACTCGGGGACCCGGTGCACCATCTCATTCCCGGACTCATCGAGGAACTCAACGACGTCAAATACTCTGGCCATCTCAGCCTCCGTATACTAGGTGACGCAGGGCTGCCATCTCCGGTCGCGGCCTCTCCTACCCTAGGGCCATGAGAGCATCGTGGCGACCGTCCCAGTGGCGCTTCAGGTCTGCCACGGCCTGGAGCAGGGCGGCGGATGCCTCGCCGAACTTCTGGGGGTCTCCTATGGCCGCCTCCACCGCATCCACAGCGCCCTCCAGCACAGGCACCTGGTCCATCAGGGCAGCGTCATGCTCGTACAGCGCAGCCAACTCCTCCTGTCCCACCTTGATGGCGTCGAACAGGCCGGCATAGCCATAGGAAGCGGTGCGCACGGTGTCAGAGAGGGTCTCCAGCCGCCGGGAGGCCAGGTCCAGGTCGCCCAGTAGGGCCAAGCCACCCCGTCGGGTGAGGGTACGCACGATCTCCAGGATCCGATCCCGCTGTGCATAGAGCCTCTGGCTGAGGCGCTCCCGCAGCAGCCGGTCGGCCTCGCGGGCCTGCTCCCGCTCCTTGTACCCCCGATAGCCGGGGATCTGCCGAACCAGGCGCTCAAAGCCCCCCAGGTCCCCTTCGATCCTGTCACGGTAGTCCATTGCATGCCTCCAGCGATGACTAACCCTTGAGGAAGATCTCCGAACCACAGTACGGGCACTGGACAACGCCCTTGCCCGCCAGCTGCAGCTGCCCACCACAGTTGGGGCACCGGTCGGTGGGCATCTCCCCTGCCTGGCGGCTGTAGAGCATCCCGCGCTCCCAGTTGACGTAGCCGGTGAACAGCCCCTTGCCCACCAGGTCGTAGATGTAGTTCCTGAGGGTGTCCCGGGTCACCTGCAGTTCCAGCACCGCAGATGGGATGTCTATCTGGCCCCGGGTCTGAACCATGTTGAGCAGCTGCCTCTCCTTCTGGACTTCCGCCATGGCTCGCTCTTCCTGCCGGTTCTTGATGAGCAGGAAGGCCCCGATGCCCACCAACGGCACGGTGCCGAAGAGCAACGCCATGCCGATGCCCAGCACGGGAGCGGCCAGGCCTTCGTACCGCCCCTCTGCCACCCCGGCAATCACCCAGATTGACACCACTAGGAGCAGCGCCACGCCGGCGCCCACTAGTATGAGGCCAAGGACTCTACCGTTGTTTCGCATTATGTGATGACCTCCTTACCGAGCGCCGGACCCGCCGCCGCCACCGCCACCGCCGCCGAACCCGCCGCCACCACCGCTCCAGCCGCCGCTACTCCCGCCACTGCTGCGGGGCTGGCTGGTGAGGGTGTTGGCAGCAGAGTTGAGCATGGTCTGCAGGCCGTTGCTCATGCTCTGTAGCGACGCCGACATGCTGTTGCTCATCCCCTGCAGGGAGGGCATCCCCCCGCCACCGCCCGAAGAGACCGGGGTCATGCCGCCGCCAGTCTCTCGGGGGAACGGCCGGCCGGTGCCGTATATGATCGGGGGATAGGGATGGTACCAGATGGGCGCCGGTGCTTCCACCTTGCTGAACTTGTTGATGTAGTCCTTCTCCATGCCGAAGGCGATGGCATAGGGCAGGAAGCGCTCGAAGATGGCCTTCTTCTCTTCCAGGTCCTCGTAGCGCTCGATGTCCTGGAGGTAGCGCTTGAACGCCTCCCAGCCGGCCGCCTCCTCCGCCCCGGCATCGGACTTCCGCGGCATGGCCGAGCCGACGACGATCAGGAGGGCGAAGCCAAAGCCCACGGACAAGGGCAGGCAGAAGAAGTTGCCCGCATACCGGGACAGAGAGGTCGAAAGGCATACGAGAACGACAAAGCTCAGCACCAGCCCGACCACGCCGGTCCCCTGCCACCGTGCCCGCACTCTCTCCGGGTTGCCGTGGAAGTAGCCCTTCTGGGTGAGCTCCTCGTACATCTCCTTGGCAATCTGAGGGATGGACGAGTAGAAACGGTCCTTGAGCTCTGAGAGCCGGATCTCGTCTCTGCTGCCGAAGAGCTCCCTGAGCAGGGTGGACTCGTACCGGCTCAGCTCCTTAGCGCCCTTGAGGCGGCGGTAGATGAAGTCTCGCTTCTCGCCAATGCCCAGGAAGCCCTTCTCCTGGGTCTCTTCGATCTCCAGCTCCCCCCGCCGGCCCAGGTCCACTATAGTGGCCAGAATGTCCTGGACGCCCACCTTCTCGTCCACCAGCGCCCCAGCCAGCCCGGGCCTGAGGTCGGACGGAGGCTCTGTCAGGTACTCGGCGACCAGCCCCACGGGCTTGTCTCGTCCCCGGGTGTACCAGAGCGCCACCACCCCGGCAGCGCCACCTACGAGGGCCAGGATGGACAGGCCGAGCAGCCCCAACTCCACCAGAGGTCGCCAGCGTTCGTTGTACTCCGCAAGCCGGTCTTCCGCCGCCTGCCAGGAAGGGGGATCGGCCTGAACGAGCCCATGCGGGAACTGCACCCGCAGCTCAACCTCCCGGTTGGGGGGCAGCCCCTCCACCCGTGCCTGCAGCGTGCGCGGACCTATCTGCTCGATCGGCACGGTGGCCGGGTTGGCGGCCAGCTGCAGGTCCTCGAGGGCGACGTCACCGGGCAGGTGCACGGTGATCGTGCCACTGTCTATACGCCCGGGCCGGTCGCCAGCGTAGAAGAACCACCAGAACTGGTCGCCGCCCTCGTAGATGCGCAGTCCACCGATCACCCGATAGCGAAGGGTGAAGGTGCGCACGGCGTTCTCGGTGGGCGGGAACCACCAGAGCACCTCGAACTCATCGTCCACGGTGGCCCGGTAGCCGTACTCGCGTTCCGAGCCCGTGGGTGTGTACTCTCGGTCCCCCTCAGAGAGGGACACGTCCCGGACATCCTCCAGCCGGGCCATGTCGAACAGGTAGTATCCCTGGCTGAAGCTGCCGGAGTCGAACGAGAAAGCCATGGTCACCTCGAACAGCATATCGCCGTTCTCGAGGATGTCCACGGTGTAATCGTACCGGGTCCAGTGGAAGGACTTGCCTTCCTGCGCCAGAGCACCCGTTGACCCTAGGGCGAGGAGCAGCCCCGCGAGTGCCAGGGCCACGAGCAGCCGCCTCGACGGAGCCAGCACCGTTGGCCTCCATGCCATGAGCCCATACCCCCATCAT
>JBMNTK010000169.1:0-8777 GCA_050945695.1 Anaerolineae bacterium | reverse complement strand
GGGCATCGGTGATGGGAATGATGAGCCGGTTGCGGAAACGGTCGTAGGCACGGGCGCCGGGACGGGAGGGGTCCTGCTCTTCCCGTTCGATGGCCAAGCCGGCTTCCACCAGCTCCTGTAGGCTGTAGCCCTCGGCGGTCATCCGGGTGATCAGGGCGCGCCAGGAGTCAGGGGCGTAGCCGAGGCGGAACTCCTCGGCGGTGGCCGGAGTCACTCCCCGACGTTCCAGATACTGGCGGGCGATCTCGCCCCGGGGTTCGTAGAGTTGGCTGGAGAAGAAGGTGGCGGCGCGGTCGAGCAGTTCCAGCAGGCGGTCGCGCTCCTGGGCCTCCTGGACCATCTCGGGCGTTTGGGGCTGCAGGCTCACCCCCGCCCGCTGCGCCAGGATGCGCAGTGCCTCCCCGAAGTCCACACCCTCGATCTTCTGGACGAAGGAGAAGACGTCTCCTCCCTCGCTGCAGGCGCCAAAACAATGCCACGACTGGTTGTCGGGGTAGACTACGAAGGACGGCGTCCGCTCCTGGTGGAAGGGGCAAAGGCCTTTGTAAGTGCGACCAGCCTTCTTTAGGGTGACGGACTCCGAGATGACTTCGACGATATCTATTCTCTGTTTGACGTCGTCGGCTACCGACATCTGCACCCCGGGAGACAAGCGAAGTCTAGGGGATAGCGGTGCGGGCGTCAACCGAGGGGGAGATTCACCGCAGAGATCGCAGAGACCGCCGAGAAGACGCAGAGAAAGAAGATAGGAAGGGAAGGATGTAGGTACTGTGGCAGGGTGGAGCGTGTGTTCTCCGATTCGCTCCTCGGTCGCCAGCAACCATTTCCTTCTTGCTCTTTCCTCTCTTCCTCCTTTCCTTCTCAGCGCTCTCTGCGTTCTCTGCGGTCAATCCCCCTAACCCTCGGGCATGGTGGCTGCCGGGTAGGAGCCCAGGATCTTGACGAAGGCGGCCCGCTCCAGGAGGCCCAGCAGGGCCTCCCGGTACCGGGGCTCAGCGGCGTGGCCCTCGAAGTCCAGGTAGAACACGTACTCCCAGGGCCGGTTACGCCTGGGCCTGGACTCCAGCTTGGTCAGGTTGATGCCGCGGGTGGCGAATTCGCCGAGGCATTCGTAGAGGGCGCCGGGCCGGTGCGGCAGCGCGAACACCAGCGAGGTCTTGCTGCGCTCCGCCGGCGCCGGGGTGGATGTGCCTAGGACGAAGAAGCGGGTGAAGTTGAAGGGGTAATCCTCGATGCCAGCGTCCAGGATCTGCAAGCCGTAGATCTCGCCCGCCAGGCGGCTGGCGATGGCGGCCACGCCCGGCTCAGGGCAGGCTGCCAGCTCCTTTGCCGCCCCGGCGGTGTCATAGACCGGCTGAGGTTCCCAGCCACGGGCGGCCAGGTAGCGCTCGCACTGGGCCAGGGCCTGAGGGTGCGAGCGCACCACGCGGATGTCCTCAATGCGGGTGCCGGCAGGGGCCAAGAGGCAATGGCGCACGTGCAGGAACACCTCGGCCTCGATCTTGAGGTCGCTTTCCAACAGCAGGTCATAGGCGGAGATGACCGAACCCGCCACCGCGTTCTCGATGGGCAACATGCCTCGGTCTACCTGCTCGCGCGTGACCGCCTTGAAGATGTCGCCGAACGAGGGCACCGGGACAGGCTCGACCTCTGGCCCGAAGTGCTGGCGGACGGCCTCTTCCGAGTACGCACCGTGCTCACCCTGGAAAGCTACTCTCAACATCGCGGCTACTGCCTCTCCTCTGCTGGCTACGCTTTCGCCATCAGCTCTCGTGCCCGTTCGGCGATGGCCTCCGCCATCCGCCGGGTGCCCACAGCGGTGGGGTCATCGCGGTTGGGCTTGAGGTCGTAGGTCACGTACTCGCCGGCGGCGATGACGTCGGCCACTGCCTGCTCGACAGCATTCGCTGCCGCCTCTTCGCCCAGGTGGCGCAGCATCAACATGCCGCTCAGGATGGTGGCCGTAGGGTTGACTTTGTCCTGGCCGGCATACTTGGGTGCGGAACCGTGAACGGGCTCGAAGACGGCGATCTCGCTTCCGATGTTGGCGCCGGGTGCTACCCCCAGCCCGCCCACCAGGCCCGAGGCCAGGTCGCTGACGATGTCGCCGTAGAGGTTCGGCATGACCAACACGTCGTACTCTTCCGGCCGCTGGACCAGCTGCATGCACATGTTGTCCACGATGCGGTCCTGGAAGGGTATGTCAGGGTACTCTGCTGCCACCTCGCGGGCCACGTCCAGGAACAGCCCATCGGTGAGCTTCATGATGTTGGCCTTGTGCACGGCGGTGACGGAGCGGCGGCCGTGCTTGCGGGCGTACTCGAAGGCGAAACGCACGATCCTCTCGGTAGCGGCGCGAGTGATGATCTTGATGGACTCGGCGGCCACGCCGGGTATGACGTTGTGCTCGATGCCGGCGTAGAGGTCCTCGGTGTTCTCCCGCACGATCACCAGGTCTATGCCCTCATAGCGGGAACGGACGCCCGGGTAGCTCTTGGCCGGACGGAGGTTGGCGTAGAGGTCGAGCGCCTGGCGCAAGGTGACGTTGACGCTGCGGAACCCGCCCCCGATGGGGGTAGTGATGGGGCCCTTGAGGGCGACACGATTCCGGCGGATGGACTCCAGTACTCGGTCGGGCAGGGGGGTGCCTTCGGCCTCGAAGACGGGGAGACCGGCCTCTTGTATCTCCCACTCGAAGGGGACGCCGGTAGCCTCTAGGACCAGGCGGGTAGCGCTCACCAACTCCGGACCGGTGCCGTCGCCGGGTATCAGGGTTACCCGATGGGGATTGCTCAAGGCTCTACTCTCCTTTGGTGATGAAGAGGGATCTCACCGCAGCGATCGCGGAGAACACAGGGAGGAAAAGGGGGAGGAAGGGAACGGTCTTGGGGCTGCAGGGCAAGGAGCGAAACGAGCAACGACAGCACCCATATCCTCTCCCTATTCTGTTCCTTCTCTGCGCCTTCTCCGCGGTCTCCGCGATCTCTGCGGTGAGATCCCCTCCCTAGGTATGGGTGGCCACCCCAAGGACGCCCTCGGCGCCCTCCAGGATTGCTTCTGAGACGGTTGGATGAGCGTGGACGGTGGCGGCGATCTCGGCAGCTGTGGCCTCAAGCCGCATGGCCAGGGCCGCCTCGCCGATGAGCTCGGATGCCGCCGGCCCCACGATATGGATACCCCTCACCACGTGGCTGCCCTTCTCGGCCACTATCTTGACCATGCCCTCGGTCTCGCCGTAGATGGCAGCCTTGCCGTTGGCTCGCAGAGGGTAGCGGCTGATGACGGTCTCGAGGCCGAGCTTCTCCGCATGCTCTTGCGTCAGGCCAACGCTGGCGATCTCCGGGTGGGCATAGGTCGCGCGGGGCATGGCCTCTTGAGCTAGGCGCCGGGGACGTCCCCCGGACACGAGCTCCGCCACGTACTTGCCCTCGGCCGCCGCCACGTGCGCCAGGGCCAGCGTGGGTACGCAGTCGCCGATGGCGTAGAGGTCGGGCACGGACGTGCGCAGGTCGGCGTCCACCTCGATATAGCCCCGGACCGTCTTGACGCCCAGATCCTCCAGGCCGAGGTCCTCGGTATTGGGGACGCGCCCCACGGCCACCAGGACCACGTCGGCGGAGATCCTCTCCGGGGTGCCCTGAACCAGGCATTCGAGGGTCACGCCCGCGCCCGAGCGATCCACGGACTGCACCGGGGCGCCGGTGAGGATGCGCACCCCTCGCGCCTCCAGCGACTGAGCCACCACCTGGCCGCACTCCCTGTCCTCCAGGGGGAGGATGTGGGGCAGCGCCTCGATGAGGGTCACCTGGGAGCCGAAGTCTGCGAACATGGAGGCAAACTCGGTGCCCACGGCCCCTGCGCCCACCACGGCAATGGAGCTGGGGAGCTGCTCAAGGGCGAGGAGTTCGGTGCTGCCCAGGACCTTCTGGCCGTCAATGGTCAGCTGGGGCAGCTGGCGCTCACGGGAGCCGGTGGCGATGACCCGGGTGGCACCTCGGATCACCCTGTGTCCCTCGTCGCCCTCCACGGCGACTATGCCCTCGGGGGCCAGGCGAGCGCGCCCTCGGATCACGTCAACGCCGCGCTGATAGAGGAGGGCCTCTACCCCGGAGGTGAGCCAGCGCACCACTTGGGCTTGATGGCGCCGAAGCTGAGGCAGGTCGAACTGGGCTTCACCCAGTGTCACGCCAAAGGGGACAGCGGCAGCGGAAGCCCGCATGTAGCTGGCGGCCTGCAGGCCGATCTTGGTGGGAATGCAGCCCCGGTTCAGGCACACGCCACCGACGCGGTCCTGCTCCACGACGGCAACGCTTAGACCGCCCCGAGCGGCGCGCAGAGCGCAGGAATAGCCCCCCGGCCCCGCGCCAACGACCACCAGATCGTAGAGCCCATCTGCCGACATGCGGTAACCTCCCTCAGCGCGCGTAGATTATACCGCCCCGCCGATGAGGGCGGCAAAGGACCTGGCATTTCTAACCTACATCTAATGAATTACTATACATAACGCATGATCGAGTGCCTGAGGATCGGGTACAATTGGCGGTGTACGCAGGGCAGGTTTGGAGTGGCGCAGTGGAGGGAAGGGTGCCCCTGGAAGTGCTGGTCCTCGCTCAGCGGCCGGAGACCATGACCGGGCTGAGGGAGGAACTGGCGCGTCGGGGTCACGGTGTGCTGATAGCTCAATGGGCAAGCGGTGGCGCCGCCCCGGAAGGGAGGCGAGCGGCTGCCTCGTTGGTGGTCATCCAGGTAGATGACCTGACCACACTGGACCCCGCGGACATCACCCGACTGGCTGGCGGGATGCCGGGCGAGTGTCGCGTGGCGATCATCGGCGCCGGTGAGGTCACGGACCGCGTGCGCATGCTCAACGCGGGAGCCGACTTATGCCTGCCGGCTGGGTTGAGCCAGAAGGAGCTCGTAGCCAGGCTCGCTGCCCTTCTGCGGCGTACGGAGGTCCGCGGTGACCACCCCACGCTGCAAGAAGGGCAGTTGACGGTCGACCTGGTCCAGCGGGCCGCCACCTATCGGGGCCGCCGCCTGAACCTGTCGCCGTATGAGTACCGGGTCCTTCGGGACCTGGCGTTGCGAGTGATGGAGTGTCGCTCGCGCTTCCCGGCGGCCGGGGACGACCGGCTGACTAACGCCCTCCGCCGCTTGAGTGACTACGCGGAGGGATTGGATTTGCGCTCCCAGGTGAGAGCGCGCGAAGCGGCCCACCCTCACAGCGAGGCCGGGGAAGCGGTTCCGGACTAGCCTGATCTAGGCCGAGCGGGGACGCCGTAGACCACGGTGTTGGCCGGCACGTCATGAGTGACCACCGAGCCGGCCCCGATCACGGCGCCTGTTCCTACCTCCAGGGGTGCCACCAGCATGGCCCCACTCCCCACGAATACCCTGTCCCCGATCCGGGTGCGGTGCTTGGCCTGCCCGTCGTAGTTGCAGGTGACGGTGCCGGCCCCGATATTCACGTCCTCGCCGACCTCAGTGTCCCCCAGGTACGAGAAGTGCCCCATGCGAACCCGAGGGCCCAGGTGGGAGCCTTTCACCTCGCCAAAGGATCCCATGTGCACGCCCGGGTCGAAAGTGGTGCCCGGCCGGATGCGGGCAAACGGACCGATCGAGCAATCCTCCCCTATGGTAGCCCCTTCAATGTAGGAAGCCTGAACGGTGCACCGATCCCCGATCTGGCAATCCCGCACGAAGCTGTTGGGGCCGATCTGACAGTCCTCGCCGATGCGCGTGTTGCCGATGAGGTGGGTGTTGGGCCAGATGGTCGTATCCTGGCCCACCTCGACGTCGTGATCAACGTAGGTGGTGTCGGGGTCCAGGAGCGTCACCCCGGACAGCATGAGCCTTTCGTTGATTCGGCGGCGCATGATCCGCTCGGCCTGAGCCAACTGAACCCGGTTGTTGGGGCCGGTGACCTCGTCTGGATCGTAGGAGACTACCGCTTCCACTTGGCGGCCTTGGCTGACGGCCATCTCGACCGTGTCCGTGAGGTAGTACTCGCCCTTGGGGCTGGGGGTGAGCCGGGGGAGGTTGTCCCAGAGCCACTGGGCGTCGAAGCAGTAGACGCTGCAGTTGAGCTCCTTGATGGCGCGCTGTTCGGGCGTGGCGACGGCCTCCTCCACGATGGCTACTACGCCGCCGGAGGCATCGCGCACCACGCGGCCGTAAGCCATGGGGTCCTCGGAGATCACGGTGAGCATGGAGATGGTCGGGCGCTTCTCCCGGAACCGATCCACCACCGCCTGGAGGGTCTCTCGGCGAAGGAGAGGCATATCCCCGAAGGTCACCAGGAGGACGTCGCATTGGCCCAGGAGGGCCTGGCGGGCCTGGAGGACAGCGTGGCCGGTGCCCAGGGGCTGATCCTGGCGGACGTAGCGCACGCGGTCACCGAGGAGGGCCTGCACCTGCGACTGGTTGTCGCCCACGACCAGTACGGGCGGTGAGGGGGAGAAGGTGTAGGCGGTGTCAACGCTGTAGAGAATCATGGGCTTGCCCGCTAGGGGGTGCAGCACCTTGGAGATTCGGGAGCGGAAACGGGTGCTCTTGCCGGCGGCGAGGATCACAACTGAAAGGTCCATGATCGCGGCCTCGCATGGGTTGGGGTGGGTGAGACGGGCGGCCTATGGACTGGCCGGGGTCCCGGCGTGAGAGGAGACTGGGGCGGGAGGATTCGAACCTCCATCTGGCGGCTCCAAAGGCCGCTGCCTTAACCGTTTGGCGACGCCCCAACGTGCCTCTCAGTATAGCACAGCAGGGCCCAGCGGCACAACGCACTAGGGTGACGCGAGGGCCGCACACGTCTCACGCAAAGAGCCAAGGCGCATAGGGCGGAAGGGCAAGTGGCTTGGCGTCTTTGCACCTGCGCGTGAGGCCCCGCGGACCACATCGGACGAGACGAAACTTGAGTCAAGCTGACTAAAGTCACTTGACGCGGCTGGACTCAAGTGCTAGAATCGCCGGATGACACTCAGGTGAGGGCGCATGGAATACAAGGACTACTACAAGGTACTGGGGGTCAGCCGGGACGCCACCGAGGACGAGATTCGCAAGGCATATCGGAAGCTGGCCCGCAAGTACCATCCCGACGTCAACCCGAACGACAAAGAAGCGGCCAATCGCTTCAAGGAAATAAACGAGGCCCACGCCGTCCTGTCCGACCCAGAGAAGCGCCGCAAGTACGATCAGCTGGGCAGCAGCTACGAGCAGTGGCAACGGAGCGGTGCCAACGCTGGTGGCTTCGACTGGAGCCAGTGGTTTGGCGGGGCTCAGGCCGGCCGTCCGGGGGGCGGGGTCTATACCACTGAGTTCGACACCGAGGACCTAGGTGGCTTCGGCTTCTCCGACTTCTTCGAGGCCCTGTTTGGCTCCATGGGCCGGGGCACCCAGACCCGAGGACGTACCTGGACGCAGGCGCCCCGGCGAGGCCAGGACCTCGAGCACGAAGTGGAGATAGGCCTGGAAGAGGCCTTCACCGGCACCACCCGGGTGATAGCCATAGACAGCCGGCGCCTGGAGGCTTCCATCCCTGCCGGGGTGCGCACCGGTTCGCGCGTGCGGCTCCGGGGCCAGGGTGGGCCTGGCGTCAGCGGTGGGCCGGCCGGCGACCTGTACCTCAAGGTGAAGGTGAGGGAGCATCCGCGCTTCGAGCGCAAGGGCGACGACCTCCACACCGAGGTGCCCGTGGACCTCTACACCTGCATCCTGGGTGGGTCCGTCACCGTCCAGGGCCTGGGCGGGGCGCTCAAGCTGAATATACCGGCCGGCACGCAGAACGGGCGAGTGTTCCGGCTGCGGGGCCAGGGCATGCCCAACCTGCGCAACCCCGAGCAGCGGGGGGACCTCTACGTCCGGGTGCGCGTCGTGCTGCCCACCAGACTGAGCGAACGAGATATGGCGCTTTTCCGAGAACTGGCCGGACGGGAACCGGCCGGTGAGGCCGTGTAGGGGGAAGTAAGTGTCTCATCAAGACCCACGCGGCGAACCTAAGTACACCATCGGTATTGCCGCCCGGCTGGTGGAGCTCCACCCGCAGACGCTGCGGCACTACGAGGGGCTGGGGCTTGTCACCCCCCGCCGGACGGGAGGCAATCGCCGGCTCTACTCCGAGCGTGACCTGGAAAGGCTGCGGCTCATCTGTCGCCTGACGGGAGAGCTGGGGGTGAACCTGGCCGGCGTCGAGGTGATCCTGAACATGACCGAGCAGATCCGGACTCTGCAGGAAGAGGCCAACCGCAGGGAACAACAGCTGCTACGGGAGATCGAGTACCTGCGGCGGTTAGTGGCGGCTGAGGGACGCGCCCGTGTGCTCTCCGGAAAGCTGGCGCTGCCCCCTGCTGAACTGGGTGAGTAGCCGCCGAGCCAAGCGGAGCATATCGCGCCCTTCAGCGTCATCACAGCATCTGACAACTGAGTTAGAGGGTTGATCATGGATTACAACAGACTCACAGAAAAGGCACGGGAGGCCCTCGCCGGGGCCCAGGAAAGCGCACGGGAGCGCAACCACGCCCAGGTCGAGGTCGAGCACCTGCTGCTGGCCCTCTTGGATCAGCCGGGCGGGGTGGTGCCCGAGGTCCTGGGGAAGATGGGCGTGGACGTCTCCCGGGTGCGGCGGGAGGCGCAGGCACGCCTCTCCCGCCTGGCCACCGTACACGGTGCCGTTCAGCTCTACCTGTCCCGCGAGTTGGACGCCGTCCTGCGCGAGGCAGTGCAAGAAGCCCGCAACATGCACGATGAGTACGTTAGCACCGAGCACCTTTTCCTGGCGATGG
>JBMNTK010000168.1:0-8791 GCA_050945695.1 Anaerolineae bacterium | reverse complement strand
CGGGGGGGTGTGGGCGGGTCCCCCCCCCCGCCCCCGGGGGGGGGGGGGGGGGGGGGGGGGGCCCCCCGTCTCTCGCCCCCCACCCCAAGCATCATCGTATATCTTCCCATCGTTCCTCCCTTCTCGCCGCGTAGTACCAAGGCAATGCCAGCCTCTCCACCAGCACTACCAGCCCAAACAGGGCGATGCTCAGCACCGAAGCCAGGGCGATAGCCGAGAAGAGGCGCGCCGTAAGGTACGAGTTGGCGGATCGAATCATGAAGATGCCCAGGCCCCGGCTGGCGCCCACCCACTCGCTGATCACCGCGCCGATCACGGCGTAGGTCGCGGCGATGCGTAGCCCGGCGAAGGCCGACGGCAGCGCCCCGGGAAGCCTCACCTTGCGGAAGATCTGGAACCGGCTCGCTCCCATCGAGGCCAGCAGGGCCACCATGTCGGGGTCGGCGCTCGCCAGCCCCTGAGCGGTACTGATGGCGATGGGAAAGAAGCACACCAGTGTCACCACCAGCACCCGGGGCAACAGCCCAAACCCGAACCACACCACCAGCAGCGGGGCCAGGGCGATGATGGGTATGGTCTGGGACACCACCAGGACGGGGTAGATGGCCCGCCTCAGGCTGGGCAGCAGATCCACCGCCACGGCCAAGGCCACGCCGGTGACGATGGAGACAGCCAGCCCGACCGCCGTCTCCACCAGGGTCCGCTCGGTATGCCCGACCAGCAGGGGAGCCGAATCCACGAAGGCGGCAGCGATGGCGCTCGGGGCGGGCAGCAGCCACTCCGGTGTGCCACTGACGCGGACGCCTACCTCCCAGACAACCAGCAGGCCTATGATCAGCAGAGTTGCCGGGGCCCATTCCCGCCAGCGCTGCAGTAGCCCGGGGCGGGGTCCACCCTCCCCGTACATCACCGATACCGGGCCATGATGTCGGCCACGGTCACGTCTCGGCCCTGACCCTGCTCGGCCAGCTTGATGTGGGTGATCACGCTGCGCGCGCCCGCCTCCAGCGTGGCTCGGTGAGCCCGCTTGGCCACCTCCAGCAGCTCGTCCAGCTCACCCTCGACCACGGTCTCCATGGGGGTGACCTCGTAGCGCAGGCCGCTGGCCTCAATCACGTCTATGGCCCGGTCCACCACGTCGTAGACATTGTCCGCCTGGGGGATCACCTGAATGCCCATAACCACCTTCGCCATGATCACTAACCTCCTTCTATTCTGGGGCGCCGCCCCGGATGTGTACCGCCAATAGTGCCCCTGCCTGCAGGCTGACCTCGGCCTGGGCGCCCTCGAAGACGTTGCTCACCCCTCGGGCCAAGCCCACCGGCAGGGTCTCGGCCCTGAGTGGATACTCCAGCCCGACCGTCGTGATCCCTACCGCGTCCACGCCGAAGGGCAAGAGGGTGAGCAGGTCTCCCTTGGCCCCCTCGAACCGGGCGGACCGGCGTATCAGTCTCACCTCCGTATCGCCCGAGGCCACCAGGGACCGCTCGTCCAGCTCGGGCACGGCCAGGAGGAACACGTTGGCCAGGGCGTGGTCGAGCCGACCACCCAGGGCGCACAGCAGGACCACCTCATCGCAGCCGCGGTCCAGCGCCGCCCTCAGGGCCAGCTCCGTGTCGGTCTCGTCCTTGTCCGGCCGGTGTCGAAGGAAGGTGGTACCCTCGGCCTGCAGCCGCTCGCAGGCTGCTCCCGCGAGCGAATCCAGGTCTCCCACTACGACATCAACCTTGAGCCCCATCCTGAGGGCATGTTCCGCGCCGCTGTCGGCCGCCACTATCACTTGGGCCCGGCTAGCCCACTCTGCCAGTCGGCGCGGCGGGTCATAGTCGCCGCCCGATACCACCAGCCCCAGCACTGCCACCTCCGATTTCGGAGTGCCAAAAAAGCGGCCACCCTGGGGGTAGCCGCTTTGTCTTTGCTCTTGCTTCCCTCCGCTGGCCTTACCCAGTTCAGGTTCCAGGGGTCGGCAGCTAGCACCCTTGCAGGTGCGACCGCCCTCTCAGCCCGGTGTCTCCGAGCTCCCCCAGCTTATTCACTTGAGATGACACTAGCAGCGCGGGCCTGGCTTGTCAACAGCAGGCCGCCGCGGGTTGCATTTCGGAACCGGGCAAACACAGGTCCGGCCCGGACACCCAAAGGCCCTTACACCGCCCCCACAGGTGACCTCGTTGTCGCCCGTGTGGTGTTATGCACACCCGCTCCGGTCATAGACTGCGTCGCTCCTCGTCGAGCACCTTGCGGGTATCGGGAGCGTAGCCGAACCACTCCTCCAGCTTGGCACAGGCGTACTCGGGACAGTGGCCGCAGTTGGGCACAGCATGCTCGATCCCGCACTTGCGGATGTCGCATATCGGCAGATGAGCAGTGCTCAGGCGCCCCTCAGTGGCCATGCAGCCATCGCATGTGACGGCACTCAGATCCAGGTTAGGAGCGTTGTACTCCACACGCCACTGCTCCAGCACCTTCTGCTTGGCCTGGAGGTCGTCCGCTTGGGTGGCAAGGTAAGCCCCGCACTCCGAACAGACGATGCCGCACATGGCCACTATCCGCCTTCCATCCATCTCTGTGCCTCCGTGGCCGACTCACCGGCGGGCGACGAAGTCCTTCATCACGATCTCTTTGCCCGTGCGAGCCGACTCGTAGATGGCCAGGATGAGCTCCACGGCCGCCCGCGCTTGCTCGGGCGTGACGAAGGGCTCCCTGTTCTGCCGGATGGCCAGGGCCAGGTCGTCCACCTGGAACTGGTGCCCCTGGCTGCTCAGGGAACGCGGATCATTGGGAGACCGCACCGTTGACTGAGCGTCCACCGCCTGGGACGGGTCGTCCTGGGCCACCTCGTCCCGGCTGGGGGCCACTGCCCACCGCACCAGGCCCCGGTCGCCGAAGATGATGGTGCCGCGGTCGCCGTGGAAGGCGAAGGTGCTGATCTCACCGGGGTTGCAGGAGGTGGTGCCTTCGATCACGCCATAGGCGCCGTTCTCGAAGGTGAGCACGGCCACGGCTGTGTCCTCGACCTCGATATCCCGAACCTTGGCCTCGGCCTTGGCGAAGACCGTCTTGACCGGGGAGCCCATGATCCACAGCAACAGGTCAATGCCGTGCACGCCCTGGTTCATGAGGGCTCCGCCACCGTCCAGCTCCCAGGTGGCGCGCCAGTCGGCACTCTTGTAGTACGCGGGCGAGCGGTAGTACTTGAGGTAGGCATCGCCCAGGACCATCTGGCCCAAGACTCCCGCCTGCACGGCGTCCCGTACCTTCTGGGACAGCGGGCTGGTGCGCCGCTGGAAGATGATCCCGGCCTTGATCCCGTTGCGCTTGACCGCCTCCACCATGGCATCCATCTGATCCAGGGTGATGGCCATGGGCTTCTCGCACAGCACGTGGATGCCCCGGTCGGCGGCATCGATGGTCATCTGCGAGTGCATGCCCGAGGGCGTGCAGATGCTCACCGCTTCCAGGCCCGCCTCATCGAGCATCTTGATGTAGTCGGTGTAGACGGCCGGGTTGCCGTACTGGGCCGCGAACTCGCGGGCCTTAGGCTCGTCCACATCACAGACCGCCACCAGTTCGGCGTATTCCGACGCGGTGATTGCCTTGGCGTGGTTAGGCGCAATCACGCCGGTGCCGATGATACCCCACTTAACCTTGTCCGCCATGGGACCTCCTCTATATTGGCAGCTTTGCTACCCTGCCTCGCTGCTTTGTTACCGCTTGCCTCAGGTGCCAGACCTCAGCGCGACCACGCCCGTCAGCACCAGGGCCACCGCCGTGATGGCGAACGTGGCCCGCACCCCGAAGGCGGGCATGAGCCACAACACGGGCGCGAACGTCCCCACCATGCTGCCCACGGTGGAGATGGCATACACCCTCCCGGCCAGGTTCCCGGCGCCCGCCACGCCCCCCAGCAGCAGCCGGATGGCGAAAGGCGGCACCAGGCCCAAGAGCAGCATGGGAACCGCCAGAAGCACCGTCACCGCCAGGAAAGACCCGGCGAGATAGCCCGTCTGTCCGGCCGGCATCGCCCCGCGCAGTAGACCCAGCCACGCCGGCCCCAGAACCGGAATGAGCGCGGCCCAGGCCCCGGCCGCCAGCATCGCCAACCCGAGCAGCCGGGCCGAGGGCCGCCGGTCCGCCAGGGCACCGCCCAGGTAGTAACCCAGGGAGAGCGTGGCCAGCACCAACCCGATGAGGTTGGCCCAGACCAGATGCGAGTCCCCGTAATAGGGCAAGAGTAGCCGGGAGACCGTCATTTCTAGGGCCATGCCGGCGCCCCCAGCTACAGCCACGGCGAAGAGCGTGGCGCCAGCGTGCACTGACGATACGGTCTGACTCAGGGAAGCCATGGCCAGACTATATGGTGCCACCATGGCAGTGTCAAAGCCGGGGTGCTAGCGCCCCTACCGGTGACACGTGACGCGTGAAGCGTGGAGTGCGCGCTACTAGGCGCACACTGGTGCGCCCAGGCCCCAGGCGTGCGGTCGGGGTTACGGACACCCCTGCGGCAACTGCTGGTTGCCGCCAAGCTCCCACATGCTTGATCCCCTCACACGACCCCGCTAGACTCAGCTCTGGCCCACACTAGCTCTGGGGGAACAGGGGCCTCGCGCACTGTCGTCGCACCTTCGACAGTCCCAGACGTGGGCTACGCCTTGCCCACGTCTGGGACATACCATCCCAGGAGGCAGCCCGGTGTACACGCCACGTAGCCTTCGTTTGGCCCTCTGCCCGCTCCTGCTGCTTGCCGTCCTGTGGCCCGTCGCCGCCGCTCGGTCCGACCCGACCGACCCCTCGCCAGCGCCGCCTCCTGGCCTGCCCCGAACCGCGTCACCGGCCGGCTCGCTGCCACTGGTCGAGGCTGGATGGCTGACCGGCAGCAACATCGGGCCGGTTCTCTTCGACAGGGAGCCGGCGGGCCCGCCCGCCACCGTGGGCTCGATCCTGGGGACCACTCAGGCGCAGGCAGCGGAGGCCTTCGCCTATGTCTCCCTGCCCGGGGCGTCCACCGACCAGGCGACCGCCATGGCCATGGACTCGATCGGCAACCTTTACCTCACGGGCTTCACCTCGTCCGCTAGCTTCCCCACTACTGAGGGTGCCTACGACCGCGAGTGCAACGGCGGCACGGATGTCTTCGTCGCCAAGCTGGATGCCGACGGGAACCTCCTGTATGCCACCTATCTCGGCGGGACGGGCGAGGACCGGGGCATGGGCATCGCCGTTGACTCGGCAGGCAACGCCTACGTTACCGGTTACACCAACTCCAGCGACTTCCCCGTCGCCGTCGCCGCCGGGGATCCTGGCAGGACTCACAACGGCGGCTACGACATCTTCGTGACCAAGCTGGACCCTGCTGGCTCGAATCTCGTCTTCTCCATCTACTATGGGAAGCCCGGCGACGACTTTGGCCAGGCCATTGCCCTGGACAGCTCGTCACGCCCCATCGTGGCCGGTTACACCACCTCCGGCTCCGCCATGTGCAGCAACCCCAATTTCCGCGGCGGTGAAGAGATCCTTGTGTTTCAACTAGACGCCGACGGCACTACAGGCCCGTACGGCCGCTGCTTCGGCGGCAGTGGAGACGACCGAGCCTACGCCATCATTGCCGAGCCGTCGGGCGATGAGGTTCTCATCACCGGCTGGACCAGCTCAGACGACTTCCCCATCAAGTCCCCCGCCCAGGCCAGCCTGAACGGCCGGACCGATGCCTTTCTCGCAAAGGTGGACGGCTGGTACAGCGCGAAGTTCTCCACCTACCTCGGCGGCAGCGAGGATGATGCCGGACTCGGCATGGCCCGCGATTCCGATGGGAACATCTACATAACCGGCTACACAGACTCGGCGAACTTCCCTACCACGGACCCGAGTTTCGACCGCTCTCACAACGGCGGCCGCGACGCCTTCCTAGCCCAGGTCAACGCCTTCGGCGATTCGGTCAACATCTCCGGGTTCCTGGGTGGAGGGAGTGACGACGAAGGACACGACATAGCGCTCGCCTCCGACGGCTCCATCTACGTCGTCGGCAATACTGGCTCCCGGGACTTCCCGGTCACGGCCACCAATGTGCGTAGATTCCGCTCCTGGCCGCCGGACGGCTTCCTCAGCCGCATCAGCGCTGACGGCAAGACCCTGATGTATTCCTCGTATGTGCCGGGTACTGCACCCGCGGGGCCAGCGGACGGCGTCGTCGCTGCCGCCACGCCTGATCAGGCCTTCGTCTGCGGCCGGGGCGACCAGGGGGCCTACGTCTCCGCCATCCAGGCCCAGCAGGGACCATTGCTCCTACCGGTGATGCAGCTGGAAGGGGGCTTGCAGGTGCAGAGCGACCCCTACAGTCCCTGGCCTCCCCTCCCAGGCGATAGGATCTTCGCGTATGCCCATTTCACCAACGGAGGGGGAGGACTCCTCCATGTCGCCAAGGTCGGAGTCCGCTGCCTTCGGAACGGGACCGAGTCCTGCGACATGTGGGCTCCGGACTCCTACACGGTATCGTCTAGCGAGATAGAAATGGCAGATTTCGGCGAGATGACTGTCCTCGCCGGATCGTACTCGATGCGGGTCACCTATTCGCTGGACGGGACGACCTTCCAGGAGATCGGCAACGAAGTGAGCTTCGTGGTCGGGCCGACGCCGACCCCCACGACCGGTCCCACCGCTACGCCCACAACGGTGCCCACCGCCACGCCCACCGTCCAGCCTACGGGAACGCCCAGGCCCGGCGGGGACAACACCATCTACGTGCCACTTACCCTCCGCATGCAGTAGTGCCCGCGCACGCCGGTGGCCCGGCTCAGGAGAGTCGGGCCACCAGGCGGCCTGCCCCCATCCTTTGACACCCCGCCCTACTGCCCTATCATGCCCCCATCTCACCCGGCCTAGAGGAGGGACCATGAGAGAGGTCACCGCGAGCGAAGCGATTGCCGCCCAGCGGCCCGAGTGGATCGTCCTCATCGTCACTCGCCGGGAGGACGGTTTCGTGGATGTGATGCCCGCGGGCTGGGTCATGCGTGTGTCGGGCACGCCCCCGATGTTCGCCGTATCCGTGGGTCATGCCCGCTACACCAACGAGCTCATCCGGCAGGCGGGCGAGTTCGTCCTCGCCTTCCCTTCCGCCGACATGGCCGAGACGGTGGCCATCTGTGGCAGCCACTCCGGCCGCGACATAGACAAGGTGGAGCGCTGTGGCCTGCGGATGGCCCCGGGCCGCGCCCTGCGCACGCCCCTCATCGAGGATGCCTTCATCAACTTCGAGTGCCGCCTCATGTCGGTCACCGAGGCGGGCGACCACACCATCTTCGTCGGCCAGGTGCTCGCCGCCCACATGGGCGACGTCCCCGGTCCCCTGGTCAACTTCGGCGGCGGCCGCTACGCCCTGGCGCGCCCGGCCGGGGGGTAGACTGCCGCCGATTGCCGCTGCTGCCGCAACCTACCTTTGGGAGGAGACATGGCCGAGAGAGCCAACGTGAACGCCTACGATGCTATCCAGGGTTTTGGCCGGCTATTCGAGCCCCAGCTTACGTTCAAGGGCGAGACCGCCGCCGACTTCCAGGCCTGGCGCAGCCGCTTTGCCGATGCCTACCATCGGTGCCTCGGCCCCTGGCCGGAGCCCGTCAACCCGGAGGTAGAGGTCGCCTCAGAGGAGGACGCCGGCGACCACACCCGCCTCAAGCTCTACTTCAACTCCTCTCCCGGCGTCACTGTGCCCGCCTACTTGCTCATCCCCAAGGGAATCGCCCCCGGAGAGAAGCGCCCCGGGATCCTGGCCGCCCACGGGCATGGCAACGGCAAGGACGACATCGTCGGGCTGGATCAGGGCAGAGAGGAGAGGGCGTCGCTCGTGCGCGCCCTCAACTACGACTACGCTCGTCAGGCCGTCCAGCGCGGCTACGTGGTCATCGCCCCCGATTGGATCCCCTTCGGCGAGCGTCGTCCCCCTGTGGAGTGGTCTCGTCCGAACCGTGACCCCTGCAATGTGGTGAGCATGGCCTGGGAGTACTACGGCTACACGCTGCTCGCCCAGAACATCTGGGACGGGATGCGGGCACTGGACATCCTGGCCGCTCGGCCCGAAGTAGCCCCCGACCGCCTGGCGGTGTTGGGGCTGTCCTACGGCGGCACCATGACCACTCACCTGACCATCAACGACCCCCGAGTCAAGGTGGCAGTCATCAGCGGGTACCTGAGCACGGTCAAGGGCGATGCCCTGACCATGCGGGGCAAGGGCAACTTCTGCGGCGCCCAGTACGTCCCTGGGCTTCTGCGCTACGGCGACATCCCGGACATGGCCGGGCTCATCGCCCCCAAGCCGGTCCTGATCGAAGCCGGCACCCAGGACGACTGCTTCGTGATCGAGGACGTGCGCACGGCCTACGCGCACCTAGAGCGCATCTACGCTGCCGCCGGCGCGTCAGACCGCTTGGCCTACGACGAACATCCCGGCCGCCACGAATGGCACGGCACCGTCGCCTGGGCCTGGCTCGAGCGCTGGTTGGGATAGGCCACCGAGACACGGAGACACAGAGAAAAGCAAGAAGAAAAGGGAATAGGGGATAGTGCCGGAGCCGTTTCCAGCGGCTACCAGGCAGAATCCCCTTTCCCCTTCTTACTTCCTTTCCTTTCTTCTCTGTGCCTCCGTGTCTCGGTGGCTATCTCTCTCCGTGCCTCTGTGCCTCTGTGGCTACTCCCTCATCCGCATGAGGAGCCGCCAGGTACCCTTCTGGGCGGTGGTGCCGTCCTGCTTGACTACATCCACGGCGATGTCCACGATGCCGCCCCCCATGCGGGGCATGGCCTT